>NZ_JBSFEO010000007.1:0-322594 GCF_053594475.1 Embleya sp. NPDC001921
GCACGATCCGCGCCGCCAGGTCCCCGGTACCCAACGAACGGGCCGCCGCGGCCAACCCCCGGGCCGAGCGCACCACCTGCGCGCCGAGCCGGCCGATCGGGTCTGCTCAGAACCAGGGGTGCCAGTGGTGGATCGCGGTCGAGGTCTCGGCGATGTTGGCGTTGTCCTGGTCGATCACCACGACGCCCGAGTTGCCGTTCACGCCCGCAGTGTTGTTCTGGTTCGAGGCGCCCGCGCCGGTCGCGCTCTGCTGCGTGGCGTTGTAGTTGCCGTCGACACCGCCGAGCACGTTCCCGCTGCCACTGTTGGTGGTGGTGGAGGTCGTGGTCGACGCGTTCGAGCCGTTGTCGCCGACGGTGCCGTTGCCGCCGTCGGCGACGGCGGCGCCCGCGCCCAGGAAGAGCAGGCCGGCGGCGAGGGGGGCTACGGCGAGGGTGCCGAGCTTGCGGTTCATGTGGATCCTCCGTGTATCGCGGATCCGGGCGGGGCCCGGGCGTCATCAGGTACGGCATCAGGTGCACGGGTCGTCGCGGAGGGCGAACGATCCGACCCCCGAGACGACTTCGTGTGACCAAGCTGTCGCAAACAGTGACAACAAATCCAGTCATCCGGCCCGGCTTCGCTCGGGAGAGTGACATGGGAGCCCCGAAACCCCAACGAGCGCCTGTACGGAGGGTTGCGATCTCGACAGGATTTCCGCCGATTCGGCGTAGAATTTCGGCCACTGTGGCCGAATTTCGTGGCTTTGTCGATGAACGGTGAGTGACCACACCGCAGTTCCCTACCGGCCGAGCGCGGAAGAGCGCCTCAAGTCGCCGCGTGGGACCCCACCGGGGGGCGCGCGCTCCCGTCTTCACGCGAGCTTCACGAATACCGGGTTTGAGTTAGGTTGCCGGCATGCCTGTCGTGGTCACCGGAGCCGACCAACCCCTCGGTCGCGCCGTCGCGTTCGAACTCGCCGCCTCGGGGGCCGAGGTACGGGTCACCGTCCGGGACCCGGGCGCGGTCGGCGCGTTGCGCGCGGCCGGCCTGCGGGTCTCGGTCGGCGACCTGTCCGACCCGCTGCGGCTGGGCGCCGTGCTGGAGGGCGCGCACACCGTGCTGCACCTGGATCGCGGCGCGGACGGGGCCGGTTCGCCCGGTGACACGTGGGAGTGGTTGCTGGAGGCTGCCGAGGGTACGGATCTCCAGCGGATCGTCACGGTCCTGCCCCAACCTCCGACCCGTTCCCTCGCGCGGGGATACGAATTGATCATCCGTCGGTTGCCCGCCGGGGACGCCGAGGGGCCCGGATACCCGGATCCGGAGCTGGTCCGCGAGTTGGTCGAGGCCGATCGTCGGGCCCGGTGAGCAACGTCTACGCGGGCGGGCGACGCGAGGGTGACGCCGATCGTCCGGGAGGATGGCCTTGATCACCGCATTTGCCCGTTCATGACCGGGAATTCGGAACCGCGGTGGATGTTCGATTCGTCGAATGGGTTGTGGGATGTGGCTCTCGGCTCCGGCCGGGCCGCGGCTCGGCCCCGGATGAAGGGACTACCCGTACATGTCAGCAGGATCGAAGCCGCTCTCGTCGAGGCGGTCCCGGGCCCGATGGCGCGTGATGTCCGCACTGGTACTCGGCGCGCTCCTGCTCGTGTCGGGCTGCTCCGACGACGGCGGTGACGGCGACGGCGGGAAGACCGGCGGTGGGAACACCGCGACCGCCAAGGGCGACCAGAAGAAGGGCGCCGATCCGGCGGCGATCACGTTGACCCCGGCCGACGGCGCGACCGCGATCGACCCGCAGGCGCCGATCACGATCGTGGTCAACGGGGGCAGGCTCGGCGAGGTCAAGGTCGTCAACGCGCGGAACGAACCGGTCGACGGCGCGCTCGACCCGGACGGCAAGACCTGGAAGCCCAAGGTCGCCTTCACCCTCGGCGGCAAGTACACGGTCGACGCCACCGCCACCAACGCCGACAACACGCCCACCACCGCGCGCGCGACGTTCAACACGGTGTCCGCCGACAAGAAGGTCACCGCGAGGTTCAGCCCCGAGGACGGCGCCACCGTCGGCGTCGGCTTCCCGGTGTCGCTGACCTTCGACTACCCGGTCCGGAACAGGGCCGCCGTGGAGAAGGCGCTGTCCGTCGACGTCGAGCCCAAGGTCGAGGGCGCCTGGCACTGGTTCGACGACACCCGGGTGGACTACCGGCCCAGGGACTACTGGGCGCCCGGCACGAACGTGAAGGTCAACCTGAACCTGCGCGGGGTCGACGTCGGCAACGGCGCGATCGCCAACCAGTTCAAGAGCTACAGCTTCAAGGTGGCCGCCACCAAGCGCATCGCGATGGTGGACGTGAAGGCCCACACGATGAAGGTGTACGAGAACGACCAGTTGATCAAGACCATCCCGATCACGGCCGGCAAGTCGCCGAAGTACAGCACGTGGAACGGGAAGATGGCGATCACCGAGAAATTCGAGAAGACCCGGATGAACTCGCAGACCGTGGGTCTGGGCAGCGAGTACGACATCGACGACGTGCCGTTCGCGATGCGGATCACCACGTCGGGCACCTTCGTGCACGGCAACTACTGGGCCGACCCGAGCGTCTTCGGCAGCGAGAACACCAGCCACGGCTGCGTCTCGATGACGAAGGAGAACGCCAAGTGGCTGTACGACCGGGTGATCCCGGGCGACGTGGTGGACATCTCCGGCTCCGACGAGCGCGTGGTGGACCCGGACAACGGCTTCGGCGACTGGAACGTGCCGTGGGACAAGTGGGTCGCGGGCGCGACTTCGGGCAGCGGCGCACCGGCGACCACGACGCCGACGCACTGACGGCCGCGCCGACGTCGACGCGCCGACACGGGGCCGCGACCCGCGCGGTGGCGGCCCCGCTCGCGGCCCCGCCCGGCGCCGGCGCCTAAGGTCGGGTCACCCATCAGGGCTGACCAGAGGAGAGCGTCATGGGCGAATTCGTGAACCTGGAAGTGGCCGACGGCGTCGGCACGATCCGGTTGAGCCGCCCGCCGATGAACGCGCTGAACCGGCAACTCCAGGAGGAGCTGCGGGCGGCGGCGCAGGAGGCGGGCGAGCGGGCCGACGTGCGCGCGGTCGTGCTGTACGGCGGTGAGAAGGTGTTCGCGGCGGGCGCGGACATCAAGGAGATGGCCGACATGTCCTACGTCGACATGGCCGACCGGGGCGCCGCGCTCCAGTCCTCGTTCACCGCCGTCGCCGAGATCCCCAAGCCGGTGGTCGCCGCGATCACCGGCTTCGCGCTCGGCGGCGGCTGCGAACTCGCGCTGTGCGCGGACGTGCGGGTATGCGCCGACACCGCGAAGCTTGGCCAGCCGGAGATCACCCTGGGCATCATCCCGGGCGCGGGCGGCACCCAGCGGCTGCCCCGGCTGATCGGCCCCGCCAAGGCCAAGGACCTGATCTTCACCGGCCGCTTCGTCGCCGCCGACGAGGCACTCGCGATCGGCCTGGTGGACCGGGTGGTCCCGGCCGAGGACGTGTACGCCGAGGCGGTGAAGTGGGCGGCCCGATTCGCGAACGGCCCGGCCTACGCGCTGCGCGCGGCGAAGGAGGCGATCGACCGCGGCCTCGACGTCGACCTGGACACCGGCCTGGAGCTCGAACGACTCCAGTTCACCGCGCTGTTCGCCACCGAGGACCGCGACACCGGCATGCGCGCCTTCATCGCCAAGGAAAAGCCCGAGTTCACCGGCCGCTGACCACCCCGCGCCTCGAACCGGCCCCGCCCGCGCGGCCGCCGCCGTCCCCGGCGCCGGCGGCTCCGCGGGCGCGGCGGGCCCCGGGTCGCCCGGCGGTCGCGGGGGCCGGCTCGGCGTTACGGCGTCCGGCCCGCCTGGACCACGCCGGATTCGTAGGCGAAGACGACGGCCTGGGCGCGGTCGCGGACGCCGAGTTTGGCGAACAGGCCCGTCGCGTGGTTCTTGACCGTCTGGACGCCGATGCTCATCGACGCGGCGATCTCGGCGTTGTCCAGGCCGGCCGCGATCAGCCGCAGCACCTCCACCTCGCGCGGGGTCAGGTCGCGCAGGGCGGTCGCCGAGGGCTGCGGGGCCGACGGGGCCTTGACGAAGGACTCGATCAGCCGGGTGAGCAGTCGTGGCGCGACCGCGGCCTCGCCCAGGTGCACGGTGTAGACCGCCGCGATCAGGTCCTCGGGCGAGACGTCCTTGGGCAGGAAGCCGATCGCGCCCGCGCGCAGCGCGCCGACCACGTACTCGTCCATGTCGAACGTGCTCAGCGCGAGCACCCGGCACTCGGGCAGTTCCTCGGACAACCGCGCGGTGGCCTGGACGCCGTCGAGCACGGGCATCCGGATGTCCATCAGGATCACGTTCGGGTGCAACCGGTGCGCGGCCTCGACGGCCTGCGCGCCGTCGCCGACCTCGCCGATCACCTCGATACCGGGATCGGAGCGCAGGATCAGGGCCAGGCCCCGACGCACGAGCGGCTGATCATCGGCCAGCAGCACGGTGATCGGGGGTGCGTCCACGCTCATCTCGGTTCCAGTCCTCTCCAGGCTCCGCCGGCGGCAGCGGCACCAGCGCCGTCACACGGTATCCGCCTTCCGGGCGCCTGCCCGCCGCCAGCGTCCCGCCGTGCATCGCGACGCGCTCGCGCATACCCAGGAGACCGTACCCGCCGCCCACCATCGCCGACCCACCGCCGCCGTGGTCGCCGTCGTCGCAGATCTCCACCAGGACCCGATCCGATCGGTACTCCAACCGGACGAAGGCGCGCGCGTTCCCCGCGTGTCGGCGCGCGTTCGTGAGCGCCTCCTGCACGACGCGATACAGCGTGAGCCCGGTGGTCGGCGGCAGCGACCGCGGCTCGCCGAGCACCTCGTACTCGGTGGGCAGACCGGCCGCGCGGGAGTCGGTGATCAACCGGTCGATCTCCGCGATCCCCGGCTGCGGTGCCGAGGGCGCCACCTCGACGACGTCGGCGCCGCGCAGCACGCCGAGCAGTTGGCGCATCTCGCGCATCGCGGTGCGCCCGGACGACTCCAGCGTCACCAGCGCGGCCTTGGCGGACTCCGGATCGCGATCGAGGGTGGAGCGCGCGCCGCCGGACATCAGGTACATCGTGGTGATGTGATGCGCGACGATGTCGTGCAGTTCGCGCGCGATCCGCCGGCGCTCGTCGGCCACCGCACGATCCGCCAACAGCCGCCGGTTCAGCGCCACCTGGTCCCGCCACTTGCGCACCCCGACGCCGACCACGATCAGCAGGCAGATCGTCATCAGGTTGGGGAGCATCGCGAACGGCACCGACCAGCCGATCAGGACGTCGCGCGTCACCTGAGCCACGAGCACCGCGGCGCCGGCGATACCTGCGACACGGTACGAACGCAACCGGGCCACCGTGTACAGCCCGACCGCGAGCGCCAGGCCGAAGTTGTGCGTCGCCGGATCGGCGGCCCACACCGGCACCGGTTGAAGAGCGATCACGGCGGCCAGTACCGGCACCGGATGCCGACGACGCACGATCATCAGCACACCGCCGGCCGCGAGCAGCAGCACGGCGAGCACCGACAGGTGCGGGCCGGCGCGGTGGCCGGAGGTGAGGTACGCGGCGACGTCGGCCGCCACACACGCGAGCGCGATCAGCAGGTCGTTCCGGGTCCACGGGAAGGCCCGGACCCGGCGCCGGACCAGCCGCAGCAGGCCCGTCGGCGGCCCGGGGTCGGGCGCCTCGGAGTCCGGCTTGCTCGCCGGCGCCGAGGCGCCCGGCGCGACGACGAGGTTCATGCACCCATTCCATCCTCTTCGACCCTGTTCCTGAACCTCATCGCAGACGATCCGCACCCCCGGACCCGAGTCCTGGTTGTGCGGTACTCCCGGACCGAGGTCCCGGTCCGTTCCCCTTCCGCCGGTCGATGTCCGAAGGGGGGTGCGCGTGATGACATTGAGCCAATCCGGAGTTCCCGCATCGAGCTCCCGCGTTTCGAATCCGACGGCGGAGAAGGAAAATGATCCGTAGAACAACCGCGTTCGCCACACGTCATCGATGGATGACCATCATCGTCTGGGCGGTTTTCGGTCTCGCCCTGACCGCCGTCGGAACACCGTTGATGAACAGCGTCACCGATTCCTCGACCGGTGACTTCCTGCCGAAGAAATACGATTCGGCGGCGGCCATTTCGATCGCCGAGAAGAAATTCGACGAGAAGCCCGACCCGAATGCGGTGACCGTGCTGGTCGCCCGTGCCGACGGCGCCAAGATCGGCCCGCAGGACCAGAAGAAGATCGCCGACACCACGGCCGCGCTGGCCAAGAAGCCGATCAAGGCGAAGCCCGAGCAGTTCGCCAAGGACTTCTCGCAGACGCCGAGCTACGCCGTGGGCGTGGTCGCCCCGGACGGCACGTTCCAACTGGTCTCGTTGTCGCTGGACGGCAATATGAACGACGTCGGTCTCCAGGACGTCTACCGGGACGCCCGTGATCTGGCGAAGACCGATTACGAGGCCGCCGGATTCCGGGTCGGATTCACCGGTGGTATCGCGAACACGGTCGACGACCTGGACGAGGAGGAGGACACCCAGGCGCTCGTCGGAATGTTGACGATGGGCCTTATCGTCCTGCTGAACGTATTGGTCTTCCGCAGTGTCCTGGCCGCGATATTGCCGCTCCTCGCGGTGACCTTCATCGGCGGCGTGGCGACCGGCGCGGTGGCCGGCAGCGCGAAGCTCCTGGACATCAAGCTCGACCCCTCCGTGCCCTCCCTGATCACCGTCGTGCTCCTGGGCATCGGCATCGACTACTTCCTGTTCCTGATGTTCCGCTTCCGCGAGCAACTGCGCGCCAACCCCGATCAGGACAAGCGCGAGGCTGCCGCGATCACCGCCGGCAAGGTGGGCAACGCGATCACCTGCGCGGCGCTGACCATCGTGGCCGCGTTCGCGACCCTGGGCATCGCCAGCTTCGGTCAGTTCAAGGTGCTCGGCCCGGCCATCGCGGTCTCGGTCCTGGTGTGCCTGCTGGGCAGCCTGACCCTGATGCCCGCGCTGCTCGCGGTCTGCGGTCGCGGGATGTTCTGGCCGGCCCGGGCGTGGAAGAAGGAGCGTCCGGCGGGCTTCGCCGCCCGTCTGGGCGAGAAGGTCAGCGCGCGTCCGGTGCGCTACCTGGCCGGCAGCCTGGTCCTGCTCGGCGTGCTCGGCGCCGGTGCGCTCGGCGTCAAGATGAGCTACGACCAGGAGGGCCGGCCCACCACCAACGCGACCAGGACCGCCGACGAGATCTCCCGCTCGCTTCCGGCGGGCGTGTCCGACCCGCACACGGTCTACGTGCAGACCAAGGCCGGCGGCAAGCTCGACGAACGTTCGCTCACCGGGCTCACCGGTGCGCTGGGCAAGGTCGAGGGCGTCGGCCAGGTCGCCAAGCCGGTGCTCAACGCGGACGGTTCGGCCGCTCGGATCGATGTGTTCCTGGCCGCGAAGGCCGACACCCAGAAGGCGCGTGAGCTGATCACCGGCCCGGTCCGGGGCACCATCTCGAAGCACACCCCGGACGGCGCCGAGGCGCACATCACCGGAACGGCGGCGATCTTCGCCGACGTCTCGGAGGCGGTGGACAAGGACCTCAAGCTGGTCTTCCCGGTCGCCGCGATCCTGATCGCGCTGATCCTGTTCCTGCTGCTGCGCTCGCTGCTCGCGCCGCTGGTGCTGATGCTCGCGGTCGGCCTCGGCTTCGTGGCCACGCTCGGCGCCGGCACGCTGGTCTTCCAGCACATGCTCGACCGACCCGGCGTGTCCTTCACGCTGCCGCTGGTGCTGTTCCTGTTCGTGGTCGCGCTGGGCACCGACTACAACATCCTGATGAGCGACCGGCTGCGGGAGGAGATGGACAAGCCCATCCCGGCCCGCAAGGCGGTGGCCGAGGCGGTCAAGCACACCGCGCCCGCGATCGCCACGGCCGGGCTCGTACTGGCCGGCTCCTTCGCCAGCCTGGCGGCCAGCCCCGCGACCGCGGAGATCGGCTTCGCCACCGCGGTGGGCATCCTGCTCTCCTCGATGCTGCTCTCGATCGTGCTGGTGCCCGCGATCGCCGCGATCCTGGGTCGGGGCCTGTGGTGGCCGCGCCGGAGCGGCAAGGCCAAAGGGCACGGCCGCGGCACCGGCGCGCAGGACGCGTACGGCCGGCCGGACCCGGACCGCACGCTGGTGACCGAGCCGCAGATGGCCGGCGGCTACGGACCCGTGCCGTACCAGGGCGGGCAGCCCTACCAGGCCCAGCCCCATCAGGGACAGCCGTACCAGGGACAACACCAGCAGCCCTACCCGCCGTTCCGCCCGGACCAGCCGCACGGCTGACCGAGCCGGACCAGCACGCGGAAAGCACGTTCGGGCCCCGCCGTCGACGAGGACGGCGGGGCCCGAACAATCGTGCGTGTGCGGTCAGCGCAGCGCGATGCCCTCCGCGAAGCCTTCGCTCTCCGGCGGCGCCGCGATCAGGCCCAGTTCGGCCGGGCCCGCGAGCAGCGGATGGCTCGGCATCACCCGGACGGTGTAGCCGAACGGACCGGTCCGGTCCAGGGCCAACGAGCCCTCGTAGAACCGGCGACCGTGCTCGTCCCGGTGCCCCGCCTTGAGCGGCGCCACCGTGCTCTCCACGATCCGGTCCGCGTCGTCGACCCGGCCGTGCACGACCTGGACCTCGACGTCGGCGGGCGCGAGTTCACCCAGGGAGACGAAGACCCGCAGGTTCAGCGTGTTGCCGACCTCGGGGGCGTCCCCTATCCCGCCCGACTCCACGTGATCGACCCGGACGCCCGTCCAGGACCGCCGCACGTGCGCCTTCCACTCCGCCAGCTCGCGCGCGGCCGCGCCGGTGATCGCCCGGCCGGACAAGGCCGCCGGCGCGTACAGCACGTCGACGTAGTCCTTGACCATCCGGTCCGCGAGCACCTTCGGGCCGAGCGTGGCCAGCGTGTGCCGGACCATCTCCAGCCACCGGGTGGGCAGGCCCTCGGGCCCGCGGTCGTAGAACCGGGCCGCGACCGAGTTCTCGATCAGGTCGTACAGGGCCCCGGCCTCGAGGTCGTCCCGGCGGTCCACATCGGTGATCCCGTCGGCGGTCGGGATCGCCCAACCGTTCGAACCGTCGTACCACTCGTCCCACCACCCGTCCAGGATGGACAGGTTCAGGCAGCCGTTCAGCGCGGCCTTCATCCCCGAGGTGCCACACGCCTCCAGCGGGCGCAGCGGGTTGTTCAGCCACACGTCGCAGCCGGGGTACAGGTGCTGGGCCATCGCGATGTCGTAGTCCGGCAGGAAGACGATCCGGTGCCGCACGTCCTCGCGGTCGGCGAACCTCACCAATTCCTGGATCAGTCGTTTGCCGCCCTCGTCGGCCGGGTGCGACTTGCCCGCGATGACGATCTGCACCGGCCGCTCCGGGTGCAGCAACATCCCGCGCAATCTGGCCGGATCCCGCAGCATCAGGGTGAGCCGCTTGTAGGACGGCACCCGGCGGGCGAACCCGATGGTCAGCACGTCCGGATCGAGCACGCCCTCGATCCAGCCCAATTCCGCGTCGCCCGCGCCGCGTTGCTTCCACGACGCGCGCAGCCGCAGCCGCGCCTCGGCGACCAGCTTCGCGCGCAGCGCCCGGCGCAACTCCCACAACGAGCCTGCCGAGAGCCGATCGATGGCCGCCCACGCCGAGGGATCCTCGGTGAGTTCGACGCCCGCCTCGCGGCCGGCCAGGTCCAGCACGTCGGCGTCCACCCACGTGGGCGCGTGTACGCCGTTCGTGATCGAGGTAATCGGTACCTCGGTGGTGTCGAAGCCCGGCCACAGGCCGTCGAACATGCCCCGGCTGACCCGTCCGTGCAGCTTGCTCACGCCATTGGCCCGTTGGGCGAGCCGCAGACCCATCACGGCCATGTTGAACACGCCCGGATCGCCGTCCGGGTAGGTCTCCGCGCCGAGCGCGAGGACCCGGTCCACCGGAACCCCCGGACAAGCGAGGTCGCCGCCGAAATGCCGCTGGATCTGATCGCGCCCGAACCGGTCGATCCCGGCCGGCACGGGGGTGTGCGTGGTGAACACCGTGCCCGCGCGGGCGGCTTCGAGGGCCGCGTCGAAGTCCAGCCCCTCGGTCTGGGTGAACTCGCGGATGCGCTCGATGCCCAGGAACCCGGCGTGGCCCTCGTTGGTGTGGAAGACCTCGGGCGCCGGATGGCCGGTGATCTCGCAAAATGCCCGCAAAGCCCGCACCCCGCCGATGCCGAGCAGCATCTCCTGATGCAAGCGGTGTTCGCTCGTGCCGCCGTACAGCCGGTCGGTCACCTCGCGTTCGGCGGGCTCGTTCTCCTCGATGTCCGAGTCCAACAGCAGCAGTGGCACCCGACCGACCTGGGCCTTCCAGATCCGCGCGTGCAACTCACCCGTCGGGAGTCCGATGACCACCCGTGCGGGTGCACCGTCGGCACCCCGAAGGAGCGTCAGTGGCAACTCGTTGGGGTCCAGGAGGGGATAGCGCTCCTGCTGCCACCCGTCCCGGGACAACGACTGCCGGAAGTACCCGTGGCGGTACATCAGTCCGACTCCGACGATCGGGACACCCAGGTCGCTGGCGGCCTTCAGATGGTCGCCCGCGAGGATGCCCAAACCGCCGCTGTACTGCGGAAGTGCCGCGGTGATGCCGTACTCCGGCGAGAAGTACGCGATCGCCGCCGGTGGCGCGTCGGGGCCGGGAGCGGCCTCCGACAGGGTTTGGTACCAACGAGGTCCGGTCAGGTATTCGTGCAGGTCTTCGGCCGCCACCCGCAGTCGGGCGAGGAAGCGGCGGTCGTCGGCGAGGGCGCCGAGTTTGTCGTTCGGCACGGTGCCGAGCAGGCGGACGGGGTCCCGGCCGACCGAGGCCCAGGTGTCCGGATCGATCGACTCGAACAGGTCGCGGGTCTCCGCGTGCCAGGACCAGCGGAGGTTCATCGCCAGTTCACCCAGTGGCTCCAGCGGAGCGGGCAGAACCGTACGCACGGTGAATCTGCGGATTGCTCTCACGCTGCGACCCTAGCCGGAAGGCGGCAGAACTTGCGACAGTGGATGCAGTGCGCTTGCAAAGCCGGCAAGATCTTGCGGATGGGTCTGGGGGCGTTTTTACACCATATGGACCGTGCCCCGAGCGACTTGATGATCGTTGAACAGCCGGGTCCTTCCGTCCCGCCGTATCGCGGACACACCAGACATCCACCGTCCACGGTCGCGGGCCGGGCCCCACCCGGTCCCCGCCTGGTGGTCGCGTCACGAGCAATGGCCGCCGCGCAGCGGTGAGAGGTGGACCCGAGCGATCCCACCGGTCGCCGCCGGGTCGGTTTTCCGCCACTCCCGGGTCCGGCAATCGGGGTATCGAGTGGGTTTCCGTACGGGTGTATCGCGCGCGACGCGCACGGGATGCCCGTCCGTGGGTACAGGAGTTCGGCATGACCAGTTCGGCTGAGAAGGACCCCGGGGGCGCCCGCGCACCCCGGGCGGGGCAGGTCGCGGCCGACAAGGCCGCGGCACGGAAGACGACCGCCGGGAAGTCGAGGGCCGCACGGCCCGAACCGGCGTCGGCCGCGAGGCCGGCGCCCGGTGCGACGACGGAGCCGGCACCCGAGGCGGGCGCGACGCGGGCGAGCACCGCCCGGCCCGAGCCGGCGCGGCCCTTCGCCGCGCAGCCCGACGCGCCGCCCGCCGCGGCCAAATCACCGGCGCGCGCCGGGAGATCGGCCAAACCGGTGACGCCGCGGATCGGGCGCATCCCGATCCTGGACGTCGAGCCGGCCGTCGACGGCGGCACCCGGCCGGCCCGGGCCATCCCGGGCGAGACGTTCCCCGTGGCCGCCACGGTCTTTCGCGAGGGCCACGACGCGGTGGCCGCGGGCGTCGTGCTGCGCGACCCGCGCGGCCGGGCCGGCGCGCTCACTCCGATGCTCCCGGGCGCGCCCGGGACCGACCGGGTGCACGCGAGCGTCACGCCGACCGCCGAGGGCCTGTGGTCCTACGCGGTCGAGGCGTGGGGCGACCCGATCGCCTCCTGGCGGCACGCGGCCGGCATCAAGATCCCGGCCGGCCTGGAGGTCGACCTGGTGCTGGAGGAGGGCGCGCGGTTGCTGGAGCGGGCCGCCGCCGGCGTGCCCAAGAAGGACGGCTTGCGGGCGGTCGTGCTGGCCGCGGTGGACGCGGTCCGGGACGAGGCGCGCAGCCCCACCGAACGACTCGCCGCGGCACGGTCGAGTGTGCTGGACGAGGTGCTGGCCAGGCATCCGCTGCGGGAGTTGCTCACCAGTTCGGCGCGTCATCCGCTGCGGGTCGAGCGCGAGCGCGCGCTGTTCGGGTCCTGGTACGAGTTCTTCCCGCGTTCCGAGGGCGCGGTCGTGGACCCCGCCGGCATCCACCCGCCGCGCGGCGGCACCTTCCGGACCGCGATGGAACGCCTGCCGCAGATCGCCGCGATGGGCTTCGACGTGGTCTACCTGCCGCCGATTCACCCGATCGGCCGGGCGTTCCGCAAGGGGCCCAACAACACGCTCGAGGCCGGCGAGCACGATCCCGGGTCGCCGTGGGCGATCGGCTCGCCCGAGGGCGGGCACGACGCGATCCACCCCGACCTGGGCACGATCGAGGACTTCGACGCGTTCGTGGCCCGAGCCCGCGAGTTGCGGATGGAGGTCGCGCTCGACTTCGCGCTCCAGGTCTCCCCCGACCACCCGTGGGTGGAGAAGCACCCGGAGTGGTTCCGGCACCGGGCCGACGGCACCATCGCCTACGCGGAGAACCCGCCGAAGAAGTACCAGGACATCTACCCGATCGACTTCGACGCCGACTTCGAGGGCCTGGTCGCCGAGACGTTGCGGGTGCTGCGGCACTGGATGGCGCACGGCGTGCGGATCTTCCGGGTGGACAACCCGCACACCAAGCCGGTGATGTTCTGGGAGCAGGTGATCGCCACGATCAACGCGACCGACCCGGACGTGCTCTTCCTGGCCGAGGCGTTCACCCGACCGGCGATGATGCGCACGCTGGCCAAGGTCGGCTTCCAACAGTCGTACACGTACTTCACCTGGCGCAATGGAAAGGACGAACTTCAGGAGTACCTCACCGAGTTGACCACCGGCGAGGCGTCCTCCTACATGCGGCCGAACTTCTTCGTGAACACCCCGGACATCCTGCACGCCTACCTTCAGTACGGCGGGCCCGCCGCGTTCAAGATCCGGGCCCTGCTCGCGGCCACGCTGTCCCCGACGTGGGGCGTCTACTCGGGCTTCGAGCTGTTCGAGAACCGCGCGGTCAAGGCGGGCAGCGAGGAGTACCACGACTCGGAGAAGTACCAGCTCCGCCCGCGCGACTGGGTCGGGGCCGAGCGCGAGGGACGCTCGCTGGCGCCGTACATCACCACGCTGAACCGGATGCGCCGACGCCACCCGAGTCTGCAACGTCTGCGAAACCTGACCTTCCATCACGTGGACGACGATGCGGTCATGGCCTTCTCCAAGCGCACCCGTGCGGGTGATGTCGACGACGTGGTCCTGGTGGTGGTGAACCTGGATCCGCACCACACCCACGAGGCCACCGTCGCCCTGGACCTGCCCGCCCTCGGGTCGGACTGGCAGGACACCTTCGCGGTGCAGGACGCGTTCACCGGAGCGGGTTATCGCTGGGGTCGGCACAACTACGTGCGGCTGGATCCGGCGCACGAGCCCGCGCATCTCTTCTCGGTCCGGAGGAACAGCCCGTGATCGTCAACGAACCCGTCCGCGACACCTTCGACGACACCCCGTCGCGGGATCGCGATCCCCTGTGGTTCAAGCGAGCCGTCTTCTACGAGGTCCTCGTGCGGTCCTTCCAGGACAGCAACGGGGACGGGGTGGGCGACCTGAAGGGCCTGACCCAGAAGCTGGACTATCTCCAGTGGCTCGGCGTCGACTGCCTGTGGTTGCCGCCGTTCTTCGCGTCGCCGCTGCGCGACGGCGGCTACGACGTGGCCGACTACACCGCGGTGCTGCCCGAGTTCGGCGACCTCGCCGACTTCGTCGAGTTCGTCGACTCGGCGCACAAACGCGGCATGCGGGTGGTGATCGACTTCGTGATGAACCACACGAGCGATCAGCACATGTGGTTCCAGGAGTCGCGGAACAACCCGGACGGGCCGTACGGCGACTACTACATGTGGGCCGACGACGACAAGGCGTACGGCGACGCCCGGATCATCTTCGTCGACACCGAGTCCTCCAACTGGACCTACGACCCGGTGCGCAAGCAGTACTTCTTCCACCGCTTCTTCAGCCACCAACCGGACCTCAACTACGAGAACCCGCGCGTGCAGGAGGAGATGCTGGCCGGGCTGCGGTTCTGGCTGGACCTGGGCATCGACGGGTTCCGGCTGGACGCGGTGCCCTACCTGTTCGCGCAGGAGGGCACCAACTGCGAGAACCTGCCCGCGACCCACGAGTTCCTCAAGCGGGTGCGCAAGGAGATCGACGACAAGTACCCGGACACCGTGCTCCTGGCCGAGGCCAACCAGTGGCCCGAGGACGTGGTGGACTACTTCGGCGACGGCGACGAGTGCCACATGGCGTTCCACTTCCCGGTGATGCCGCGCATCTTCATGGCGGTCCGCCGCGAATCGCGCTACCCGGTCTCGGAGATCCTGGCCGGCACCCCGTCCATCCCGGACAACTGCCAGTGGGGCATCTTCCTGCGCAACCACGA
The DNA here is from genome assembly GCF_053594475.1 of Embleya sp. NPDC001921. Taxonomy (NCBI): domain Bacteria; kingdom Bacillati; phylum Actinomycetota; class Actinomycetes; order Kitasatosporales; family Streptomycetaceae; genus Embleya; species Embleya sp. NPDC001921. Next base: position 14,724 of record NZ_JBSFEO010000007.1, read on the forward strand.
CGAGCTCACCCTCGAGATGGTCACGGACGAAGAACGCGACTACATGTACAAGGAGTACGCGAAGGACCCGCGGATGCGGGCCAACGTGGGCATCCGCCGTCGCCTCGCGCCGTTGCTGGACAACGACCGCAACCAGATCGAGCTGTTCACGGCGCTGCTGCTGTCGCTGCCGGGCTCGCCCGTCCTGTACTACGGCGACGAGATCGGCATGGGGGACAACATCTGGCTCGGCGACCGCGACGGTGTGCGCACGCCGATGCAGTGGACGCCGGATCGCAACGCGGGCTTCTCCACGTGCGACCCGGGTCGGCTGTACCTGCCGAACATCATGGACCCGGTCTACGGCTACCAGGTCACCAACGTCGAGGCGCAGATGTCCAACGCCTCCTCGCTGCTGCACTGGACCCGCCGGATGATCGAGGTGCGCAAGCAGAACCCGGCCTTCGGGCTCGGTGTGTACAACGAGCTGACCTCGTCCAATCCCAGCGTGCTGGCGTTCCTTCGCGAATACGAGGACGACATCGTGCTGTGCGTTCACAACTTCTCGCGCTTCGCCCAGCCCACCGAGCTGGACCTGCGGCAGTTCGAGACGTACGAACCGGTCGAGCTGCTCGGGGGGGTGACGTTCCCCGCGATCGGCGAACTGCCGTATCTGCTCACCCTCGCGGGGCACGGTTTCTATTGGTTCCGCCTCACCCGTGGAGAAATGACGCTGTGACGGATTCCACCCGACCCCACGATCCGACTGCCTCCGCCGTGATCGCCGTGCTGCGCGACTGGCTGCCGCAGCAGAGATGGTTCGCCGGCAAGGGCCGACCTCTTCGTGGGGTCGGCGTGGTCCACAGTCTCGAAGTGGTCTCCGGCGATCCCGCGCTGCACCATGTGCTGCTGCGGGTCGAGCACGGTGCCACACCCGAGCACTATCAACTCCTGCTCGGGGTTCGGGGCACCTTGCCGGACCGGCTCGCGCACGCGGCGATCGGCCGGTTGCCCAACGGCGGCAACCTCTATGACGCGGTGCACGACGCCGAGCTGACCCGGTGGTTGCCGGAACGGTTCGTCGCGGCGGACACCGTCGGCCCGCTGGCCTTCCACCGACCCGGTGCGCAGGCCCCCGACCCCGAGCACGTCGGCCTGGTGATCGGCGCCGAGCAGTCGAACACGTCGATCATCTTCGGCGACGACGTGATCCTCAAGCTGTTCCGGCGCGTGGTGCCCGGCGTCAATCCGGACCTGGAGGTCTCGCTCGCGCTGGCGGGCGCGGGCTCGCGGCGGATCCCGGCGCCGATCGCGTGGTTCGACATGCCGTTCCCGGACAGCGACGCCGAGCCGACCACGCTCGGCCTGCTCCAGGAGTACCTGCGCACCGGCACCGACGGCTGGGAGCTGGCCAAGACCTCGGTCCGCGACCTGTACGCCGGCCAGGAGGTGCGCGGCGCCGGTCCGCACGCGCACGAGACCGGCGGCGACTTCGCCGGCGAGTCCTTCCGACTCGGCGCGGCCACCGCCGAGGTGCACGCCGACCTGGCCCGCTCGCTGCCCACCTCGGTGGCGGGCGAGGCGGAGCTGGCCGCGATCGCGCGGGACATGGAGCGCCGCTTGCACGCGGCGGCCGAGGCGGTGCCCGAGCTGGCGCCGTTCACCGACCGGCTGCGCGAGGCGTACCAGGACCTGGAGACGCTGGGTCGGGACGGGCACCCCGTCCCGTTGCAGCGCATCCACGGCGACTTCCACCTCGGTCAGGTGATGCGCACCGCCACCCGGTGGGTGCTGCTCGACTTCGAGGGCGAGCCCGCCCGGCCGCTGAGCGAACGGCGCTCGCTGCACTCGCCGCTGCGCGACATCGCGGCGATGTTGCGCTCGTTCGACTACGCGGCCCGGCACCTGCTCGCCGGCGGCGGCGGGTTCTGGGGTCGCGGGGCGCCCGCACCGCACCTGGTGCGCCGCGCGGAGGAATGGGCGACCCGCAATCGGGAAGCCTTCTGTGCGGGGTACGCCGACGCGGGCTCGTTCGACCCGCACTCCGAGCCCGTGCTGTTGCGGGCCTTCGAGACCGACAAGGCCGTGTACGAGGTCATGTACGAGTCGGGCAACCGACCCTCGTGGCTGCCGGTGCCGATGTCGGCGATCCGGCGGCTGGCCGAACGCGCACCACAGCCGCACTGACGACCTGTCGATTCCGTTTCAGCACCCACGTCTCAGGAGGTCCCATCCGTGACGGCCCGTCCGCACAGCACCGCGTCATCCGAGGGCGGCGGGGTCGCCGGCCGTCCCGCCCCGCGTCGGGGCACGCGCAACCGCACCCGCCCGGCCGGCACCCCGGTGGTGCCGCCGCTGGCCGCCGACGAGTTGCGCCGTCTGATCGACGGCGGCCATCACGATCCGCACGGGCTGCTCGGCCCGCACCCGGACGTGCCCGGTGTCGACGGCGTGGTGGTGCGGGTGCTGCGGCCGTGGGCCCGCGAGGTGATCGTGGTCACCGGCGAGCACCGGGTCGAGCTGACCCATGAGGCCGAGGGCCTGTTCACCGGCCTGCTGCCCGGCTCGACGGTGCCCGACTACCGGCTCGAGGTCCGCTACGAGGGCACCGAGCTGCACACCGACGACCCGTACCGGTTCCTGCCCACCCTGGGCGAGTTCGACCTGCACCTGATCTCCGAGGGTCGACACGAGCGGCTGTGGGAGGTGCTCGGCGCGCACGTGCGCTCCTTCGAGACCGCGAACGGGCCGGTCGCCGGCACCTCCTTCGCGGTCTGGGCGCCGAACGCGCGCGGTGTGCGGGTGGTCGGCGACTTCAACTACTGGGACGGCATCGCGCACCCGATGCGCTCGCTCGGCTCGTCCGGGGTCTGGGAGCTGTTCGTTCCCGACGTCGGCGACGGCACCAAGTACAAGTACGAGATCCTCGGCCGCGACGGGGTGTCCCGGCAAAAGGCCGACCCGCTGGCCTTCGCCACCGAACTGCCGCCCTCCACCGCGTCGGTCGTGCACACCTCCACCTACTCCTGGGCGGACAAGGAGTGGTTGGAAAAGCGCGCCGAGGTCACCCACCACACCTCGGCGATGAGCGTGTACGAGATCCACCTGGGCTCGTGGCGGCCGGGCCTGAGCTACCTCGAACTCGCCGAGCAGTTGCCCGCCTACGTCACCGAGATGGGCTTCACCCACGTCGAACTGCTACCGGTGGCCGAACACCCGTACGGGCCGTCGTGGGGTTACCAGGTGTCCTCGTACTACGCGCCCACGTCGCGCTTCGGCAGCCCCGACGAGTTCCGCCACCTCGTCGACGCGCTGCACCGCGCGGGCATCGGCGTGCTGGTGGACTGGGTGCCGGCGCACTTTCCCAAGGACGCGTGGGCCCTGGCCCGGTTCGACGGCACGCCGCTGTACGAGCACCCGGATCCGCGCCGGGGCGAACACCCGGACTGGGGCACGCTGGTCTTCGACTACGGTCGGCACGAGGTGCGCAACTTCCTGGTCGCCAACGCGGTCTATTGGTGCGAGGAGTTCCACATCGACGGCCTGCGGGTGGACGCGGTCGCCTCGATGCTCTACCTGGACTACTCGCGCGAGCACGGTCAGTGGGCGCCTAACCAGCACGGCGGCCGGGAGAACCTGGACGCGGTGGCCTTCCTCCAGGAGATGAACGCGACGCTGTACCGGCGGGTTCCGGGGGTGTTGACCATCGCCGAAGAGTCCACCGCGTGGGACGGGGTGACCCGCCCCACCGACGGCGGCGGGCTCGGCTTCGGCTTCAAGTGGAACATGGGGTGGATGCACGACTCGCTGGAGTACATCCAGAAGGAGCCGATCCACCGCCAACACCACCACAACGAGATCACCTTCTCGCTGATGTACGCCTGGAGCGAGAACTACATCCTGCCGATCAGCCACGACGAGGTCGTGCACGGCAAGCGCTCGCTGGTGGACAAGATGCCGGGCGACCGCTGGCAGCAGATGGCCAACGTGCGCGCCTATCTCGCCTTCATGTGGGCCCATCCGGGCAAGCAGTTGTTGTTCATGGGCTCGGAGTTCGGCCACGGCGCGGAGTGGTCCGAGGCGCGGGGTTTGGACTGGTGGCTGCTCGACCACGCCGAACACCAGGGCGTGCAGCGGCTGGTCCGCGACCTGAACACGGTGTACCGGGGCAGGTCCGCGCTGTGGACCCAGGACACCCGGCCGGAGGGCTTCTCCTGGATCGACGGCGGCGACGCGGCGTCCAACGTGCTGTCCTTCATCCGGATCGGCGCGGCCGGCGAGCAGTTGGTCTGCGTGTGCAACTTCTCCCCGGTGGTCCGTGAGGGCTTCCGGGTGGGCCTGCCGCACGCGGGCCGCTGGCGCGAGGTGCTCAACACCGACGCCGGCGACTACGGCGGCGCCAACGTCGGGAACCAGGGCGAGATCACCGCCGAGGAGGCGGAGTGGCACGGCCGCCCGGCCTCGGCGACGATGACGCTGCCCCCGCTGGCCACGGTGTGGTTCGTGCCCGAATAGCACGGGACACGGCACGCGACGCGCCCCGGGACCACGTGGGTCCCGGGGCGCGTCGCGTGGCGCGCCGGCCGGCGCACTACTTGATCCCGGCCTTGTTGATGCCGTAGCCGGGGATGTGCAGCCTGCCACCCAACTGGGCGTACATCGAGCTCTCCACGTTCGTGAAGAACACGACCGGGATGTTGATCGGCGGCGGGCTCTCGGGCGTGAACGTGATCGGGACGATCCCGAAGATGTTGCCCTTGAGGTACTTCACGTACATCGTCGTCGGGATGTCCGCGTCCATCCAGGACTTGCTGCCCTCGTCGGACGAGATGACGATGTCCTTGCCGCCCTCCTCCTTCACCGTCATCGACATGTTCCAGATGTCGATGCCCTTGGACACGGTGAACTTGAGCGCGTTCTCCTCGGCTCCGGTGTGCGTCTTCACCTTGACCACGCCCTCGTAGTTCAGTCCGGCCATGGCCAGCAGGCTGGACTTCAGGACCAGCGGGTCCACCGCGACCGGCGGGAGCCCGCCGGCGCTCTTGGCGTTCACGGGTCCCTGCACCGGGCACGGGAAGGGCGACTTGCCGTCCTTCGGCACGGCCGAGGACGACGTGGCCGACAGCTTGGCCGACGTCGTCGAGGGTTTGACCGAGGACTTGACCGAAGGCTTCGCGGACGCCGTCGATGTGGTCGACGCCGAGCCGACCGGTGCGACCGGGGCCGCCGGGACCTCCGGAGCAGCCGGAGCAGCCGGAGCAGCCGGAGCGGACGACGCCGCGGACGGCAGCTTGATCCCGGGCAGTCCGAGTCCGGGCAACCCGGGCAGGTTCAACTCGGGCAGCTTGAGCTCGGGCAGTTTCGGCTCGGGCAGCTTGAACTCCGGCGCCTTGGTCGTCGGCGCCGCCGTGCTCCGCGCCGGCGTCGGCACGACGGGCGTGCCTTCGCCCGCCGGGCCCCGCGCCGTCATCGGCTGAGCCGCCTTGCCGGCGGGCGCCGAGGTCGACGACTTGCCGGCACTCGGCGCCGCGCTCGACGTGGCCGGCGAAGCCGACGCCGAACTCGACGCACTCGTCGAGGCCGCGGCACTCGCGGGTACGCACGGCCCGTCCGCGTACGGGTTGTCCGGCAGCGGATCGCTGGGGGACGCGTGGGCGATGCCCACCACGCCCACCACACCGACCATCGCGGTGACGATCGCGGTCAGCGCGACGCGGGGCGAGGTCATCGCCCTTGAGGGTTCACCGGGCCGGTCGGTCGTCACCGGCCCGGTGGGTGCTTCCCCCGAGGCATCGGGGGCCTTCCCACCGAGCGCCTGGGCCAGGAAGCCGTCCTCGACGAGGGTGTCGTCGTGGTCGTCCCCGTTCGGCCCGGGCCGTCCGTCGTCGTCGCCGTCCCGGTCGTCGTCGGCCGAGGACTCGGCCTCCTCCGCGTCGCCGGGCGGTTCGGCGTACGCCCACGACACCGCGAGCATCCCGCCGATCAGACCGAACAACATGCCCAGCCCGAAGCCGCCGAAGGTGGCCACGATGAAGGACACCAGCGACACGATGATGGTGAAGACGCCGAGGTAGATCCGCACCTTCGGATTGAGCCAGGTGGCGATGCCGAGCATGATCAGGATCACGCCGATGAACAGCGCCGAGATGCCGCTGTGTTGCTTGAGCTGGACGGTCACGTCGCCGGCCTTGAGCGACGCGTACGGCGCCCAGAGGATGGGCCCGGCGGCCAGCATGGTGAACAGCCCGGCCCAGAACGGCCGAACGCGCCGCCACCTCCCGAACGCCCGCCACCGGCGCACGAGCGCGTTGGGCTGCGGCTGTGCTGCGGTCACGAATCACTCCCTGAGGTGTTGCTCCGATATGGCGGATCGGCCGCGAGCGGGAGGCCCGCTCGCGGCCGACGACACATCAGAAACAGACCTTGTCCTTGCCGCCGACCTTCAGGTGCAGGCCGTTGAGCTTGAAGTTGGTGGCCGTGACCAGCCAGGCCGACTGCTTGACGTTGGTGAACGTGGCCTTGGTCGCCTGCTGGCCGAACATGCCCGGCGCACCGTTGCCGATGGCGGCCGGACCCTTGGCCCACGGCGAATCCGCGGTGCCCTTGGCCATCCGGGAAGCGTCGACACCGATGTCGATGTTCTCGAACTCGGCGTCACCGTCGAGCGCGTCCATCGCGAGTGTCATGTTCTTCGCGGTCGCCGGCGAACCGTCGCCACCCGCCTCGATGCGCAGGACCACGCCGATGCCCGGGACCTCGACCGACTGGCACAGCTTGGTGATCTTGGCGTCGCCGATCGCGGCCACGGCCACCGGCTTCTGGCCACCCGGGCTCTTGACGAAGTTGCCGTACTGGGAGAACTCGTTCGCCTGCAGCTCCGCGGCGCTGACCTTGAAGCTTCCCCCGGACACCGCGATGTCGACCGGAATGGCACCGTTCGCGACACCCGCGAACATACCGACGGTCATCGCCGCGACCGGGACGAGCACGATGCCGAATCGCTTCCAGCGGGTCTTGCCACTACCCGCCTGAACCTTCTTGTCCATGGTCCTCCTCGGGACAGAGTCCCCTCCTCATGCGGACCAGGGCCGCACGTGGCGGGGCATGGAGGGAGGGCCTGCCTGTCCTGGGACGGACCGGCACGGCCTGGATGGGGAGGTCCGCGTCCGAGCCACCGACCGGCTGCCGGGGCGAATGGGACACGGATCGAGCGGCCCGATCATCTTTCACGACCGGGTCGGCACACAAGAGGTTCGTTACCGGCGAGTAACGCGGACCTTCGAAGGACACCGGCCACCGGATCACAGCGCGGTATCGACACCGACGTCGGGTGATCCGATTTCGTGCCGAAAGTCCGTTAACGGATCACACGGAGATCACCAAATGCCACGGAGGGCTAGGGAAACGGCCCTGAGTCAAAGATGGGTAAAGACGAAGCCCCGATCGTTCTCGACCACGAGAACGACCGGGGCTTCATCGACAAAGCGAGCGCTGACGCAGAATCAGAAGAGCACGCCCGCAAGGGCCATCCGCGCCTTGGGCACCCTCGGGTCGTCCGCGCCGACGATCTCGAACAGGTCGAGCAGGTGCAGTCGCGCCGTGTTGCGCTCCTCGCCCGAGGTCCGCCGCACGGTCTCCACAAGCCGCGCGAAGGCCTCGTCCGCCCGGCCGTCCAGGATGTCCAGGTCGGCCGCGAGCGTCTGCGCCGCGACGTCGTCCGGGTGCTCGGCGGCGTCCGCGCGGGCCTTCTCCGCGTCCACCTCCTGGGTACGCCGCAGGAGTTCGGTGTTGATCAGGCCGAGCTTGGCCTCGGCGTGCGCGGGGTGGTCGGAGAGCACGTTGCGGAACGCCTGCGCCGCGCCGTCCAGATCACCGAGCTCCAGCGCCTCGTCGGCCGCCGCGAGCAGCGGGTCGCCGGCGGGCTCCTCCTCTTCCTCGACGGGGGCCCCGGCGGGCTCACCGTCGACCGTGATGCCGGTCAGGCCGAACCGCTCCTCGCCGAGCTGGACGAGCTGGTCCAGCACCTGCCGCGCCTGCGCCTCGGGCACCACGCCCTGGAACAGCGGCGCGAGCTGGCCACCGACGACCGCCATCACGGCGGGAATGCCCTGGATGCCGAACTCCTGGGCCAGGCGCGGATTCGCGTCCACATCGATCTTGGCGAGCACGAAGCGGCCGGCGTACTCCTCGGCCAGGCGCTCCAGCAGCGGGCTCAGCTGTTTGCACGGCTGGCACCACTCGGCCCAGAAGTCGATCACGACGGGGGCCTGTTGGGAGAGCGCGAGCACATCGGTCTCGAAGGTGGCCTCGGTGACGTCGATGACGACCCGTTGGGCACCGGACGCGGCGGCGGGCTTCCCGGCCGGCGCGGCCGCACGTTTGGCGGCGTTGTCGGCGGCGGCCTTGACCGCGCCGAGGTCGACTACTCCGCGCATGGACATGTTCCGTGGCTGCATGTAGACATCTTCCCCCGAGAGCAAGCCGAACGATGCACGGGGCGACCCACCGGCGCACGTTCGAAGCCTCGTCGCGTCCCGGTCCCCGCAGGATGCGGGCCCCGGGACGGACGACGACCCTTGACAGGTCGTCAGTCGCGATCGTGTGCTCGAATCCCCATCCAGGCACCGCGATTCGCTACGGCTCGTAGCGTAAGGGGAGCGCCGGGGGGAACGCGACCACGGGATCGGGAATGGCGGATGTGAGTTGCGCCACCGCCCCGCACCGTACCAGCCGGTAACATGACCGCCCGTGTACGACGAATCGGCGGGGCCGCCCCTACAGCGCAAGGGACGCCCACGCAGCGCCACCGCGGACGACGCGATCCTGGACGCGGCGCGAGCACTGCTGGCCGACGGCGGCTGGGCGGGCCTGACCATGGGCGACGTGGCCGCGCGCGCGGGCGTGGCCAAGACCACGCTGTACCGCCGCTGGCACTCCAAGCACGACCTGGCCATCGCCGCGGTCGCCGAGATGCTCGACACCCTCGACCTGCCGGACCAGGGTCCGGACCTGCGCGCGGACATCGAGGACGTGGTCCGCCGGTTCGCCGCGCTCCTGGGCCGCCCGGAGATGCGCACCGCCCTGATGGGCCTGGTCGCCGACTCCACCAGCGACCCGGCCCTGCGCCGGCGCATCCGCGAAGAGGTCGTCGACCCGCAAAAGCGCCTCGTCGTCGAGGGCCGCGCGCGGGCCAAGGCCCGAGGCGAGATCTCCGCCCCGGGCGACATAGACGTGGACCTGATCTTCGACGTCATCGCCGGCACAGTGGTCCAACACGTCCTGGTGAGCGCCGAACCCGCCTCCGACGCCTGGGTCCAGCGCTTCACCACCTTCGTGGTCACCGGCCTCCTACCCACCGGCCCCGAGCCGATCAGCCCGGCCGGCGTTTGAGGCCAACCCAGCCACCCCAACGTCCGACGCAAGCCGAACTCGATCCAGCCCGGCCGGCGTTTGAGGCCAACCAGCCCGGCCGGCGCCTGAGGCCACAGCGAGGCCGAAGGCGAGCCCACCAACATCAGAACCGCGCCGGCTCCGTGTACGTCCCCCACTCCTCCCGAAGAACGTCACAGATCTCCCCGAGCGTCGCCTCCACCCGAGCCGCCGCCAACATCGGCGGCACCAGGTTCACCGAGCCCCGCGCGGCAACCCGCATCGCACCCAGAGCCGCGTCGACCGCGGCCTGATCGCGCGCGCCCCGCCGCGACCCCAGCGTGGAGACCTGATCGCGCTCCACCTCGTGGCTGACCCGCATGATCTCCAGATCACCCGTCACCGAGCCCTCGTGGCAGTTGACCCCGACCACCCGCTTGTCGCCCTTCTCCACCGCCCGCTGGTAGCGGAACGCGGATTCGGCGATCTCCCCGGTGAACCACCCGTCCTCGATGCCGCGCAGGATGCCCGACGTCATCGGCCCGATCGGGTGCGGCGACGTCTCGCCCAGCTCGCGGATCCGCGCGAACGTCGCCTCCGCCTCCGCCTCCAGCCGATCCGTGAGCGCCTCGACGTACCACGACCCGCCCAGCGGATCGGCCACCGCCGCGACCCCGGTCTCCTCCATCAGCACCTGCTGGGTGCGCAGCGCGATCTCCGCGGCCTGCTCGCTGGGCAGCGCGAGCGTCTCGTCCAGCGCGTTGGTGTGCAGCGAGTTGGTGCCGCCGAGCACCGCCGCGAGCGCCTCGACCGCGGTGCGCACCACGTTGTTGTACGGCTGCTGCGCGGTCAGCGAGACGCCGGCCGTCTGGGTGTGGAAGCGCAGCCATTGCGCCTTCGCGGTCTTGGCGCCGTACACGTCGCGCATCCACCGCGCCCAGATCCGGCGCGCCGCGCGGAACTTGGCGATCTCCTCGAAGAAGTCCACGTGCGCGTCGAAGAAGAACGACAGGCCCGGCGCGAACACGTCCACGTCCATGCCGCGCGACAGCCCCAGCTCGACGTAGCCGAAGCCGTTGGCCAGCGTGTACGCGAGCTCCTGCGCGGCCGTCGCGCCGGCCTCGCGGATGTGGTAGCCGGACACCGAGAGCGGCTTGTACGCCGGGATCTCGGCGGCGCAGTACTCCATCAGGTCACCGATCAGCCGCAGGTGCGGCTCGGGAGCGAACAGCCACTCCTTCTGCGCGATGTACTCCTTGAAGATGTCGGTCTGCAGCGTGCCGTTGAGCGTGCCGATGTCCACGCCCTGGCGCTCGGCCGCCACCAGGTACATGCAGAACGCCGGCACCGCCGGGCCCGAGATGGTCATCGACGTGGTCACGTCGCCGAGCGGGATGTCGCGGAAGAGCACGTCCATGTCGGCCGCCGAGTCCACCGCGACGCCGCAGTGGCCGACCTCGCCGAGCGAACGCTCGTCGTCGCTGTCGCGGCCCATCAGGGTCGGCATGTCGAACGCGACCGAGAGCCCGCCGCCGCCGTTCGCCAGGATCATCCGGTAGCGCTCGTTGGTCTGTTCGGCGTTGCCGAAGCCGGCGAACTGCCGGATGGTCCACGCCCGCCCGCGATAGCCGGTCGGGTACAGGCCGCGGGTGTAGGGAAATTCGCCCGGCCAGCCGATCCGTTCGAAGCCCTCGTAGGGCTGATCGGCCGGCGGCCCGTAGACCGGCTCTACCTCGAGTTCGGAGAGCGTGGTGCGGCGCATCCCGTCGTTGCGGACCTTGTCGTACCGGTCCTGCCAGCGCCGCCGACCCGCTTCGATGTCCTCGGTGTTCACGTGGCTCCTGTCCGCTGCCGTCGTCGTAGGACCCATTCCCGCGCGGCACGAGAAAATTACTAGGACGTCCTAGTAAATGTCCACGATCCCGAAAACGCCAAAGCCCCCGACGGGACGTCGGGGGCTCGGGAAGCACTCGAAGCCGGGCACGCGCGGCCCGGTGGCGGCGACCGCTCAGGCGGTGGCGGGCGCGGCGGTCGGCTCGACCAGCTTGTGCTTCATCTTGCGGTCGAAGACGAACGGGCCGAACGGCGGGATCGCCGCGATGAACGCCAGCAGGGTGGTCTTGTTGTCCCACGACAGCTTGGTCCGCACGTCCATCATGGCCAGCAGGTACAGGATGAACATGACCGCGTGCAGCAGGCCCAGCGGCATGACCAGGTTGATGTCCGAGATCCGGCTCAGCAGCGAACCGAAGACGAGCAGGAGCAGGAACGACGTGCCCTCGGCGATGGAGATCACCTTGAAGCGGCCGACAGCGGTGGAAAGCATGGGGATCCTCGGGGGAAGCGGGTGCGAAACGGGCTGACGCGAGCCGACCGGCACATGCCGGGCCGGCCTCGGAGGGGGCGAACGGCTCAGGCGGTGGCGGCGGCCGTGGCGGGCTCGCGCTCCCGGACCGCCTCGACGGCCTTGCGCTCGGCGTAGAACGACGCGAGCGGGATCGTGCCGGCGACCATCATCAGCAGCATGCGCTCGAACTTCCACTTCATCTTGCTGCTGAGGTCGAAGGTGACGACGAGGTAGATCATGAACAACAAGCCGTGGGCCTGGCTGACGTACAGCGTCGCCTTCTCGCCCGTGTCGAACCCGTACTTCAGGACCATGCACAGGCACAGGACCAGGAGCATGCACCCGGTGATCCAGGCCATCACCCGGTAGCGGGTCAATACGACAGGCTTCACGGCGGCACCTTCGGTAACGGCGGCATCGACGACCTCGACGACCGCTTTTCACAATGGCGCATGCAGCTTACGTCGCCGGCACCGGGGTCCCCGAATCCGCCCCCTCCCCACCGATATGTGCCCGCCGAGCGCTCGCCGTGCCGCGCACCGGATCGACCGGCGCCTGCCGCCCTGCCGCCCTGCCGCGCCTGCTACGCCTGCTACGCCTGCGCCGATGCCGCCTCGGTCCCGGCCGGCGCCTCCTCGACGTGGAAGTCGCCCGCGTCCACCCGCAACACCCGCAGCAGGTCGAAGAGCTGGGCACACTGCTCGGGGGTGTACGCGCCGAGACCGAACTCGCGCGCGGTCAGGTCCCGGGTGGCCCGCTCGGTGACGTCGCGGCCCTTGTCCGTGATCACCGCGAGCACCCCCCGCCCGTCGCGCGGGTTGGGCCGGCGGGCGACCAACTCGGCCTGCTCCAGGCGGTCGATCGTGTTGGTCACACTCGTGGGATGGACCATCAGCCGCTCGCCGATCCGGGACAGCGGCAGCGAGCCGGTCCGGCTGAAGGTGAGCAGTACCAGTGCCTCGTAGCGGGCGAAGGTCAGCCCGTACGGCTTGAGCACCGCGTCGGCGCCCGCGAGCAGGATCTGCTGGGCGCGCATGATCGAGGTGATCGCGACCATCGGCGGGCACTCCCCCCAGCGCTCTCGCCAGTGCTCGTCGGCACGCGTGATCGGATCGAAGGGGAGATTCAGTGGCTTCGGCACGGGCCGAGCGTAGTGGAGGTTACCCATCGGTCACGTGGCCGTCTCACGTCTTGCGCATACCCCCGCATGTATGCGCGGGCGCCGATCGCACCGCCGCCCGCGCGGCGCGCCGCGGACCCGCGCGCAACCAACAGGTCATTCAAGTTTCAACTATCTTCGGTATTCTCGTTACATGACCGAAGCCGAGCCCAGGTGGCTGAGCGATGAAGACCAGTGCGTGTGGCGCCAGATCATCGCGGTGATCAACATGCTGCCGCCGCGCTTGGAGCGCGAGCTCCAGCGCGAGCACGGGTTGTCCCTGCACGACTACCAGATTCTGGTCCAGCTCTCCGAGCACCCGGACCGGGAGGTACGGCTGAGCGATCTCGCCGAGGCGACCCAGCAGTCCAAGAGCCGGCTCTCGCACCAGATGACCCGGATGGAGAACGCCGGCCTGGTCGCGCGCCGCAACTGTCCGACCGACCGGCGCGGCGCCTTCGCGGTGCTGACCGACCAGGGTTGGCGCGTACTCGAGGCCGCGGCGCCCACCCATGTGGAGAGCGTCCGCACGCACCTGATGGACGTGATGACCGCCGACCAGAAGCGGATCGTCGGCGAGGCGTTCGGCGCGGTGGCCGAAAAGCTGCGCCCGGCCGCCCGCACCACGGTCTGCCCGTCCCTGAGCCGCCCCCGAGCCGGGAACGGCGCCGCATCCGGCCCGTCCGGCGTTTGAGGACGACAAGCCGAGGTCGGCCCGCACCACGACGAGCCGAGGCCGACCTCAGGCCCCCAGCCCCGCGATCAACTCGTCCGCGGCGGCGTAGGGATCCAGATCCCCCGCGAGCACCCGCGCCGCGAGCGCGTCGAGCCGCCGGCCCCCCGGCAGGTCGCCGATCCGCGACCGCAGCGCGGTGACCGCGATCGCCTCGACCTCGTCGGCCACCCGGCGCCGTCGGCGCCGGGTCAACTCGCCACCGGCCTCCATCCAGGCGCGGTGCTTCTCCAGCGCCTCGACCACCTCGTCCACGCCCTCGCCGCGCGAGGCCACCGTCTTGACGATCGGCGGACGCCAGCCCCCCGGCCCGCGCGCCTCGCCCAGCGACAACATGTGCCCGAGTTCGCGCGCCGTGGTCGCCGCGCCGTCCCGGTCCGCCTTGTTGACCACGTACAGGTCGCCGATCTCCAGGATCCCGGCCTTGGCCGCCTGGATCCCGTCCCCCATCCCGGGCGCGAGCAGCACCACCGTGCTGTCCGCCATCGAGGCGATCTCCACCTCCGACTGGCCCACGCCGACGGTCTCCACGATCACCACGTCACAGCCCGCCGCGTCCAGCACGCGCAGCGCCTGCGGGGTGGACCAGGACAGCCCGCCCAGATGCCCGCGCGAGGCCATCGAGCGGATGTACACCCCGGGGTCGGTCGCGTGGTCCTGCATCCGCACCCGGTCTCCCAACAGCGCGCCGCCGGAGAACGGCGAGGACGGGTCAACCGCGAGCACCCCGACCCGCCGGCCCAGCCTGCGGTAGGCGCTCACCAGCGCGGTGGTGGACGTCGACTTGCCCACGCCGGGCGATCCGGTCAGCCCGATCACGTACGCGTTGCCGGCCAACGGCGCGAGCGCGGCCATCACCTCGCGCAGCTTCGGCGACGCGTCCTCGACCAGCGAGATCAACCGGGCGACCGCCCGGGGCCGACCCTCCCGGGCCTGGGCCACCAACGTCGCGACATCCATCCCCGACCTCATGCGCCACCGCTTCCCTGCTCGGATATGCCGAAACGACCCCGGAGTCGGCGCGGCCGCACACCGGGGTGCGGGCCACGCGACTCCGAGATCGTTTCAGGTGGGTAGGGCATCGTGAACCGCCCGGTCGCCCGTGTCGCCTCGGCCCCCGGCCGCGCCCGCACGCGTCACGGCGACCGGTGGCCTCAGTTGCCCGGGACCGTCAGGATCAGCGCGTCGCCCTGGCCGCCGCCGCCGCACAGCGCCGCCGCGCCGGTGCCGCCGCCGCGCCGCTTGAGCTCGAGCGCCAGGTGCAGCACCACGCGGGCGCCGGACATCCCGATCGGGTGGCCCAGCGCGATCGCGCCGCCGTTGACGTTGACCTTGTCGGTGCCCACCCCGAGGTCGCGCATCGACTGCACGGCCACCGCGGCGAACGCCTCGTTGATCTCGATCAGGTCCAGGTCGTCGACGGTCAGGCCCTGCTTACCCAGCGCGTGCTTGATCGCGTTCGAGGGCTGCGACTGGAGCGAGTTGTCCGGGCCCGCGACGTTGCCGTGCGCGCCGATCTCGGCCAGCCACTCCAGACCCAGCTCGCGGGCCTTGGCCTTGCTCATCACCACGACGGCGGCGGCGCCGTCGGAGATCTGCGAGGCCGACCCCGCGGTGATGGTGCCGTCCTTGGTGAACGCCGGCCGCAGCTTGCCCAGCGACTCCGCGGTGGTGTCCGGGCGGACCCCCTCGTCGGTGGCGAACACGACCGGCTCGCCGCGCCGCTGCGGGATCTGCACCGGCACGATCTCGGCGTCGAAGACCCCGTTCTTCGCGGCGGCGGCGGCCCGCTGGTGCGACAGCGCGGCCACCTCGTCCTGCTCCCGGCGGGAGATGTCGAGCTTGCCGTTGTGGTGCTCGGTCGACTCGCCCATCGGGATGTTCTCGAACGCGTCGGTCAGGCCGTCGTAGGCCATCGCGTCGAGCATCTCGACCGCGCCGTACTTGAAGCCCTCACGGGATTTCGGCAGCAGGTGCGGGGCGTTGGTCATCGACTCCATGCCGCCCGCGACCACGATGTCGAACTCGCCGGCGCGGATGAGCTGGTCTGCCAGCGCGATCGCGTCCAGGCCGGAGAGACAGACCTTGTTGATCGTGAGCGAGGGCACGTTCATCGGGATGCCGGCCTTCACCGACGCCTGCCGGGCGGGCATCTGCCCGGCGCCGGCCTGGAGCACCTGACCCATGATCACGTACTGGACCTGGTCCCCGGTGATGCCCGCGCGCTCGAGCGCGGACTTGATCGCGATGGCGCCGAGGTCGGTGCCGGAGAAGCCCTTGAGGGATCCGAGCAGACGGCCCATGGGGGTGCGGGCCCCGGCGACGATGACAGAACCGGCCATGAGGGTGGCCTCCACAACTTGATGGTCGGGGTGCCATCGCCAGGCGGCCCGGGCGACGTGCGGCATCCCCGCGACGGACGTGAGGTTGTTTCGGAACCTACCCGCAAGGGCCGCGACCACGGCAGGGGGCTCCGATGTGACGGAACCCACCATCTCGGGCCACCCATACCGGGTGTGCTCTCACCCATAGTCTCGTTTCGACGGACCGGGTATCTACCCGCAGGTAACCCGGGTACTTCCCAGAGGCCTTTGGAGGCCATGGTGCTCACACGTATCGACCACATCGGCATCGCCTGCCACAACCTCGACGAGACGGTGGCCTTCTACCGGGCCACCTACGGCTTCGAGGTCTTCCACACCGAGGTCAACGAGGAGCAGGGCGTCCGCGAGGCGATGCTCAAGATCAACGAGACCTCGGACGGCGGAGCGTCCTACCTCCAGCTCCTGGAGCCCATCCGCGAGGACTCCACCGTCGCGAAGTGGCTCGCCAAGAACGGCGAGGGCGTGCACCACATCGCCTTCGGCACCGCCGACGTGGACGCCGACGCGGCCGCGATCAAGGACAAGGGCGTGCGGGTGCTGTACGAAGAGCCGCGCCGTGGTTCCATGGGCTCGCGCATCACCTTCCTGCACCCCAAGGACTGTCACGGTGTGCTCACCGAGCTGGTGACCTCGGCCGCGAACCCCGCCGCGGAGCACTGACCGCCCGCGTCACCGCGCCGAGCGCCCGGCCCGCGCCATCCGCGCCCGGTCCCGGCGCCCTCTCGTGCATCCGCACGAGACCCCTCGCCACCTCTCGTGAACCGACACATCGTCAAACGAGTGGCGGAGTTCCTGCGACTCCGCCTCTTGTCGGGTTTGTGCCGACCGCCTAACGTTACCGGCGGGTAAGTTCAGTGAAGTTCAGCAATCCCTCATGTTGTCTCATGCTTCAACCGCCGACCCATGGAGGCCGACGATGAAGGAGATCCTCGACGCCATCCTCGCGGGGGACACCCCCAAGGAGGCGTACGCAGCGCTCCCGCTTCCCGACTCGTACCGCGCCGTCACCGTCCACAAGGACGAGGAGACGATGTTCGAGGGTATGGAATCGCGGGACAAGGATCCGCGTCAGTCGCTGCACGTCGAAGACGTGCCGCTGCCCGAACTCGGCCCCGGCGAAGCCCTCGTCGCCGTGATGGCCAGTGCGATCAACTACAACACCGTGTGGACCTCGCTCTTCGAGCCGATCTCCACGTTCCGCTTCCTGGAGAAGTACGGCCGCAACTCGGAGCTGACCAAGCGGCACGACCTGCCCTACCACGTGGTCGGCTCCGACCTCGCGGGCGTCGTGCTGCGCACCGGCGCGGGCGTGAACGCCTGGAAGCCCGGCGACGAGGTGGTCGCGCACTGCCTGTCGGTCGAGCTGGAGAGCGCGGACGGGCACGCGGACACGATGCTCGACCCCGAGCAGCGGATCTGGGGCTTCGAGACCAACTTCGGCGGTCTCGCGCACCTGGCCCTGGTCAAGAGCAACCAGTTGATGCCCAAGCCGGCACACCTGTCGTGGGAAGAGGCCGCCTCGCCGGGCCTGGTCAACTCGACGGCGTACCGCCAGCTCGTCTCGCGCAACGGCGCGGGCATGAAGCAGGGCGACAACGTGCTGATCTGGGGCGCCTCCGGCGGCCTGGGTTCGTACGCGACCCAGTTCGCCCTCGCCGGCGGCGCGACGCCGATCTGCGTGGTGTCCTCCGAGGACAAGGCGCAACTGTGCCGGGACATGGGCGCCGAGCTGGTGATCGACCGCCGGGCCGAGGACTTCCGGTTCTGGAAGGACGAGCGCACCCAGGACCCGCGCGAGTGGAACCGGTTCGGCAAGCGCATCCGCGAACTCACCGGCGGTGAGGACGTGGACATCGTCTTCGAGCACCCGGGCCGGGAGACCTTCGGCGCGTCCGTGTACGTCACCCGCAAGGGCGGCACCATCGTGACCTGCGCGTCGACGTCGGGTTACATGCACGAGTACGACAACCGTTATCTGTGGATGAGCCTGAAGCGCATCGTCGGCTCGCACTTCGCCAATTACCGGGAGGCGTGGGAGGCGAACCGTCTGGTGGCCAAGGGTAAGATTCACCCGACGTTGTCGCGCACCTACGCTCTGGAAGAGACCGGCCAAGCGGCCCGGGACGTCCACCGGAACCTGCACCAGGGCAAGGTGGGCGTACTGTGTCTCGCACCGGAGGAGGGCCTGGGGGTTCGGGACGCCGAGATGCGATCGCGGCATATCGACGCCATCAACCGCTTTCGTAACGTCTGACGGCGGTCCCTGGATCTGAGACCATTCTCCCTGGTAGTCAATGCGGTACGGGCGGTTCCGGATGTACATACGGGGTCGCGTCGTCACCAACCGGTCGGAAACGGCCGATATGCAGTACTGAAACGTACGCGGCCAGGGGATGGAGTGGGACCCCACAGTGCGGGGCTACGACCGCTACCAAGTTGACGAGCACCTCGAAGTACTCGACGACGAGATCAAGCGGCTGAAGAAGGAGCGCGACGACACCGTCGCACACGCGGAGGACCTCGGCTATCAGGTCGAGGTTCTCCGCGCGAAGCTGCATGACCTTCGCCGCCAACTCGCCACGCCCCGATTCGACAGCATCGGCGGCCAGGCCGAGCAGATGCTGCGCAACGCCCAGTTGCAGGCCGATCAGGTCCGCGCGGACGCCGAGCGCGAACTGCAGGAGTCGCGCGCGACCACGCAGCGCCTGCTCCAGGAGGCCGCCGCGCGCTCCGCCCGGCTGGAGGCCGACTGGCAGGCCGAGGTGATGGAGCGCCGCCGGCGCCTGGACGAGGAACTGGCCCAGGCCCGCCAGGCCACCGAGACCCGGGTCAACGAGAACGTCGCGTGGGCCGAGCAGTTGCGCGCGCAGGCCGAGGAGCGCTCGCGCCAACTCGTGGACAACGCCCGCGCCGAGGCCGAGCGGATCGCCGCCGCCGCGCGCGAGCAGGCCGCCGGCACCAGTGAGAGCACCCGCGCCGAGGTCGAATCGCTGCTCTCCCGCGCACAGGGCGACGCGGACCGGGTGATCGCCGAGGCCAAGGCCCGGGCGAGCGCGGCCGTGGACCAGTCCGAGCAGTTGCGCACCGAGACCCGTACCCGCGCGGAGAGCCTGGTCGGCGACGCCCGGGTCGAGGCCGCCCGGATCATCGGCGAGGCGCGCTCCGAGGCCGAGCGGGTCACCGGCGAGGCCGGCGCCCGGGCCCAGGGCGCCTCCGAGAACACCGCGAAACTGCTCGAATCCGCCCAGCTCGAGATCGAGCGCCTGCGCGCCGAGGCGGCCGGCGAGGCGGACCGCCGCCAGGCCGAGGCCCAGCGCCTGCTCCAGGGCGCCGAGGCCGAGGTGAGCGAGAAGCTCGGCAAGGCCGCCGGCGAGGCCGAGGCACACGTGGGCAAGGCCCGCGCCGAGGCGGACAAGATCGCCGCCGAGGCCCGCGCCGCCGCCGAGCGGCTGCGCGCCGAGGCACTCGCCGAGGCCGACCGGCTGCGCGACGAGGCGCGCACCGAGGCCGAGACGCTGCGCACGGACACCCGCGCCGAGTTGGACAGCGCCCGCGAGGAAACCCTGGCCCGGGTCGACGAGTTGGAGGCCGGGGCGCGCGCGGAGATCGAACGCCGCCGGCAGGAGGTGGACCGACTGCGCGGCGAGGCACAGCAGTTGCTCACCAACGCCGAGGCCGGCGCCGCCGAGCGCCTGGAGACCGCCGCCCGCGCCGCGGACGACCTGATGGCCAAGTCCCGGTCCGAGGCGGAGCGGGTACAGGGCGAGGCCCGCACCGAGGCGGACGAGTTGCGCGCCCGCGCGCAGGCCGACGCCGAGGCGGTGGAGACGCGCACCCGCGAGTCGAGCGATCGACTGGCGAACGAGGCCCGCGAGTACGCGGAGCAGTTGCGCGCCAAGGCCGCCGAGAGCGCCGAGGAACTGCTGGAGGCGGCCCGCGCCGACACCGGCAAGCTGCGCGAGAAGGCGGTCGCCGACACGCACCGCCTGCGCGAGCTGACCCAGCGCCAACAGGCCGAGGCCGTCGAGGAGTTGCAGCGCGCCCAGGACGAGGCGCAGAGCCTGCGCGCCGAGGCCGCGGCAGCCGCCGAGCAACTGCGCGAGGAGTCGAGCGCGCAGGCGGCGGAACGCGTCGAGGCGGCCCGGGCCGAGGCCGAGCGGGTGCGCACCGAGGCGGCGGAGAACGCCGGCCGCGCGCACGCCGAGGCCGAGGAACTGGTGGCCAAGGCCCGCGCCGAGGCCCAGAAGGCCGGTGCCGACGCCTCCCGCGCGGCCGAGGAGCTGATCCGCTCGGCCGAGCGGGCCGCGACCGAACTGCGCGATCAGGCGGTGGCGCGCGCCGAGGCGATGCGCGCGGAGGCCGAGCGCCGGACCGCCGAGCTGCGCACCCGCACCGAGGAACTGCGGGCCCGCGCCGAACAGTCCGCCGCCGACGCGGAAAGCGCGCTGGAGCGGGCCCGGGCGGACGCCCAGGCCACCATGGAGCAGGCCCGCGCCGAGGCCGGCGCGCGCACCCAGTCGGCCGCGGTCAAGGCCGACGAACTGATCGGCAAGGCCCGCGAGGAGGCCGAGAAGGTCCTCACCGACTCCCGCGAGGAGGCGGACGGGATGCGCTCGGCCGCCCGCCGGGACGCGGCCTCGATGCGCGAGGAGGCGGAGACCGAGTCGCGCACGCTGCGTGAGGAGACCGAGGCCGCGGCGCTGGCGGTACGCGAGGCGGCGGAGACCGCGGCCCGCGCGCTGCGCGAGGAGAGCACCGAACAGGCCCGCACGCTGGTGGCCGACGCGGACGCGGACGCGACCCGGATGCGCACCGAGGCCGAGACCGCCGCACAGGCGCTGCGCGAGAAGACCACCAATACCGCGCGCTCCGTGCTGGAACAGGCCGACGCGGAGGCCGAGCGCATGCGCACCGAGGCCGAGACGGCCGCCCGGACGCTGCGCGAGGAGACCACCGAGACCGCGCGTTCGGTGCTGGAGCAGGCACACGCCGAGGCCGAGCGCATGCGCACCGAGGCGGAGGAGGCCGCGCGCACGCTGCGCACCGAGACCGCCGCCACCGTGCGCGCCGCGCTGGACAGGGCCGAGTCGGACGCCGCGCGGGTGCGCGCCGAGGGCGAGGAGACCGCGCTCGGCATCCTCGAGCAGGCCGACGGCGAGGCGCGCACGCTGCGCCAGGAGGCGACCGCCGCGCTGGCCGCGGCCAGGTCCGACGCGGAGGCGACCCTGGCGCAGGGCGAGACCGACGCGGACCGGGCCCGGTCCGAGGCGCAGACCGCCGCCCGGGCGCTGCTGGAGCGGGCCGAACGCGACGCGGAACAGTTGCGCACCGAGGCCGAGACCGCGGCCCGCACCCTGCGCACCGAGGCCGCCGAGGCGCTGGACGCCGCGCGGACCGAGGCGCAGCGCCTGCACACCGAGGCGACCGCGACGCTGGCCTCGGCGAACCGGGACGCGGGCACGCTGCGCGAGGAGGCGGCCGCCGCGCTGGCGGAGGCGACGGCGGAGTCCGAGCGCATGCGCGGCGAGGCGGAGACCGCGGCGCTGACCCAGTTGGAGCAGGCCGACACCGACTCCGCCCGGATGCGCGAGGAGGCCGAGGCCGAGGCGGCCCGGCTGCGCACCCAGGGCGCGCAGGCGCTGGAGGAGGCCCGCGACGAGGCGGCCGAACTGCGCGATCGCACCAAGGCGCGGGCGCGCGAGTTGCTGGAGAAGGCCGAGGCGCGCGGCACCGATCTGCTGGAGAGTGCGACCACGCAGGCCCGGCTGGCCAAGGAGGACGCCGCGCGCGCGGTGGCCGAGGCCCAGGCCGAGGCCGAGGCGGTACGCGCGGCGGTGGTGGGCATCGAGGACGCCGCCCGCGAGGAGTCGGACCGGCTCACCGCGCTCGCCGAACGCGACCTGACCAAGGCCCGCGACGACGCCGAGACCACGCTGGTGCGGGCCCGTGCGGAGGCGGACGCCACGGTCACCGCGGCGCGCAAGCACGCCGAGCGGATGAAGTCCGACTCCGACCGGGAGGCCGAGAAGACCCGAACGGCCGGACGGGAAGCGGCGAACAAGGAGCTGCGCGAGGCCGAGGAGGCCGCGACCGCGCTGCGCGAGCAGGCCCGCGCCGAGCTGGACCGGGCCGCCAACGAGGCCGAGGATCTGCTGATCCGGGCCAAGGGCCGGGCCACCGAGATCGTCGGCGCGGCCGAGCGCAAGGCCGAGCAGCGCGTCAACGAGGCGAACGAGGCGGCGAGCCGCCTGATCGCCGAGGCCGAGGCCGAGGACGAACGACTGCGCACCGAGGCGACCGCGGTGATAGAGAAGGCGCGCGGGGACTCGGACGCGATGATCAGCGAGACCCGCCGGGACACCACCGCCACCCGCGAGCGCTCCGACAAGGAGGCCGAGCAGGTCGTCGAGCGCGCCCGCCGGCAGGCCGCGGAGGGCCTGAAGCAGGCCGGCAAGCGGGTCGACGACCTGGTCGCCGCCGCCGAGGAACAGGTGAGCGAGGCCCGCGTGGACGCCGAGAAGATGAAGGTGGTCGCGGCGGAGGAAGCCGAGCGGATTCGTGACAAGGCCGGTTCCGAGGCGGATAGGGTACGGATTGCCGCGGTGAAGAAGGCCGAGGCGTTGCTCTCGGAAGCGGAACAGCGTCTCGCCGACGCCCAGAAGGGCGCGGACGACCTGCGGGCGAAGGTGGCCGAACAGGTGGCCGCCGCCCAGCGGGAGGCGCAGGCGGTCCGTCGCAAGACCGCCGCGGATGCCGAGAAGGTTCTCGACGAGGCGCGGAAGGAGGCGGAGCGACTGCGCACCGAGGCGCGCAAGGACGCCGACCGTCATCGCGCCGACGGACAGCGCAAACTCGACGAGTTGAACCGCAGGCGCAAGGACATCACCGCCGAGATGTCGCGTGTGCAGGGCGTGTTGGACGCGCTCGCCGCTCCCGCGGGCCTCGCCTCCGGCAAGGGCAACTCCTCGTCGGGCAAGGGCCCCGCGGCGAAGGGTGCCGGTTCGTCGTCATCCGATTGAGCGATGCCGGCCGGTTCTTATCCCCCGGTCAGGTCGATGCTCCGCCCGATTCGTGCCAGGATTCCACCCGTCACCTCATTCACCGCACCCGTCATACGACAGGAACCCCATGAGCGACACTAACTCTCCGCACGGCTTCGACATCGTCCGCCGTGGGTACGAGCGTTCGCAGGTTGACGACCGCATCACGAAGCTCGTGTCGGACCGTGACAGCGCGCTCGCGAGGATCTCGGCGCTGGAGAAGCGGATCGAGGAACTGCACCTCGAAAGCCAGAACGCGCAGGCCCAACTCGCCGACGCCGAACCCTCCTACGCCGGTCTCGGCGCCCGGGTGGAGAAGATCCTCCGCCTCGCCGAGGAAGAGGCCAAGGACCTGCGCGAGGAGGCCCGCCGCGCCGCCGATCAGCACCGCGAGTTGGCCGAGGCCGCCGCGCAGCAGGTGCGTTCCGACGCCGAGCAGTACGGCAAGGAGCGCAAGGCCAAGGCCGAGGACGAGGGTTCGCGGATCCTCGACAAGGCCAAGAGCGACGCCGCGCAGCTTCGTGGCGAGGCGGCCAAGGACGCGTCGGCCAAGCGCGAGGAGGCCGAGGCCCTCTTCGAGGAGACCCGGGCCAAGGCCGCCCAGGCCGCCGCGGACTTCGAGACCAACCTGGCCAAGCGCCGCGAGCAGTCCGAGCGTGACCTGGCGGCCCGTCAGGCCAAGGCCGAGAAGCGCCTGTCCGAGGTCGAGCACCGGGCCGAGCAACTGCGCCTGGAGGCGGAGAAGCTGCGTACCGACGCCGAGCGTCGTTCGCGTCAGACGATCGAGACGGCGCAGCGCCAGGCCGACGACATCGTCGCCGACGCGCGTGCCAAGGCCGACCGGATCCGCTCGGAGTCCGAGCGCGAGCTGGCCGCGCTGACCCACCGTCGGGACAGCATCAACGCGCAGCTCACCAACGTGCGCGAGATGCTGGCGACCCTCACCGGCGCGGCCGTCGCCGCCGCGGGTGTGAGCATCGATGACGACGACGACAAGATGCCGGGTGTGCCGGCACAGCAGAGCCGCTGACCCCTTCTCGGGGGGCATCGGTACGGGCCGTAGCGGCCGGTTTCGGCGGCCGGGCGGCGGACGGGTTCCACGAGGACCCGCCCGCCGCCCGGCCGCATTTTCATGACGCGATCTCGGGGCGCGTCGATCGCGCGCGCTGCGCCGGGTCGGCGGGTCCGAACTGGTGGACGAGGAGCAACGGGGCATGGGTCGACTGGGCAACATCTGGCCGCGGCGCAGATCGGGGGCGCCCGCCGGCGGCACCGCCCCGGATCCGAGTGCGGGGGCGGGCGGCGCCGCTCCCGACGCGCCACCCGCGGCCGGTGCGGACGCGGCGGCGCCTGCCGATCCGGGCAAGCCCGGGACCGCGCCGAGGACTTCGGTCGACGAACCGGCGCCCGCGCGGGTGCCCGCCCAGGTCGTGTCGACGCGGCCCGGCTCGGCCGACGGCGCGTCGGGCCCGGCGGCCCCGGCCGGCGACGACGACGCCGGGACCTCCGTGCCGGCCCCGGCCGACGACAAGGCCTCGGCGTCCGCTTCGACGCCGGCCTCGACACCCGCCTCGGAGTCGGGCTCGGGCTCGACCACGGTCGAGCCGTGGACCGGGATCGGCTCGCGATTCGGCGATCCGGGCCGGCCGTTGCATCGGTCGTCGCCGTTCTACATCGGCTTCATCGGCGGACTCGGTCTGATCACCGCGTGGTTCCTGGCCCAGGCCGTGATGGGCATCCAGCACGTCCTGATCGTCATCCTGATCTCGTTCTTCCTGGCCGCGGGCCTGAACCCGTTCGTCGAACGGCTGGAGCGTCGCGGCCTGCCCCGGCGCTGGGCGGTGTGCGCGGTCGCGCTCGGCTTCGTGATCGTGGCCGCGGGCTTCGTCACCGCGATCGCCCAGCCCCTGGTCGAGCAGACCTCGAACCTGATCAACTCGATCCCCGACAGCCTCACCGAGCTGCGCAACAACGAGAGATTCCGGCAGCTCGACGAGAAGTACGACATCGTCACCCGGGCCAAGGACTGGGCGGCCAACGCCAAGACCGCGGAGAACGTGGCGGGCGGGCTCTGGGGCTTCGGCAAGATGGTGCTGACCTCGGTGTTCGACACGCTCACCGTGATCGTGCTGACGCTGTACTTCCTGGGCGCGCTGCCCAGCATCAAGGAGCACCTGTACAACCTGTTCCCGAAGTCGCGCCGACCGCGGGTGCGGCTGCTCGGCGACGAGATCCTGTCGGGTATCGGCGGGTATGTGAACGGCGCGCTGATCGTGGCCAGTTGCGCGGGTCTGTGCTCGTTCATCTTCCTGATGGTCCTGGGCAACGACTACGCGCTGCCATTGGCCCTGGTGATCGCGTTCACCGACCTGATCCCGATGATCGGCGCCACCATCGGCGCCGCGGTGGTGTCGATCGTGGTCTTCTTCGACTCCCCCGGCAAGGCGCTCACCTGCGTGATCTTCTTCCTGGCCTATCAGCAGTTCGAGAACTACCTGATCTATCCGCGGGTGATGAACCGCGCGGTGAACGTACCGCCGGCGATCACGGTGATCGCGGCGCTGGTCGGCGGCGCGCTGCTCGGGGTGACCGGGGCACTGCTCGCGATTCCGATCGCGGCCGCCGTACTGCTCATACTTCGTGAAGTGGTCACACCTCGACAGGATCAAGCGTGAGCTTGTCAATCATCCTCGAGAATGATGCTGCGGGACTTCCCTCGAACTCGTGACCCAACGCGGGCCCGACGCGCGGCGGCCGTGCTCGGCGGCGATTCGCCCTAAGCTCGGACCCTCGACAGATTCATGCACCGAAACCATCCTGGGAGTGCGGCAACAGATGATCGAAGCGAGAGGGCTCACCAAACGCTACGGAAACAAGCTGGCGGTGGATCAGCTTTCCTTCCAGGTGCGTCCGGGCTCGGTGACCGGCTTCCTCGGCCCCAACGGTGCCGGCAAATCGACCACCATGCGGATGATCCTCGGGCTGGACACGCCGACCGGCGGCAACGTCACGGTCAACGGCCGCCCGTACGACCGCGTCCAGGCCCCGCTGCGGGAGATGGGCGCGCTGCTGGACGCCAAGGCGATGCACGGCGGCCGTACCGCGTACAACCACCTGCTGTGCCTCGCGCAGAGCAACGGCATCCCCAATCGCCGGGTGGACGAGGTCCTGGGGATGGTCGGCCTGACGCAGGTCGCCAGGAAGCGCGCGGGCGGCTTCTCGCTCGGCATGGGCCAGCGGCTGGGCATCGCCTCGGCGCTGTTGGGCGACCCCGGCATCCTGATGTTCGACGAGCCGGTCAACGGGCTCGACCCCGAGGGCATCCTGTGGATCCGGAACCTGATGAAGCAGCTCGCTTCCGAGGGTCGCACCGTGTTCGTCTCCAGCCACCTGATGAGCGAGATGGAGGTGACCGCCGACCACCTGATCGTGATCGGTCAGGGGCGGATGATCGCCGACACCTCGATGCGCGACTTCATCGAGACCAACTCGCAGTCCTTCACCGTGGTGCGCTCGCCGCAGGTGGACCGGCTCAAGCCGCTGCTCCAGGGCAAGGGGGCGACGATCACCCCAGACCAGGCGGTGCCCGGTTCGTTCCGCGTGCACGAGCTGCCCCCGACGGTGATCGGCGACCTCGCCGCCGAGCACGGCATCGCGCTGCACGAGCTGTCGCCGCGCTTCGACTCGCTCGAAGAGGTCTACATGCGGATGACCCAGCACAGCGTGGAGTACCGCGCCGGGCTGCCGGGCGGTCCGCCGCCCGGATGGGGTCCGCCCGGGATGGCACCGCCGCCCGGTTATCCACAGCAGGGCGCTCCGCAGTTCGCCGGCCCGGCCGGTTATCCACCGCAGCAGGGCGCGCCCGGCGCGCCGTGGGGAGTCCCCGCCGGGGCGCCGCCCGCCGGCGCCCCGTCCCTGTCCAAGCCGCAGTCCAACGGAAGCGAGGGCTGAGCGATGGCGCAGAACACTCCGCCCCCCATGCCGCAGGGCCAACCGCACGTGATGCCACCGGCGCAGATGGCCGCGCCGCAGCAGACCCAGCAGTTCCCGCCGCCGGGGCAGGCGCAACAGCAGTTCCCGCCCGCCGGTGGGCAGGCGCCCTACCCGCCGGTCCAGCAGTCGCAGGTCGGCGGTCAGGTGGGCGGCGGCAACGCGGGCTTCGGCCGGGTGCTGCTGTCCGAGTGGACCAAGATCCGCACGGTCCGCTCGACCATGTGGACGCTGGTCGTGATGGTGCTGCTCATCCTCGGCCTGGGTGTGCTGCTGGCCGGCACGGTCAATCCGGACGCCGACGACGACTACGTGAGCATCGCGCTGATCGGCGTGATCGTCGCGCAGCTCGCCGCCGCGACGCTGGGTGTGCTGACCATCTCCGCCGAGTACACGACGGGCATGATCCGCACCACGCTGACCGCGTACCCGCGCCGGCTCCAGGTGCTGGTGGCCAAGGGTGTGGTCTTCGCGGGCCTGATGTTCGTGGTCGGCGTGGTCACGATGGGCCTGACCGCCGTGCTCGGCAAGGCGATGCTCACCTCGCGGATCGGCGACTCCACCGCCGAGGTGGACCTGTTCCGCAGTGTCGTGGGCGGCTCGCTGTACCTGTCCGTGATCGGCCTGTTCGGGCTGGGTCTGGGTGTGCTGCTGCGGCACTCGGCGGGCGCGATCACCGCGCTGATGGGCGCCATCCTGCTGCCGATGATCATCGGCCCGTTCCTGCCGCACTCGGTCGGCGAGAAGGTCATGGAGTACTCGCCGATGTTCGCGCTGGGCAAGCTGATCGGCGGTGGTGGCGACGACGGCGGCCCGGGTCCGTGGCCCTCGCTGTTGCTGATCGCCGCGTACGCGGCGCTCGCGCTGATCGCGGGCGGGGTACGGCTGCGTTCGCGCGACGTGTGACCCGTCCGGTCCGGCGGTTTGCCTGACCATTCGTCAAAAATGTTGGTCCGCATACCGAAAAGGTCTCGCTCGACAGTCGTCGGGCGGGGCCTTTCGGCCGTTTTCGGGGCGACTCGCGTAGCCACGGAAGATACATCCAGAGATAGTCCGACGATATGCTCACGTCCCATGTATGGGCAGGGGGATCCAGGAACACCCAACGCAGCGGACGCGGCACCTGTGCGCGTTCCCGCTCCCGTTCACCGGAGCCGGCGCTCGGGGGGCGGAGTGGCGGCCGGGCTCGGTTCCGCGGCGGCCGTCTTCGCGTTGGCGGGGATCGCCACCGCCGTCGTCCTGCTGGGCAACTCCGAGACGGTGTGGGAGTCGGTGCTCGCGGGCACGCTGCTCACCACCGCCGTCGCCCTGTCCTCGATCGCCGCGTGGTTGCGCCATCGGGTCTCCGAGCGGCGGATCGCCCGACTCCGCGAGCTGACCGTGCGTCAAGCCGCGGAGAGCGCCCGGCTGGAGGCCGAACGCGCCCGGCTGGAGGCCGAACACGACGAGTTGCTGCGCGGCCGCGCGGCGCTCGCCGACGAGGAGACCCTGATGCGCGGCCGGGTGCACGACGTGTTCGTGAACCTGTCGATGCGCACGCTGACCCTGGTCGAGCGACAGTTGGACCTGATCGAGAAGCTCGAACACGGCGAGGACGAACCCCAGCGGCTCCAGGACCTGTTCCGGCTCGACCACCTCGCCACCCGGATGCGCCGCAACAGCGAGAACCTGCTCGTGCTCGCGGACGCGGACGAACGGCGCGGCCGGCGCCCACCCATCCCGCTGCTCGACGTGGTCCGCGCCGGCGTCTCCGAGATCGAGCGCTACGAGCGCATCGACGTCGGCCACGTGCCGCGCGCCGACGTACTCGGGCGCACCGCCGACGACGTCGGCCACCTGCTCGCCGAACTCCTGGAGAACGCCGCCGCGTACTCGGCGCCCGAGTCCCGGGTGGAGATCGGCGGTTGGACGCTGGAGAACGGCGAGGTCGTGTTGTCGGTGGACGACAACGGGATCGGCGTACCGGCGGACCGGCTCACCGAGTTGAACTCGCAGATCGAGCGGGACAGCGCCGAGGAGGAGGCCGCCAGTGGCGGCGGCCTGGGCGTGTTCGTGGTCGGCCGGCTGGCCCGCCGACACGGGATCAGGGTGCAGCTCCGCCCGCGCCCGCAGGGCGGCCTGAGCGCGGTCGTGGTGATCCCCGCCGCGGCCTTCCACGGCCAGGGCCCCTCACCCGCCGAGTTCTCCGCCGAGCGCGACCGGGAACAGGAGCGCGAGCGGGACCGGATGGCCATCCCGGGCGTGGTCCCCGGCGCGCGGGCGATCCCGCCGGGCGCGGCCCGACTGGCGCTGCCGGCGGCCCGACCGGTCGGCGCGAACCCCGCGCCCGCCGTCGCGATCGAGGCCGCCGCGGCGACCCGGGTGACGCCCGCGTCGCGTGGTCCGGTGGTGCCGCGCGAGGACGCCGCGCCGCCGGCCCGGACGCCGAAGGGGCTGCCCAAGCGCACGCCGGCGGCCAACCCCGAGCCGGGACCGGACGAGGCGGCGGCGAAACTGGTCGCGCCCGGTGCGCTGTTCCCGGCGGTCGAGGCGGTGATGGGCGAGGACGGGGCCGAGGCGCCGCCGACCGGGACGACCCCGAAGGCCGGTGCGAACACCTCGAACGCCGCGAACGGTTCGCATGCCTCGAACCCTTCCGCCGCGTCGAACGGCTCGACCGCGTCGGCCGCTTCGACCGCTTCCGCCGCCGCGAATGCCAGGGACGTGCCGCGGGTCGCGCCGCCCGCCCGCCGTACCGCGGCGGCGAAACCGCAGGCGCGGTCGACCGCACCCGCGAAGCCGCAGGCGGCCGCGAGCGGGGACGGAACGGGGCCCGCCGTCTCCTCGGTCGGCCGGACCCGGCGCGGGCTGCCCAAGCGCCTCGTGGTGGGCGACAACAGCGGTGCGATGCGCGTCGTGCCCCCCGCGGACGCTTCCCGGGACACCGGTACGCTCTCCGCCGCCGAACTGCGCAGGCAACTGACGGGCTTTCAGGAAGGTCTGGAGGCGGCCCGCCGGGAGGGCGACGCGACCGATCCGGTCGGGTCGTCCGACGAAGAACCCACCTTCCCGCCGGACGCGCGGGAGGAGACAGGAGGTGGAGACCGGTGACCGGGTCGAATGGCACCACGGCACGCGATGTCGACTGGCTGGTGGCCGGCCTCGCCGGGGATGTCCCGGGGGTCCGCGAGGTCGTCCTGGTCTCCTCCGACGGCCTGATGCTGGCCAGCGCGCGCGGCCCGGACGCGGCCGCCTCGGCGGAGGACGCCGAGGAACAGCTCGGCGCGATCGTCAGCGGCCTGGTGGCCCTGGCCGAGGGCACCTCGCGTGTGCTCGACATGGGCGCGGTCCGCCAGGAGATCGTCACGATGGCCGAGGGCTACGTCGTGGCGATGTCGATCAGCGACGGCTCCTGTCTGGGTGTGCACGCGGGCGGGTCCGCCGATCTCGGCGTGATCGCCTATCAGATGACCTCGTTCGTACGGCGCGCCGGCCACGTCCTGACGCCGGCCCTGCGCGCACAGATGCACCAGGACCGTGGAGGTGGTCGCGTTGGCTCCTGACGGCGGTTTTTCCGACTACGACACCGAGCGGGGACATCCGACCAGACCCGAACCGGGCGGTCGCACCTCGCGGGTACGCCCGTACACGCTGACCCGGGGCCGCACCCGTTACGGCCACGTACTGCTGGTGGAGACGCTGGTCACCACCCTGGACTGTCCGCAGGACGGCACGGGCGACATGCCCGAGGTCGCCCGGATCGTGCACCTGTGCCGAGGGGTGCGCTCGGTGGCCGAGGTGGCCGCGATCCTGCACATGCCGCTCGGCGTGGTCCGGGTGCTGATCAGCGACCTGGCCTCGCAGGGCCGAATCAGCGTGTACCAGGCCGAACACGAGGCCGGCCGCCCCGATCGCGCGCTGCTGGAGAGGGTGCTCGGTGGACTACGCAAAATTTGATCTGGGCGGGACCGGCGGGCTCGGCGACGAGGTCCCGGCCATCCCGCTGCCCGCGGCCGGCGCCGGTGGTCGACGAATCGGCGAGGGACCGCCGATCACCTCGACGAAGATCGTCGTCGCGGGCGGCTTCGGGGTCGGCAAGACCACGCTGGTCGCGGCCGTCTCGGAGATCCCGCCGCTGACCACCGAATCGGTCATGACGGTGCTCAGCGAGGACGTCGACGACCTGTCCGGCCTGCCGGAGAAGCGCACCACCACGGTCGCGATGGACTTCGGCCGGATCACCCTGGAAAGCGACCTGGTGCTCTACCTGTTCGGCA
This sequence comes from Embleya sp. NPDC001921, assembly GCF_053594475.1. Classification (NCBI taxonomy): domain Bacteria; kingdom Bacillati; phylum Actinomycetota; class Actinomycetes; order Kitasatosporales; family Streptomycetaceae; genus Embleya; species Embleya sp. NPDC001921. Next base: position 45,981 of record NZ_JBSFEO010000007.1, read on the forward strand.
CCCCGGGCCAGAACCGGTTCTGGTTCATGTGGGACGACCTGGTGCGCGGCGCGGTGGGCGCGATCGTCCTGGTGGACACCCGGCGCCTGGAGGACAGCTTTCCGGCGGTGGACTACTTCGAGCGCTCGGGCATCCCGTTCGTGGTCGCGGTCAACCTCTTCGACGACGCGCCGCGCTATCCGGAGGAGGACCTGCGCGACGCGCTGTCGATCAGCCCCCGCACGCCGATGACCGAATGCGACGCGCGGGTACGGGAGAGCGCGGTGGACGCCCTGGCCGAATTGGTCGTGCACGCGCTGGACCTCACGCCGTGAGGACGGACGGCGTCCGGGAACCCGTGGACGACGTCACCCTGCGTGCGATCGGGCACGTGTCCGGCCCGCGCGTGGAACTCGTGGACGACCACTGGGGGAACGTGTCCTCGGTGATCCGCCTGGACACCGGGCGGTTCGGCCCGGAGGCGCTCGCCGGCCTGGCCGAGTTCTCCCACCTGGAGGTGGTCTTCCACTTCCACCGGGTTCCGGGGGAGGCGATCGAAACCGGCGCCCGCCACCCGCGCGGCAACCCGGACCGGCCCCTGGTCGGCATCTTCGCCCAACGCGCCAAGAACCGCCCGAACCGCCTCGCGGTCTCCAGGTGTTCGCTGGAACGGGTCGACGGCCTGGACGTCCACGTCCGCGGCCTGGACGCGGTCGACGGCACCCCGGTCCTCGACCTCAAGCCCTACCTGCGCGAGTTCGGCCCGCGCGGAGAGATCCTCCAACCGACCTGGGCGACGGAGCTGATGAGCGACTACTACGCGGACTGACGGGCGCCCACCCCACTCTCGACCACCAAAGGTGCACGACGACTGCCCTGGCCGATGGAACCGACAACGAGGACCGTTCGGCCGATCAGGGCCAATACGGCCGGATGACGTCGAAGAGGTTGGGCAGGCCCAGCCGGTAGCGCAGGTCGTCCGCGCGCCGCCATCCGGCCAGTGCCGGTTCCTGGTAGAGCGTGAACACCGTTGCCGGGGTCGCGTTCGAACCGGCCGCGCGCAGCACCGCGTTGGCTGCCGCCCGTCCGCTTTCGTTGGCGCCCTCCATCGTGGCCAGGTTGATGGTGTTGCGTACATAGTCGCCGGCCAGGAACAGGTTGGGGATCCGCGTCGTGGCCTCGGGCCGGTCGTCCCACGAGCCGATCGTGTTCACCAGGAGCGGTTCGTCGTTGGCCACGCTCGGCAGTCCGGCGTCGGTGATTCCGGGGTCCAGGAACCACGAGTGGATCTGCGCGTCCGGCACCAGCGCGGCACCGTTGTCCAGGTTGGCCCGGACCTGCGCGAGCACCTCGTCCACGATCTGCGCGGGCGTGCACTTGCGCGCGCTCACCCCGTACACGATGCCCGGGTCGTCCCAGTCGGACAGGTCCAGCGAGAGCACGTCGTGCACGCTGCCGTCGCCGTACCGGGCCGCGAAGTCGCCGCGCCAGAACTGGGCCTGGCTGATCGAGGTGACCGCCCAGGGCGCGTCCATGTACGCGACGTGGCCGTGCGTGATCGGGGTGGGCCGGCGCAGATAGATCATCAGGCCGTTCATCCAGTCGGTGGTCAACCGCCGCAGTCGGCCCAACGCCGGGTCGGCGGTGACCAGTTGCGGGGTCATCAGCGGCACGGCACGCTCGACCGGCACGGCGAGCACGTACCAATCCGCGTCGATCGTCCCGGCGTTGCCGCGCGGGTCGACCACCCGCGCGCCGGTGATCCGGCCGCCGGCGCAATCGAGTCCGGTGATCGTCCAACCGATCTTGAAGTCCACGCCCAGACCGGCGAGTTGCGCATACCAGGGGTCGATCCAGACCTCGCTGGTGGGCCCGGCCAGGACCCGGTCGGGAGCGCCGTTGGCGCCTCGGCCGAGCATGGTCCACAGGAAGATCTCCACCATCATGGTGATCGTGCGGGTGCCGGCGACGTTCTCCTTGGCCGCGACCAGTGTCGAGGTGAACGCCTTGACCAGGATGGTGCGGTAGGCGGGCGACATCCGGTCCATCCGCAGGTAGTCCGCGTAGGACATGTGCTCCCATTGGCCGTTGCGGCGCAGTTCGCCGCTGGTGAGGAAGACGATCATCTTCTCCGCCCAGAACGCGATCTCGTGCGGCGGCACCTGGGAGGCGACGCTCGCCATCGACATCAGCGCGTCGCGCAGCGCCTCCGGGGTGATGTTGCCGATCCCGCTGGGCAGGGTGAAGTGCATGTCCGGCCGACCCGCCTGGGCGAAGATCGCGTTCGGCGCCGAGACGAGGTTGTCGAAGACGCCGTTGGCGTTGCCCGGGAAGGGAATTCGCCGCATCGTGTCGGGCACGTTTTGATAGAAGCCGGGGAAGAAGCGGAAGCCGTGCTCGCCGGGCAGATCGCGTCGACCACCGGTCCCGGTGCCCGGGATCGGGATGCTCCGGGCCTTGCCGCCCAGCGCCTTGCGCTCGTACACGGTGACCCGGAAGCCGCGCTCGATCAACTCGTGCGCGACGGTGAGCCCGGCCATCCCCCCGCCGAGCACCGCGACCCGACGCCCGTCGGCACTCGGCGCCGTGCCCGCGCCCGCGCCTCCGGCCAGCGCCAGGGGCACCCCACCGGCTAATCCCAATGCACTTGCCGCCGCCACGAAGTCGCGCCGCGACGGCCCCGATCCACTGGTTCCTGCCGAACCCTGCACGTGCTCAGTCATGGGTGACTCCCGTAACCGACAACGGTGGCAACAGGTGCGAGGATCCGACTATCGCGTCACTTCGCCGATCCCACAAGACATCCGGGGATGCGCGTCTTGTCCCGGGATGATCGGCTCACTACCGTCGGGAAGGCACCCCACGCACGGCTCGTGACCACTCATCGGCCCAGGCTGGAGGACGCCCCGTGACCACTCCGGATCCCGAAACCGACTCGACTTCCTCCGCTCCACGGTTCACTTCGACCCTGCCGGACGAGAGCGTGGACGCGGTCGTCGTCGGCGCCCGGTGCGCCGGTTCCGCGGCGGCGATCGCGTTGGCGCGGGCCGGGCGGCGGGTGGTCGCGCTCGACGCGGTGCGCTTCCCGTCCACGACCGTCTCCACCCACCTGCTGTTCGCGGGCGGCGTCGCGGAGTTGTCCCGACTCGGCGCGCTGGAGCGGGTCGAGGCGCTGGGGCCACCGCACCACGACGACGCGTACATCGATATGCCCAACGGGCGCGTTCGAGGCACCTACAGCCCGGTCGACGGCATCGCGTACGGAATGTGCGTCCGCCGCTCCGGCCTCGACCAGGCCCTCGTCGACACCGCCCGCGCGATGGGCGCCGAGGTGCGCGAGGGCGCCCGCGTCACCGGCCTGGTGTGGTCGGGCGGCCGGGTCGCGGGTGTGCGGGTCCAGGAACGCGGCGCGCTCGCGTACACCCTCCGCGCCCCACTGGTGATCGGCGCCGACGGCCGCCGCTCGCTCGTCGCCAAGGAGGTCGGCGTGGTGCGCCCGCACACCGCCAACCCCAACCAACGCGCCTGCTACTACGCCTACTACGACGACCCACGCGCCGAATGGCGCGGCACCGCCGCGATGTGGCGCACGGACCGGGAGTTGGGCACCGCCTTCCCGTGCGACGGCGGCCTGACCCTGGTCCTGCTGATGCCGCCCAAGGAACGCGCCGACGCCTTCCGCCTGGACCTGGAAGGCGAGTACGACCGCACCCTGGCCCTGATGCCCGGCCTGGCCGAACGCGTCGCCGGCTGCACCCGAACCACCAAGATCGTCCGGGCCACCGACCTGCCCTCCTACTTCCGCCGCTCCGCCGGCCCCGGCTGGGCCCTCGCGGGCGACGCCGGCCACTTCAAGGACCCGGTCACCGCCCAGGGCATCCGCGACGCCCTACGCTTCGGCCGCCTCCTGGGCGAGGCGACCGCCCCGGTGCTCGGCGACCCGGAGCGCCTGGATGCCGCGACCGCGTCCTGGGAGCGCCGCCGAGACCACGAATGCCGCGAGACCTACCACTGGACCAACACCCTGGCCCGCTCCACCGCCGTGACCCCCCTCGAAGAAACTCTTCTGCGCTCCATGGCCACCCGCCCGGAAGGCTCCCGCCCCCTCCTCGACGTGTACTCCAGAATCCGCAAGCCCTCCGAACTCCTCACCCCGGGAGTCCTCGCCGGCCTCCTCACCCGCACCCTGCTCCGCCCGGGCGTGGACCGAGCGGCGGTTCTGCGCACCGCCCTGTCCGAAGCCCGCGAACAACTGGGCACCCGACGGGATACGCGCCGGCAACGAGCCCCACGCCGATGGCCGGCAACCGGGGAAGCCGGGTGAGGTCGCCGAACGGGGCTTCGGCGCCGGGTCCCCGGAACCGGGGCGGCCCGGCGCCGAACCGGTCAGAACAGCTTCAGCTTGTCGTCCTCGGTGCCGCGCAGGGCGTTGTAGTCCAAGGTGACGCAGGTGATGCCCCGGTCGACCGCGAGCACTCGGGCCTGGGGCTTGATCTCCTGGGCGGCGAAGACGCCCTTGACCGGGGCGATCAGGGTGTCGCGGTTGAGCAGTTCGAGGTAGCGGGTGAGTTGTTCGACGCCGTCGATCTCGCCCCGGCGCTTGATCTCGACCGCGACGGTGGTGCCGTCCGCGTCCCGGCACAGGATGTCGACCGGACCGATCGGGGTGGGGTACTCGCGCCGGATCAGGGTCCAGCCGGCGCCCAGCGCGTCGAGGCGGTCGGCCAACAGCTCCTGGAGGTGCGCCTCGACGCCGTCCTTGACCAGGCCGGGGTCCACGCCCAACTCGTGCGACGTGTCGTGCAGTACTTCCTCGATCGTGATGATCAGCTTCTCGCCGGCCTTGTTGATCACCGTCCACACGCCGTCGCCCTCCTTGAGGGTGCACGGCGGACTCATCCAGTTCAGCGGCTTGTACGCGCGGTCGTCGGCGTGGATGGACACGCTCCCGTCCCGCTTGACGAGGATGAGCCTGGGGGCGGACGGCAGGTGGGCGGTGAGTCGCCCGACGTAGTCCACGGAGCAATGGGCGATGACGAGACGCATGCCCCGACGCTACCGCCTTCGCGACCCCTGCCTCGGCCATCCCCGCGCCGGCGCCTCGACCCGTGTGACGCACGTCATGGCGGCTTCCGGCGCCGTCCGGCCGGGGCCGGAGCCCGCCTTCGGCTCGCGGATCCCCCCGTGCGACCGCCGGACACGGCCCCGGACCGGGCCGCAGGTTCGGGCCGGAGGCACGGCCCGGCGGTCGCGTTCCGCGGTCGTGTTCACCGACCGTTCGCTATGGAGCAACGTGTGCCCGATGTCCTACGGTGAGTCAGGAGACGGTGCGGGCCGCGCGGAAGGGCGTTCGGGGCGTGTCGTGATCGGAGCATGGGCGCCACCCGCTACGTACCGGACACGACCCGTACCGCCGGGCGAACTTGCGTACGTCCCGGCCGGAAGGAGCACCGATGTCGCTCGATGTGCCTCCGAAGTTGTTGGAACAGGCCGAACGCGGTGACGTGGACGAGGCCGAGTTCGTCGACTGCGTGCGCGCCTCACTGCCCTACGCCTGGAATCTCGTTTCCACGTTGGCGACGCAACTCCAGGTGGATGGAGGTCCGTTCGCGGACAACCAGGTGCCGCCCGCCACCGAGACCGAGCGCGGGCAACTGCTTCGCGCGCTGGCCTCGGACGCGATTCGAGGCTCGATGGAACGGCATTTCGGGGTCAAGCTCGCGTTCCAGAACTGCCACCGGGTCGCGGTCTTCCCGGTCGAGGGCCTGGACGCGGACCGGTACGCCAAGTTCACCTCGATCCGGGGCCAACTGCTCAACCAGTCGCCGACGCTGCGCGACTGCTGACACCGCTTCGGAACCCTTCGGCGGCGCGGGCGGGCCTGACGGCGTGCCCGCGCCTCCGCGTACCCGGCTCCCCCGCGCACGCGCCCCGGACCCCCGATCCGGCCCGCAGGCACCCGTGTACCCGCGCACCCGCACACCGGCGCCCCGCGCACACCGCACCGCCGCGCCATGCCGCCCACACGCGCGTCACACCACATCACCCGCACCGCCCGCACCGCCCGCACCGCGCATCCCTCCCTCCCCTCCCACGCGAGGAGCAATCCATGGGCATCACCCAGCCATTGCACCGATGGGCCCAGCAGACCCCGGAGCGCGAGGCCGTGATCGACGGCGGCACGGGCACCACGTTCCACGAACTGCGCGAGCGCGTCGCCAGGGTCGCCGGCGCGTTGCGCGGTCTGGACGTCGGCATCGGCGACCGGGTCGCGATCCTGTCCCTGAATTCCTCCCGCTACCTCGAGTGTCTGAGCGCGATCCCGTGGGCCGGCGGCGTGCTGAACCCGGTGAACATCCGCTGGAGCGCGGCCGAGATCGCCTTCTCGCTGGACGACTCGCAGACCTGCGTACTGTTCGTCGACGACACGTTCGCCCCCCTCGTGCCCGCGCTGCGCGCCGCTTCGTCGTGCGTGCGCGAGGTCGTGCACATGGGCAGTGCGCCGACCGGGCCCGGGGCGCACGACTACGAGGAGTTGCTGGCGGCGGCCGAGCCGATCCCGGACGCGAACCGCGGCGGCGACGACCTCGCCGGGGTCTTCTACACCGGCGGGACCACCGGATTCCCCAAGGGTGTGATGCTCTCGCACGACAACCTGCTCGCGTCCGCGATGGGCGGCCTGGTCGCCACCGCCGCCTTCCGGATCGTGCCGGACGCGCGCGTGCTGCACGCCGCGCCGCTGTTCCACATCGCCGGGTTCGGGGTGTCGCTGATGACCTCGATCGTCGGGATCCCCCAGGTGGTACTGCCGTTCTTCGAGCCCGAGCAGGTCGCCGCGACCATCCGACGGGAGCGGATCACCGAGGTCTTCCTGGCCCCGACGATGCTGCAAATGGTGCTGGAACACCCGAGGTTCGCCGAGTACGACGTGTCCTCGCTGCGGCTGCTCACCTACGGTGCCTCGCCGATCACCGCCGCGCTGCTGGAGCGGGTGCTCAAGGCGCTGCCCGGCACCGCCCTGGTACAGGCCTACGGCCAGACCGAACTCGCGCCGCTGGCCACGTTGTTGATGCCGCAGGACCACCTGGACGCGAACCCGCTGCGGCTGCGCTCGGCGGGTCGGCCGTGCCATCACGCCGAGGTGTGGATCCTGGGCTCCGACGGACGCGAGGCGACGCGCGGCGAAGTCGGCGAGATCGTCTCGCGCGGGGACCACGTGATGCTCGGCTACTGGAACCGGCCCGACGAGAGCGCACAGGCGCTGCGCGACGGCTGGATGCACACCGGCGACCTGGGGTTCATGGACGCCGACGGCTATGTCACCGTGGTCGACCGGCTCAAGGACATGATCGTCACCGGCGCGGAGAACGTGTACAGCGCCGAGGTGGAGAACGCGGTCAACGCGCACCCCGACATCGCCGGCTGCGCGGTGATCGGCCTGCCCGATCCCACGTGGGGCGAGCGGGTGCACGCCGTCGTGGTCCTGCACCCGGACCGCGAGCTGACCGCCGAGCAGGTCCGCGCCCACGTCAAGACGTTGATCGCCGGCTACAAGGCGCCCAGGAGCGTCGAGTTCGTCGACGCGTTGCCGCTGACCGCGGCCGGCAAGGTGCGCAAGTCCGTGCTGCGAGAGAGGACGACCCAGGCGTGAACCCGACCGTGGAGACCTTCGCCTCGCTCGACCCGGCCACCGGCAAGGAGTTGGCCCGCTACCCGATCCACGACGCCGGGCACGTGCGCGAGGCGGTGGCCCGAGCCCGGGTCGGCGGCGCCTGGTGGGCCGGGCTCCCGCCCGTCGAGCGGCGCCGCCGGATGCGCGCGTGGGCGGCCGAACTGGTGCGCACTCGACACGCGTTGGGGTCGCTGGTGCACGACGAGAACGGCAAACCGCGGGACGACGCGTTCCTGGAACTGCTCCTGGGCCTGGAGCACATCGGCTGGGCCTCGGCACACGCGGCACCCGTGCTGCGCCGCCGCCGCGTGGCCGGCGGACTGGCGATGGTCAACCACGCGGCGTACGTGGAGTACCGGCCGTTCGGCGTGGTCGGCGTGATCGGCCCGTGGAACCATCCGGTGTTCACCCCGCTGGGTTCGATCGCGTACGCGCTGGCGGCGGGCAACGCGGTGCTGTTCAAGCCCAGCGAGTACACCCCGGGCGTGGGCGTGTTCCTGGCCGACGCGTTCGCCCGGGCCAACCCGGACGCGATGTCGGGGGTGTTCGAGGTGATCACCGGCGACGGCTCCACCGGCGCCGCGTTGTGCGCGGCCGGCGTGGACAAGCTGGCCTTCACCGGCTCGGCCGCCACCGGGCGCGAGGTGATGGCCGCGTGCGCGCGGACCCTGACGCCCGTACTGATGGAGTGCGGCGGCAAGGACGCGCTGATCGTCGGCGCGGGCGCCGACCTGGGACGGGCCGCCGAGGCCGCCCTGTGGGGTGCGCTGTCCAACGCCGGGCAGACCTGCGTGGGCATCGAACGGGTCTTCGTCGAGCGCTCGATCAAGACCGAGTTCCTGGACCGGCTCCGGGCCGGGATCGCCGACCTGGTCCCGGCCGACGAACCGGGCGCGGCGTACGGGCCGATGACCATACCGGCCCAGGTCGAGGTGGTGCGCCGGCATCTCGACGAGGCGATCGCCGGCGGCGCGACGGCGGTGGTGGGCGGGGTCGGCGCGATCCGGCCGCCGTATATCGACCCGATCGTGCTCGTGGACGCGCCGGACGACAGCGGCGCGGCCCGCGAGGAGACGTTCGGCCCGGTGATCTCGGTACGCACGGTCGAGGACCTGGACGAGGCGGTCCGCCTGGCCAACGGCACCGGCTACGGCCTGGGCGCGGCGGTGTTCGCCCGGACCGGGCGGCTGGGCATGCGGATCGCCCGGCGGCTGCGCACCGGGATGGTGTCGGTGGACGCGGTGATCGCCTTCGCGGGCATCCCGGCGCTGCCGTTCGGCGGGGTCGGCGAGAGCGGTTTCGGGCGCATCCACGGCGCGGACGGGCTGCGCGAGTTCGCCCGCCCGCAGGCGATCACCCGGCGCCTGTTCAAGACGCCGCTGGAGCCCACGTCCTTCGCCCGCACCCAGGGCACCATGAGGCTGCTCGACCGCTACGTCTCGCTGCGCTTCGGCCGACGCGACTGAGCGGACCCACCGACCCGGCGCCCGGGACCGGCGCCGGGTCGACCCCTCATGCCCGGCCGGCACTCCCACCCGACTCGAACGAACTCTCGACAAACCCGCGCCCAGCGGGCACGATCGCGGCTTATGACGGTGACCCGGGGGATCGTGACGTACGCGGCGGTCGTGACGTTGACCATCGAGGCGGTGGCGGCGGTCGTCGGCTGTGGCGTGGTCGCGCCGATCGTGCTCATGAACGCGCTGTCGGACCGGTACGCGAGCAAGGGGACCGCCGCCGGCGCCCTCGGGGCCGCCTTCTTCGTACTGCTCGGCCTGGTGATCGTGATCTGGTCGGTCTGGGCGGTGAGCGACCTGCGGGATCGGCTGCACAGCGGGTCGACCTCCCGGGTCGGCCTGATCGGCGCGGCCGGTCTGCACGTGGCGAGTTCGGCGGTCGCGCTGATCTTCCCGATCGTGCTCGCGGTGACCCTGCCGGCCCTGGCGCTGCTGCTCGCGGCGACGCTGGCGACCCGCCCCCGGCGTCCGGCCGGTCGACGGATGGCCACCGGTCGGGACGGGGCGCCTACCGTCGCCGGGTGATCCGCCGGTGCCCGCGGCTGTTCCAGCACGGGCGATGCCAGTGCCGCCGCTCCTCGACCCGGCCGTCCGCGGACCACGCGACCAGGTGCGGCACGCCCGGCGAGATCTCGTGGTCGCATCCGGGACAACGGTAGGTCTTGGTCGCGGCCTGACCGCTGATCGGTCGCACCAGCCAATCCCCGTCCATCCCCGACTCGCGCTCCTCGAAGCCGAGGCTGGGGTCGCGGGGTTCGTCCCGGTCGACGGACCGGGAGCGGCTGGTGGGCTTGTTACGACGCGGCACACAAAAAGGGTACGGGTGCACGCGACGCGTGTGCCCGTACCCCTCTCGTACTACTTACTCCCGCCCGACCACGCTCGGTCCGGCCGGCACCGCTTCATCCCGCAACGCTCGGGCCCGCGCTACCGCTTCGCGTAGTCCCGGAAGCCGCGCCCGGTCTTGCGGCCGAGATAGCCCGCGGTCACCAGGTGCTCCAGCAGCGGCACCGGCGACCAGCCGGGCTCGCGGAACTCGGCGAACAGCACCTTCTGGATCGCCAGCGAGACGTCCAGCCCGACCACGTCGAGCAGTTCGAAGGGCCCCATCGGGTAGCCCGCGCCCAGCTTGATCGCGGTGTCGATGTCCTCGGCCGCGGCGTAGTTGGCCTGGAGCATGCGCACCGCGTCGTTCAGGTACGGGAACAGCAGCGCGTTGACGATGAAGCCGGCCCGGTCGCCGCAGTCCACCGCGTGCTTCCTCGTGCGGCGACAGACCTCGTGGACGGTGGCCACCACGTCGTCCGTGGTGGCGACCGTACGCACCACCTCGACCAGCTTCATCACCGGCGCGGGGTTGAAGAAGTGCATGCCGACCACGTCGCCGGGGCGCGAGGTGGCCACCGCGCAGTCGATCACCGGCAGCGAGGAGGTGGTGGTGGCCAGGATCGCGCCGGGCTTGCAGATCTCGTCGAAGTTCTCGAACAGGGCCTGCTTGACCGACAGTTCCTCGACCACCGCCTCCACGACCAGGTCCGCGAAGGCGAGGTCGTCGAGCCGGGTCGAGCCGGTCACCCGGGCCAGCGCGTCGGCCTTGGCCTCCTCGGTCAGCCGGCCGCGCTGGATCTGCTTGTCCAGCGAGCGGATCAGCGCCGTGCGCACGCGCTCGACCTTCTCCTCGCTGCGCGCGACGTAGACCACGTCGTACCCGGACTTGGCGAACACCTCGACGATGCCCGTGGCCATCGTCCCGGTGCCCACCACGCCCACCGCGCGCACCTCGCGCGGCGTGCCGGCGACCGCGCCGGTCTCGCCGGCCTCGGCCACCACGACCGGCGAGCCAGCCTGCTCGTAGGTGTAGAAGCCGCGACCGCTCTTGCGCCCGAGCAGGCCCGCGGTCCGCATCTGCTTGAGGATCGGCGCGGGCGCGTGCAGGCGATCGCGCGACTGGCGGTACATCTGCTCCAGGATCTCGTACGCGGTGTCGATCCCGACCAGGTCGAGCACCGCGAGCGGGCCCATCGGCAGACCGCAGCCGAAGCGCATCGCCGCGTCGATGTCCTCGCGCGTGGCGTACTTCTGCTCGTACATCGACGCCGCGTGGTTGAGGTACGCGAACAGCAGCCCGTTGGCGATGAAGCCGGCCCGGTCGCCGGCGACCACCGGCGACTTGCCCAGCCGCTCGGCGAGCGCGACCACGTCGGCGAGCACCTCGGGTTCGGTGACCACCGTGCGGACGACCTCGACCAGCTTCATCACCGGCGCGGGGTTGAAGAAGTGCAGCCCCACGACGCGCGAGGAACGTGTGGTGGACACCGAGAGCTCGGTGACCGACAGCGAGGAGGTGTTGGTGGCCAGGATGGTGTCCGGGCCGCAGATCTTGTCGAGCCGGGCGAAAAGCTCCTGCTTCTGCTCGAGCTGCTCGGGTATCGCCTCCAGGACGAGATCCGCCGCGGCGACCGAGTTCAGGTCGGTGCCGAGGGTGATGCGATCGAAGATGTCTCGCTGCTGGTCCTCGGTCAGCTTCCCGCGCGCCGCGGCGCGGGCGGTCGACTCGGCGATCCGGGCCCGGCCACGCGCGATGGCCTCGTCGGAGACGTCCACGGCCACGACGGTGAGTCCCGCCCGGGCCAGGACCTCGACGATGCCGGCGCCCATGGTGCCCAGGCCGACCACGCCGACCGTGCTGATGTCACGGGTCATCTGCTGTGCTCCTCGCTGCTGAAATGGCGTCTCCCTACCGGGAGTACGCCTTGGTTACTGCGAAGTAGTACCGCGGGGTTTCAGGAGTATGGCAGCCCCTGTCGGACAGGCACAGACCGGTGGGATGTGCCGTTCGCCTCGATCCGTCCCGAATATCTGTTCGGGCGCGCGCCCGAGCGTCCCCGTCGACGGCCGCACGATGGCGCCGCTGGTCCCGATAACCGCCCGGTCGGGTGGAAAACCATCACAGGTGAAGGATTACCTCGGAAGGCCTTCGAGCGTTGTCTTGTCTGTGGGCGCCCTGTCCCCACGTCCCGCTCCGCCCCTCACCGGTCCCGCCCGGCTCGGGCCGACGGGGTCACGACGAGGAGGACGCGATGAAGTTGGGCATCTTCCTGCTGGCGGCACAGTTCGACGCGGGCGATCACGGTGGCGTGCTCACCGCTGCCATGGACGCGGGAATCGCCGCGGAGGAGGCCGGGTTCGACGAGGCGTGGATCGCCGAACACCATTTCGTGCCGTACGGGTTGTGCCCGTCGGCGGTCACGTTCGCCTCCATGCTACTGGGGCGTACACATCGAATCGGGGTGGGTACGGCGATCAGTGTGCTTTCCGACCAGCACCCGGTCGCCCTCGGCGAGCAGGCCGCCCTGCTGGACCAGCTCTCCGGGGGGCGCTTCACCCTCGGTGTCGGGCGCGGCGGCCCGTGGGTGGACCTGGAGGTCTTCGGCACCGGCCTGCGGCGGTACGACGAGGCCTTCCCGGAGTCGCTGGACCTGCTGATGCGCTGGCTCACCCACCCGAGGGTGGGCGCGGAGGGCGAACACTTCACGTTCCGCAAGGTGCCGGTGGTACCGCGTCCGCGCACCTACCCGCACCCGCCGGTGATCGTCGCCTGCACCTCGCCCGCGAGCGCCTCGCTCGCGGCCCGCCACGGCCTGCCGATGCTCCTGGGCATGCACGCCGACGACGAGGAGAAGGCCGCGATGGTCCGCGCCTACGAATGCGCCGCGTCCGCGTGCGGCCGCGACCCCAAGGCGGTCGAGCACGCCGCCGCGAGCGTCGCCTACGTCGCGGACACCCGCCGCGAGGCCACCGAGACCCTGCGCGGCGCGATGCCGAGGTGGCTGCGCCGGGGCCTGTCGGCGCACATGACGGTGGACGACCGCCAACGCCGCATGCGTGACCCGGCGGAGTACACCGACTTCCTGTGCCGCATCCACCCGGTCGGCTCCCCGACCGACTGCGTCCGCCGCCTCTCCCGCACCGCGGAGCGCACGGGCATCACCCGTTTCCTGCTGTTCACCGAGGGCGGGGGCGCGGCGTCGACGACGTTGGAGAACGTGAAGCGACTGGGGAAGGAAGTGCTGCCGGCGCTGCGGTGATGCCCCCGGGCACCGGGCCCCGATTCCCGGGACCCGGCGCCCGAGCCGCGTTCGTCGACCTCACGTGCCTTCCCCGGCCGCCGGGGGCAGGGCCGGGGCGGATGTGCTCGGCTGGGGTGGCGCGGTGGAGGCCGGCGGGGGTGCCGACGTTGTGGTCGGGGGCGAACTGTTGCCCTGGGACGGCGAGTTGGCCGGACTGGACGAGCGCGCCGTGGTGGCCGGGGCGGTGGTCGCCGGCGGCGACTCGCGGGTCGTCGTGGTGGTCGTCGAGGTCGCGCTGCCGGGACCCGGCTTGCGGCTGCCGGTCGGGGGCGGCGGCTTGTCCCGGTCGGCCTTGGGGTCCGCCTCCGGGCCCCGGGGCGTGTTCGGATCGAAGGCCGCCGAGCCGGTCGAGCCGACCGGGTTGCGGTGGTCGATCCTGTCCGGCGAATCCGAGCCCATCGCGACCACGGCGGCCAGGGTCAGCACCAGGACCGCCGCAGCGCCCGCCGTCATCAGCACGCCGCGCCGGCCGATCCCGCCGCGTGCCGCGCCGCCCGTTTCGTCCCCGCCCGCCGCCGCGACCGCGACCCGGTCGCCACCCGCCAGCGCCAGCACCCGGCGGTCCGCCGCGAGTCCGCGCTTGTCCGAGCCGACGTCGCGCATCCGGGTGGCCGCGACCGCCTCCTCGCGCGCGCCCCGGGTGTCGCCGGTGCACAGCGCCAGGACGGCCAGCTCGTGCCGGAACCACGCGTGGTCGGACGCCGCCGAGGCGCCCGCCTCGCGCGCCGAGGCCAGGCCCAGGTCGAGCAGCTCGCCCCACGTGTCCCAGCGCGCCGAGGCGCCGAACGCGGGCGCCGCGGCCCGGGCCAGCGCGCGTGCCGAGCCGGCCTTGCCGAGCCGCTCCGACTCGCGCAGGCAGGCCAGGATCGTGTCCGCCTCGCGCGCGATCTCCACGGGAGTGACCGAGGGGTGCGAGACCCACCAGGTGAAGTGCTGTATCGCCGCGACCGCCCACGAGGACGGCCCGCGCACGATCGTGGCGATCGCCTCGGCGGTGCCGCCGGTGAGCCGGTACCGGCCGAACTCGCGCACCGCGAGCCCGGCCGCGACCAGTTCGTCGGCCGCGCCCACCGCGTCCACCGCGCCGGTCAGGGCCGGCAGGTGTACCGGGTCCGGCAGTTCCCCGTCCAAGGCGGAGGCCAGCCGCAGCACCTGTTGCGCCGACGCGGACACCAGCGGCACCAGGCGCGGCACGAACTGCCTCGGCTCGCCGGGCGAGGGCAACTCGCCCGAGCTGTCCGCCGTGCCGTCGTCGAGCAGCCCGTAGCCGGACCGCCCGTGCTCGCGCCGCCCCAGCAGCGCGCCGGCCTGCACGAACCGACCCGGATGGCCGCCCACCTGGAACCACAGCGCGGAGGCCCAGGCGAGTTCCTCGTCGTCGAGCTCGCGCCCGGCGATCCGCCGCAGCAGGTCGAAGCACGCGTCCTGGGGGAGCCCGCCCAGGGTGATCTCGTGCAGCGGCGAGTCCCGGCGCACGATCGGATCCGCCACCTCCGGACCGGCCACCAGGAAAGCGCATTCCGGGGCGATCCGCAGGAGCTCGAGCACGTCCTCCCGGCCCAGCTCCAGATCGTCCACGACCACGAGCGCGGCCACACCGGCCAGGATGATGCCCAACTGCCGCCGGGTCGGCCGCTGCGCGGGACCGGTGAAGCACGCGTCGTGCAACTGCTGCAGCAGGTCGTCCAGACCGCGGCGCCGCCCGTCGAGCAGGACCACCCCGTCCGGCGCCTCCGCCGGGTCGAGCGCGGCCAGGTGCCGCAGCACGGTGGTGCGACCGCTCGACGAGGACCCGCCGATCCGCACCGACGTCCCGCGCTGCAACAGGCCGGTGAGCTCGGCGATCTCCGCGTCCCGGCCCAGCGGCGGCGGGTCGTTCGTGGGCACCGAACCGGGCAGCCTGGAGGTGAGCGGCGGCCGGGCTCCCGCGGGCATCGCACTCGCGTCGGTGCCGTCCGGTCCGCCGAAGGTCAACAGCAGGTCGCCCGCGATCAGTTGCAGCGCGCCCGAACCGGGTTCGTCGGCGCCGCCCCGGTCCACCCCCGGGACCGGGCCCGGCCGGTCGTCGTCGAGCCGGATCGGCTCGGCCCCACCGATGCGCGGCCCGGACGCGCGCTCGGGGCCGGACGCGCGCTCGGGCTCGGACGCGCGCTCGGACCCGGGCGTGCGCGCGGGCCCGGACGCGGACCCGGACGACTCGGCCGCCCGCGCCTCACGCTCCTCGGCCGCGCCCGGACGCGGCCCGAACAGCTCGTCCAGATAGGCGTCGTCGCCCCAGGAGTCGCTCGCCGACCCGCTTGCCGAATCGGCCGCGGAGCGCACCGAGGCGTCGGCGGGAAATTCGAGCGGGTCGTCCTCGAAGCGCTTTTCCCCGTCCTCTTCCGGCCGTTCCCTGCCGCCGCCGTTCATGCCACTCCCTGTGCTCCCCGTCGTGGTTTCTCGACGCACCGGTGCGGCCGGGGACAAGTCCGGGCCCCGGGGGGCGGAAACCGGTGATCAGTGTGCCGGGCGCGGCCGGCACACCGATACCCGGTGCCGGGTTCGTGACAAGATCGTTGAGCACCGACGCGTCGAGCGGCGGGGCGACCGGGCACGGGCTGCGCGTGTCCCCTCCGTACCGCATCCCACCTTGCCACCTCCCGCCGTCGAGTGGACCGGGTCCGGGCCGACCTTCGCTCCCTCTTCACAACAACGCGCGCGCCCCCCGAGTGGTCACGGGGACGATCGCGCCGAGCTGCGTCCCCGACCCCCCGGACCTGCCGAACGACCGGTACGAGCACGCCGAATCGCCGGCGCGCACCCCCACCGGGCGGCCGACGCGCGCCCACCGTGGCGGGCTTGGCGAAAAGTCGGTGCATGCCCGTCGAGTCGCCCTATGGTGCACAAGGGGCGCCACATCGGTCCGGCGCACAGGGGGAACAGGGGGACTCGCATGTCCGGTTCCATACGTACGCGACGCGTGGGACGGCGGGTGAGTCGGCGCGGGACCCGGCTCGCGTGCGCCGCCGCACTGCTCGCCTCGTTAGCACTGTCGATACCCTCGGCCGGCGCGTCGCCGGCCTCGTCCGCGGGTGTCTCGGACACCTCGTCCCGCCCACCCGGTCCAGAGCTGTTCAACTCGGCGCCCACCGCGCGCGCCGCGTCCGCGCAGGCGGCGGCGGTACCGCCGAAGTTCTCCGACGACGCGGTACTGACCGGCCTGACCCAACCCGTCGATGTGGCCTTCGCCCGGGACGGTCGGGTCTTCGTCGCCGAGAAGACCGGCGTCGTCAAGGTGTTCGACTCGATCACCGATCCCACGCCCACGGTGTTCACCGACCTGCGGGCCAAAGTGCACAACTTCTGGGACCGAGGGCTGCTCGGCTTGGCCCTGGCCCCGAACTTCCCGACCGATCCGTCGGTGTACGTGATGTACACGCACGACGCGCGCCCCGGCGGCTCGGCGCCCTACTGGGGCACCGCCGGCGCCCTGGACGACGGTTGCCCGGACCCGCCCGGCGCCCAGGCCAAGGGCTGCCTGGTCACCGGCCGGATCGCCAGGCTGACCGCGACGGGCAATACGGCAGGCCCCGAACAGGTGCTGGTCGAGGGCTGGTGCCAGCAGTTCCCGTCGCACGCCACCGGCAGCCTGGGCTTCGGCCCGGACGGCTACCTGTACGCCTCCGCCGGCGACGGTGCCAGCTTCGACTGGGCTGACTACGGCCAGACCACGGCCAGTGGCCCGATCCCGGGCAAGGACCCGATCCCGGCGAACCCGTGTGCCGACGGCACCAGTCCGGTGGGCACCGTGCTGACCGCGCCCACCGCCGAGGGCGGCGCCCTGCGCGCGCAGGACTTCCGCACGTCGGGCGACCCGTTCGCGCTCAACGGCAGCATCATCCGGATCGACCCGGCCACCGGCGCCGGCGCGCCGGGCAACCCGCTCGCGGGCAACGCCGACGCCAACGCCCGCCGACTGGTGGCGGCCGGCCTGCGCAACCCGTTCCGCTTCGGCTTCCGGCCGGGCACCAACGAGCTGTGGGTGGGCGACGTCGGCTGGAGCACGTGGGAGGAGATCGACCGACTCACCCCGTCGAGCACCGCCGTGGCCAACTTCGGCTGGCCCTGCTATGAGGGCTCGTCCCGCCAGGGCGGCTACGAGTCGATCGGCCTGAACCTGTGCGCCAACCTCTACGCCGAGGGTCCGGCGGCGGTGAAGACGCCCTACTACGCCTACCAGCACGGCGCCGTGGTGGCCCCGGGTGACGGTTGTCCGACCGGCAGCGGCTCGGCGATCTCCGGGGTGACCTTCTACTCCGGGCAGCGCTACCCGGCGGCGTACCGGGGCGCGATGTTCTTCGCCGACCACAGTCGGCGCTGCGTGTGGAGCATGCTGGCCGGCCCCGACGGACTCCCGGACCCGGCCACCCGCCAGGCGTTCGTGACCAACGCGAATCCGGTCCAGCTCACCACCGGCCCCGAGGGCGACGTGTACTACGTCGGCTTCGAGGACGGCGCGATCCACCGGGTCCGCTACACCGGCAGCGCGCCGACCGCGGTCGCCTCGGCGACCCCGACCACCGGCACGACCCCGCTGACCGTGGCGTTCACCGGCTCCGCGTCGACCGACCCGGACCCGGGCGAGACCCTCACGTACGCGTGGGACCTGGACGGCGACGGAGCGTTCGACGACTCGACCGCGGCGAACCCCTCGTACACCTACACCGCGTCCGGCACGTACACCGCCAGACTCCGGGTCACCGACCCGGTGGGCCTGACCGGCGTCTCCGCACCGATCACCATCTCGGCCGGCAACGCGCCGCCGACCCCGGTGATCGACACCCCGGCCGGGTCACTCACCTGGAAGGTGGGCGATCCGATCGCGTTCAGCGGACACGCGACCGACCCCCAGGACGGCACCATCCCCGGCAGCGGTCTGAACTGGCAGATCATCATGCACCACTGCACGACGCCCAGCACCTGCCACGAACACCAGATCACCGGGCAGGGCGGCGCCTCGGGCAGCTTCACGGCGGTCGACCACGAGTATCCGTCCTGGCTCGAACTGCGGCTGACCGCGACCGATTCCGGCGGCCTGACCGGGACCACCAGCGTGCGGCTGGACCCGAAGACCGTGAACATCACGCTCGCGTCCAACCCACCGGGCCTGACCCTGGGCCTGTTCTCCTCGCAACGCCCGGCACCGTTCACCAGCACGGTGATCGTCGGCGGCACGTCCTCGATCGCCGCGCCCTCGACCCAGGTCCTGAACGGCAAGAACTACGAGTTCGTGTCCTGGTCGGACGGCGGCGCCGCGGCACACAACATCACCGCGCCCGCGACGCCGGTCACGTTGACCGCCACCTATCGCGAGATCGACGGGCCGACGCCCGGACTGATGGCCCAGTACGGCTTCAACGCGACCGGCGGCACGATCGTCACGGACGACGCCGGCCAGGGCAACAACGGCACCGTCACGGGCGGCACCTGGGTGCCCGGTCATTCCGGCAACGCGCTCTCCTTCAACGGCACTTCGTCGATGGTGACGGTGCCGCACAGCGCCCGGCTCACGCTCACCACGGGGATGACCCTGGAGGCCTGGGTCAAACCCTCGGCGATCACGAACTGGCGCACCGTCCTGCTCAAGGAACGCGGCGGCGGCCTGTCCTACGCGCTGTACGCGAACGGCACCAACGCGCCCAACACGTCCATCAACACCACCGGCACCAACAACGACACCTACGCCGACGGCACCGCACCCCTGGCCACCGGCGCCTGGGCACACGTCGCGGCCACCTACGACGGCGCCACGCTGCGCCTGTACGTCAACGGCGTCCAGGTCCGGGCCACCGCGCACACCGGCCCGATCGTCGACGCCGGCGGCGCACTCCGCATCGGCGGCAACACCGTCTGGGGCGAATACTTCACCGGCCTCATCGACGACGTCCGCATCTACAACCGCCCCCTCACCCCCACCGAAATAACCACCGACATGACCCGCCCCATCCCCTGACCCCACCCGCCGGACGGGCCACCCACGGCCCGTCCGGCCCCACTCCCAGCCCAACTCCGGCTCGCCCGACACCCAATCCCGGCCCACCCGGCGCAACCCCGGCTCGACCGGCGCAACCCGGCTCGCCCGGCGCAAACCCCGCTCGACCGGCACCAATCCCAGCCCGCCCGGCACCACTCCAGCCCGTCCGGCGTTTGAGGACACCCGAAACCCGAGCACCCACCAACCGCCGCTCCCCCGGAACCGGACCAACCCCACTCCAGCCCGTCCGGCGTTTGAGGACAAGCCACGGCCGCAGGCCGGGCAACCTCACACCGAAACCGAAGGCACCGTCGCAAGGCCGTTCGCCTCGCGGATCACCTCCACGATCCGCCCCATGATGTCCGTGATCCCGAAGTCCTTCGGCGTGAACACCGCCGCCACCCCTTGCGAGCGCAGCGTGACCGCGTCGGCGGAAGGAATGATCCCGCCCACGATCACCGGCACATCCCCGATCCCCGCGGCGCGCATGCGCGAGAGCACATCCGGAATCAGCTCCAGGTGCGACCCGGACAGGATGGACAGCCCCACACAGTGCACGTCCTCCTCCACCGCCGCCGCGACGATCTGCGCCGGAGTCAGCCGAATCCCCTGGTACACCACCTCGAACCCGACATCGCGCGCCCGCACCGCAATCTGCTCGGCCCCGTTCGAGTGCCCGTCCAGCCCCGGCTTGCCGACCAGCAGCCGCAACCTGCCGCCCAGTTCCTCCCCGGCCCGCCGCACGGCGCCCCGCACCTCGGCCAGCCCCGCGCCGTCCTGCACGCCGACCACGCCGGACACCCCGGTCGGCGCCCGGTACTCGCCGAACTCCTCGCGCAGCGCCTGCGACCACTCGCCCGTGGTCACCCCCGCCCGGACACACGCGAGAGTGGCCGGCATCAGGTTGACCGCCGCGGCGGCCTTCCACGACCGCGCGTCCTCGCGCAGCCGCGCCATCGCCGCGTCCACCGCCTCCGGGTCGCGCGCCGTGCGCCACGCCTGGACCTTCTCGATCGCCGAGCGCTCGGCGTCCGGGTCGGCGCTCATGATCGCCGCGTCCAGGTCCGCGGTGAGCGGGTTCTCCTCGGTGGTCTCGAACCGGTTGACCCCGACGACCACCTCCTCGCCCGCCTCGATCCGGGCCCGCCGGGCCGCGTGCGAGCCGACCAGTTGCGACTTCATGTAGCCCGACTCGATCGCCGCGACCGCGCCGCCCATCGCCTGGACCCGGTCGATCTCCGCGCGCGCGCCCGCCACCAGGTCGGCGACCTTGGCCTCGATCACATGCGAGCCGTTGAAGATGTCGCCGTATTCGAGCAGGTCCGACTCGTACGCCAAGACCTGCTGGATCCGCAGCGACCACTGCTGGTCCCACGGCCGAGGCAGCCCCAACGCCTCGTTCCAGGCGGGCAGTTGCACCGCCCTCGCGCGGGCGTCCTTGGACAGCGTCACGGCCAGCATCTCCAGCACGATGCGCTGGACGTTGTTCTCCGGCTGCGCCTCGGTCAGGCCGAGCGAGTTGACCTGCACGCCGTAGCGGAACCGGCGCTGCTTGGCGTCCTGTACGCCGTAGCGCTCCAGGGTCAGCTCGTCCCAGAGCTGGACGAAGGCCCGCATCTTGCACATCTCCTCGACGAACCGCACGCCGGCGTTGACGAAGAAGGAGATCCGCTGGACCACGTCGCCCATCCGGTCCGCCGGCACCTGGCCCGAGTCGCGGACCGCGTCGAGCACGGCGATCGCGGTGCACATCGCGTACGCGATCTCCTGCACCGGCGTCGCGCCCGCCTCCTGGAGGTGGTAGCTGCAGATGTTGGTCGGGTTCCACTTGGGGATGTGCGAGACCGTGTACGCCACGGTGTCGGTGATCAGCTTCAGCGAGGGCCCGGGCGGGAAGACGTAGGTCCCGCGCGACAGGTACTCCTTGATGATGTCGTTCTGCGTGGTGCCGGTGAGCTTGGCGATGTCCGCGCCCTGCTCCTCGGCGACGACCTGGTAGAGCGCGAGCATCCACAGCGCGGTCGCGTTGATCGTCATCGAGGTGTTCATCTCCTCGACGGGGATCCCGGCGAGGAGCTGCCGCATGTCGCCGATGTGCGAGATCGGTACGCCGACCTTGCCCACCTCGCCGCGCGAGAGTTCGTGGTCGGGGTCGTAGCCGGTCTGGGTCGGCAGGTCGAAGGCCACCGACAGACCGGTCTGGCCCTTGGCGAGATTGCGCCGGTACAGCGCGTTGGACGCGGTGGCCGAGGAGTGGCCGGCGTACGTGCGCATCACCCAGGGGCGGTCGCGCGTGATCGGTGCGGTCTGCTCGGCCGAAGCGGCTCGCTCGGCCGAAGAGGAGGGCGGGGCCGCCGAAGAGGGCGCGGCCGGCTGCGAGGGCTGAGCTGAGGGCGTCTGGCTCGCCACGGAATACCTCCGGAGGGTTCCGGACCGACCGGTGTTCGGCGACTACCGGCCTGGGCTATCCCGCTGGTCCGCTGTCACCGCGCCTGGTGCGGCCCTGCTTACCACGGAGTGTACTGACGGGTAACCGTCCCGGACAGGGTGTGTTCGACCACAGCGCGCAAGCCGTTGCCCGCCCGGCCTGACACTGTGTCGGGTCGGACGACCTATCCGCCCAGGTCAGACGGCTGCCGGTTGGCGGAGCGTGAGGATACGGTGCAATCGGGTCAGCACCAGCACCCGGTGCACGTCCGGGTGGACGCCGGTCAGAACCAGCCGCCGCTCGCGCCGACCCGCGCGTCGATGCGCGCCGACGATCAGGCCCAGGCCGGTGGTGTCCAGGGCGGGTACCCGGGTGAGGTTGAGAATCAGGTCGCCTTCACCGTTGTCCAGCGCCTCGTGCAGCGCCAACCGGACATCGGCGGTGGCCCGCACGTCGAGCACGCCTTCCAAGTGCAACTCGCGCGGGTCGCCCCAAACGCGCATCGTCTCCTCCTGGGGTCCGTCCGTTCGATGACGGTTCGACTTCCCAGAAGAACACCCAAAACCCGATAATCCTCACCCATCACATCGGACTTCACTCATACAGGTGACGAATCATCAGATGATGCGCCGATTGCGCACGCGTCACCGAACCAACGGCCGCCCCGGGCCCCGGTGATCGGGCGGAATCGGGCCGAAGGGCCCTGGTGATCGGGCCGGAACCGGGCCCGGCCCGAAGCCCGGAATCGAGCCCGGGACCCGAGCCCCGGAGCGGCCGTCGCGCACCCTTCGACCACGCGTCGGGCACCCGTCGGCCACCCGGATCGACGGCGGCACCGAACCGCCTCAGTAGGCGTAGAAGCCCTTGCCGGTCTTGCGGCCCAGATCGCCCGCCGTGACCATGCGGTTGAGCAGCTCCGGCGGCGCGAACTTCTCGTCCTTGCTCTCGGCGTAGATGTTGCTCGTCGCGTTGCGCATGATGTCCACGCCGGTGAGGTCGGCGGTGGCCAGCGGCCCCATCGCGTGGCCGAAGCCGAGCTTGCAGGCGATGTCGATGTCCTCGGCGGTGGCCACGCCCGCCTCGTACAGCTTCACCGCCTCGACGGTGAGCGCGGTGATCAGCCGGGTGGTCACGAAGCCGGCCACGTCGCGGTTGACCACGATGCAGGTCTTGCCCATCGCCTCGGCCAGTTCGCGGGCGGTGGCCAGCGTCGCGTCCGAGGTCTTGAAGCCGCGAACCAACTCGCACAGGCTCATCAACGGCACCGGCGAGAAGAAGTGCATGCCCACGACCGACTCCGGCCGAGCGGTGACGGCGGCGATCTCGGTGATCGGGATCGCCGAGGTGTTGCTCGCGAGCACCGCGCCGGGCTTGCAGATCCGGTCCAGGTCGCGGAAGACGTCCTGCTTGACCTCGACCTTCTCGAACACCGCCTCCACCACGACGTCCGCGTCGGCGACGGCTTCGAGGTCGGTGGTGGTGGTGATCCGGGCGAGCGCCGCCGCGGCGTCCTCGGCGGTCATCCGCCCCTTGGCGGTGAACTTCTCGTACGAGGCCGCGATCCCGCTCAGCCCACGCTCCACGGCGGCGTCGGTGACATCGCGCAGCACGACGTCGTAGCCGGCCTGGGCGGCGACCTGGGCGATGCCCGACCCCATGAGCCCGGCCCCGATGACGGCGATCTTGTTGGTCACTGCGCTACCTCTCCTCTACACGATCCCGAGCCGACGTCCGCACGAACGTCCTTCGCCCGGGAGCGTAGCCGCAGCGGTCGCCGCCGCCGACGCACCCCTACCTGACGGCCCGTCAGAAACGCGAGGTACTCTCCGGCTCCGGCTCCCGGACGATCTTCGCACCCAGCGACTGGAGCTGTACCTCCAGGCCGGTGTAGCCGCGATCGATGTGGTGCACCCCGCTCACCGTGGTGTCCCCGTCGGCGACCAGACCGGCCAGCACCAGACCCGCCCCGGCCCGGATGTCCGCGGTCAACACCGGTGCGCCGGAGAGCTGTTCGACCCCGCGCACGATCGCGTGGTGCCCGTCGGTGCGAATCGAGGCGCCCAATCGGAGCAGTTCCTGCAGGAAGACGAACCGCGCCTCGAAGAGGTTCTCGGTGATCATCGCCGAGCCCTCCGCGATCGAGTTCATCGCGGCGAAGAACGGCTGCATGTCGGTCGCGAACCCGGGATACGGCAAGGTGACCACGTCCACGGCCTTGGGCCGTCGGTCCATCACCACCCGGAAGCCGTCCCGTACGTGCGACACCTCGGCGCCGGCCAGGGTCAGCTTGTCGAGCGCGATCTCCAGGTGCTCGGGATGCGCGTTGCGCACCGTCACGTCGCCGAGCGTCATCGCCGCGGCGACCGCGAACGTGCACGCCACGATCCGGTCCGGCACGGTGCGGTGGCGAACCGGCTTGAGCCCCTCGACACCCTCGATCTCGATCGTCGAGGAACCCGCTCCCTCGATCCGCGCGCCCATCTCGGTGAGCATCGCGCAGATGTCCACGATCTCCGGCTCGCGCGCCGCGTTGTCGATCACCGTCCGGCCCTGTGCGAGCACCGCGGCCATCAGGATGTTCTCGGTCGCGCCCACGCTCGGGAAGTCCAGCCAGACCGTGGTGCCCTTCAACCCGTTCGGCGCCTTGGCGATCAGCACGCCGTGCGAGTTCTCCACGGTCGCGCCGAGCTTGACCAGCCCCTCGATGTGCATGTCCAGGCCGCGCGAGCCGATCGCGTCCCCGCCCGGATAGGCCACGTGCACCTCGCCGCAGCGCGCGAGCAGCGGCCCGAGCACACAGATCGACGCGCGCATGCTGCGCACCAGGTCGTAGTCCGCCTCGAAGCGCGGCGCGGCCGGTACGTCGATCCGTACCGTCCCGGTGGTCTCCCCCTCGACCTCACAGCCCAGCCGCCTGAGCAGCTCGCTCATGATCTCCACGTCGAGGATCCGGGGCGCCTCCTCGAGCACCGTGGTGCCCTCCGCGAGCAACGCGGCAGCCATCAATTTGAGCGCGCTGTTCTTCGCGCCCGTGATCCGCACCTCGCCGAAGAGTCGCTGACCACCTGTCACCCGGAACCTGTCCATCGGAGAATCGTACTGATTCCCGAGCCCCTCCACGGACCGCGCCAAGCACGGACGAAGCGCGCGCCGGGAAGCCCTTTCGGACGATCCGCGGCGGACCGGCACTAGGGTTCGGTCATGGTCAACCTCACCCGGATCTACACCCGCACCGGCGACGACGGCACCACAGCGCTGGGCGACATGTCGCGCACGTCCAAGACCGACCCTCGGCTCGCGGCGTACGCCGACGTGGACGAGACCAACGCGGTGATCGGCGTCGCGCTGTCCCTCGGCAACCTGGACGCGGATGTCGTCGCGCTGCTGACCCGCGTCCAGAACGACCTGTTCGACCTGGGCGCCGACCTGTCCACCCCGGTCGTCGAGGATCCGAAGTACCCGCCCCTACGCGTGGAGCAGAGCTACATCGACGCGCTGGAGACGGCCTGCGACGAGTACAACGAGAACCTGGAGAAGCTGCGCAGCTTCATCCTCAACGGCGGCACGCCCGGCGCCGCGCTGCTGCACCAGGCCCGTACCGTCGCCCGCCGCGCCGAGCGCACCACGTGGGCCGCCCTTCAGGCGCACGGCGACTCGATGAACCCGCTGACGGTGAAGTACCTCAACCGCCTGTCCGACCTGCTGTTCATCCTGGCCCGGCACGCGAACCGCGAAGTGGGCGACGTGCTGTGGGTACCCGGCGCCAACCGCTGACGCGAACGCACGGCGGCGTGGGGTTCGGGGGCGCCCCGGAACAGGCACGGCCTGTGGGTGCCCGGCTCCACGCGCCGGCGAGCGCCGGACGAGAGCGAAGCTCCGCCGTCGCTAGGCGACGTTGACCCGTTGCCCCGGCGGCGCCGCTTCCAGCCAGGCCAGGAAACCGGTCAACGCGTCCTCGCTCAACGCGAGTTCGATCCGTGCGCCGTCGTGTTCGCAGACCAGGATCACC
Organism: Embleya sp. NPDC001921; assembly: GCF_053594475.1. Classification (NCBI taxonomy): domain Bacteria; kingdom Bacillati; phylum Actinomycetota; class Actinomycetes; order Kitasatosporales; family Streptomycetaceae; genus Embleya; species Embleya sp. NPDC001921. The sequence goes on from NZ_JBSFEO010000007.1 coordinate 71,729, forward strand.
GCGCCGGCCAGCAGCGCCAGTTCCTCCTGGCCGGCCGGCTCCCGGCGGCCGATCACATTGATCCCGCCGCGCTGCAACACCCGGCGCGGACGGGGCGCGTAGCTGAACACGCGGAACCACTCGATCCGGTCGCCGCTGTACCGGGCGATCCCGAAGACCCAGCCCTTGCCGTGGTCGGGATCGGCCGACGGCGCCGACGGATCCTCCTCGGCACCGCTCCCGGCCGCCTCCGGGGACGACGACGCGGCGCCCCCCGGAGCCTGGTGCCCGGGTGACGCCGCGGAGGTCGAACCGGCCTCGCCGGATCGCGATACCGGTGGCCGCATGCGCAGGGAACAGTCGAAGGTGCCGCCGGGCCGCTGGATCAGCCGGCGACGCAGCGCGAACGCCGCGACGCCGACCACCAATACGACGACAACGCCCAGAATCACGCTCAGCACGACGAGGACCATCCGGATCGACCTCCTCGTTCGCGCGTTGAGCAGTGGTCCCGGCCGTGTGTCGGTCCGGGCTCTGGTGCTGCGACTGGCTGTGGCTAGTCCCGCCGCTGGGCGGCGAGCAGCCGCGTCTCCGCACGCCGCTCGGCGCTGGAGTCCTTCGCCGCGCCGGCGCGCTCGAGCGCCCGCTCCGCGCGGGCGACATCGATCTCGTCGGCCAGCTCGGTGATCTCGGCGAGCAGCGAGAGGTTGTTGTCCGCGAACGAGATGAACCCGCCGTGGACCGCCGCGATGACGACCGAACCGTCGGCCTGACGGATCGTCACCGGACCTGATTCGAGCACTCCGAGGACCGGCTGGTGACCGGCCTGAATGCCGATGTCGCCGTCCGCGGTGCGTGCGATGACGATGGTGGCCTCGCCGGACCACACCTTGCGGTCGGCCGCGACCAGCTCGACGTGCAGCTCAGCCAACGTGGCTCCTCATGTCGGGTCGAAGACACGCGGGTCTTCGCCTCCGTCCTCACGGGACGGGTGGTGTTCAAGGATAGTGGCCCGGACGGGCCTGGCTCCAACCGACTCAGCGCCGGCGGGTTTCCGGACGGGCCGGGCGGCCCGTGCCGGGAACCGACACGAGGGGCGGACCCGTTCGGGACCGCCCCTCGTCGATCAGGCGATCGTCAGCCCTTGTTGAGCTCGGCGATCTTCTTCTCGAGGTCGTCCAGCCCACCGAGCATGAAGAATGCCTGCTCGGGAGCGTGGTCGTACTTGCCGTCGGCGATCGCGTTGAACGCCTCGATGGTCTCGGACAGCGGAACGTCCGAACCGTCGAGCCCGGTGAACTGCTTCGCCACGTGGGTGTTCTGCGACAGGAACCGCTGGATGCGACGCGCGCGGTGCACGGTGAGCTTGTCCTCTTCGGACAGCTCGTCCATACCCAGAATCGCGATGATGTCCTGGAGGTCCTTGTACTTCTGCAGGATGCTCTTGACCCGCATCGCGCAGTCGTAGTGGTCCTGCGCGACGTAGCGCGGGTCCAGGATCCGGGACGTCGAGTCCAGCGGGTCCACGGCCGGGTAGATACCCAGCTCGGAGATCGGACGCGAGAGCACCGTCGTGGCGTCGAGGTGCGCGAACGTCGTGGCCGGAGCCGGGTCGGTCAGGTCGTCCGCGGGGACGTAGATCGCCTGCATCGAGGTGATCGAGTGACCGCGGGTCGAGGTGATGCGCTCCTGGAGGGTGCCCATCTCGTCGGCGAGCGTCGGCTGGTAACCCACCGCGGAGGGCATCCGACCGAGCAGCGTCGACACCTCGGAACCGGCCTGGGTGAACCGGAAGATGTTGTCGATGAACAGGAGCACGTCCTGCTTCTGCACATCGCGGAAGTACTCCGCCATGGTCAGACCGGACAGCGCCACGCGCAGACGGGTGCCCGGGGGCTCGTCCATCTGCCCGAAGACGAGCGCCGTCTGCTCGAAGACGCCCGCTTCCTTCATCTCCTCGATCAGGTCGTTGCCCTCACGAGTGCGCTCGCCGACGCCGGCGAACACCGACACACCCTCGTGCAGGCGGGCGACACGGACGATCATCTCCTGGATGAGCACCGTCTTGCCGACGCCCGCGCCGCCGAACAGGCCGATCTTGCCACCCTTGACGTACGGGGTGAGCAGGTCGATGACCTTGATGCCGGTCTCGAACATCTCGGTCTTCGAGTCGAGCTGGTCGAAGTCCGGCGCCTGCCGGTGGATCGGCCAGCGCTCGGTGACCTCGAAGGTCGCCGCGTCCACGTCGAGGACCTCACCGAGGGCGTTGAACACGTGACCCTTGGTGACGTCGCCCACGGGGACGGAGATCTGAGCACCCGTGTCGGTGACGATTGCGCCGCGGACGAGGCCGTCGGTCGGCTGCATGGAAATCGCGCGCACGATGCCGTCGGCAAGGTGCTGCTCGACCTCGAGGGTGAGCGTGGTCTTGCCCTCCCCCTCGCCCTGGCCCGTGAGGTCCAGGTCGACGTGCAGCGCGTTGTACATCTCCGGCATCGCGTCGACGGGGAACTCCACGTCGACGACCGGGCCGATGACGCGGGCGACGCGGCCCGTGGCAGCGGCCGTCTCAACAGTGGCAGTCATGATGTCTAATCACTCCCCGCGGTCGCGTCGGCCAAGGCGTTGGCGCCACCGACGATCTCGCTGATTTCCTGGGTGATCTCGGACTGGCGGGCGTTGTTCGCCAGACGAGAGAGGGTCCGGATGAGGTCTTCGGCGTTCTCGGTCGCCGACTTCATCGCCCGCCGGCGGGCCGCGTGCTCGGAAGCGGCGGACTGCAGCAGGGCGTTGAAGATACGGCTTTCGACGTACCGCGGCAGCAGCGCGTCGAGAACACCCTCGGCCGAGGGCTCGAAGTCGTAGAGCGGGAAGGGACCGCCGGCCGGCGGCTCGTCCGTCTCCTCGACCGCCAACGGGAGCACCCGTACCGCGACCGGGCTCTGCGTGAGCATGGAGACGAACTCGGTGCTGACGAGGTGAATCTCGTCGACACCGCCCTCGTCGGTGGGCGTCACGAACGCGTCGATCAGCTCACCTGCCACCTTCTTGGCATCGGTGTACTCGGGGCGGTCGGAGAATCCCTTCCACTGCCCGGCCAGGTCCACCTCGCGGAACTGGAAAAACCCGATGCCCTTGGACCCGATCACGTAGCGGCTGACCGTCTTGCCCTCGCCCTCGAGCAGCTTGGTGAGCTGCTCGGCGGCCTTGATGGCATTCGAGTTGTAGCCGCCCGCGAATCCGCGGTCACTGGTCACCAGCAGCACCGCGGCCCGAGTGGGCCGCTCCACCGAGGTGGTCAACGGGTGCTGCGTGCTGGAGAAGGTGGCGACCGCGGAAACGGCGCGCGTCAGCTCGTCGGCGTACGGCTTGGAGGCCGCGACGCGCTGCTGCGCCTTCACGATCCGCGACGCCGCGATGAGCTCCTGGGCGCGCGTGATCTTCTTGGTCGCCGACACGGAACGGATCCGACGCCGGTAGACCCGAAGTTGGGCTCCCATTGGTCAGGGTTCTCCGTTCTTTACTCGGACTTGGCCACGTGACGGGTGATCTTCTCCTGGCCGACGTCTTCCTTCGTCAGCCCGGCAGGCGTCACGTCCTGGATCAACGGCTCGCCGTCGAACTTGGTGAACGTCTGCTTGAAGGCTTCCACCGCGTCGGTGAGCGCCATCACGGTGTCGTCTTCCAGCTTGCCGGTCTCGACGATCCCGGTCAGCAGGGCCGCGTGCTTGTGCTGCACGTACTCGTGCAGCTCCTTCTCGAAGCGGCGGATGTCCTGCACCGGGACGTCGTCCAGCTTGCCGGTGGTGCCGGCCCAGATCGAGACGACCTGGAGCTCGATCGCGAACGGCTCGAACTGACCCTGCTTGAGCAGCTCGACCATCCGCGCACCGCGCTGGAGCGAGGCCTTCGAGGTGGCGTCCAGGTCGGAACCGAAGGACGCGAACGCCTCCAGCTCACGGTACTGGGCCAGGTCGACGCGAAGTCGACCCGCGACACTCTTCATCGCCTTGATCTGCGCGGAGCCACCGACTCGCGAGACCGAGATGCCGACGTTGACCGCGGGGCGCACGCCCTGCAGGAACAGGTCGGACTCCAGGAAGCACTGGCCGTCGGTGATCGAGATGACGTTGGTCGGAATGTACGCCGACACGTCGTTCGCCTTGGTCTCGATGATCGGGAGACCCGTCATCGAGCCGCCGCCGAGCTCGTCCGACAGCTTCGCGCAACGCTCGAGCAGCCGCGAGTGCAAGTAGAAGACGTCACCGGGGTACGCCTCGCGCCCCGGCGGACGACGCAGCAGCAGGGACACGGCGCGGTACGCCTCGGCCTGCTTCGACAGGTCGTCGAACACGATCAGGACGTGCTTGCCCTGGTACATCCAGTGCTGGCCGATGGCCGAGCCGGTGTACGGGGCCAGGTACTTGAAGCCGGCCGGGTCGGACGCCGGGGCGGCGACGATCGTGGTGTACTCCAGCGCGCCGGCCTCTTCGAGCGAGCGGCGCACGGACGCGATGGTCGTGCCCTTCTGGCCGATCGCGACGTAGATGCAGCGAACCTGCTTCTTCGGGTCGCCCGAGCGCCAGTTGTCGCGCTGGTTGATGATCGTGTCCAGGCAGACCGCGGTCTTGCCGGTCTGCCGGTCGCCGATGATCAGCTGACGCTGGCCACGGCCGATCGGGGTCATCGCGTCGATCGCCTTGATGCCGGTCTGCATCGGCTCGTGCACCGACTTGCGCATCATCACGCCGGGAGCCTGAAGCTCCAGCGCGCGACGGCCCTCGGCCGCGATCTCGCCCTGGCCGTCGATCGGCTGGCCCAGCGGGTCGACGACGCGACCCAGGTAGCCGTCACCGATCGGAACCGACAGAACCTCGCCCGTACGACGGACCTTCTGGCCCTCTTCGATACCGCTGAAGTCACCGAGGATGACGACACCGATCTCGCGGACGTCGAGGTTCTGCGCCAGACCGAGGGTGCCGTCCTCGAACTTGAGCAGCTCGTTCGTCATGACCGAGGGCAGGCCCTCGACCTTGGCGATGCCGTCGTACGCCTCGGTGACGGTACCGACCTCTTCGCGCGCGGCCGTCTCCGGCTCGTACGAGGCGACGAAGCGCTCCAGCGCGTCCCGGATCTCCTCCGGCCGGATCGTGAGCTCCGCCATCTGGTGTCCCTGCTCTCCTAGGTGGTGGGGTTAACGGTCCGCTGTCCGTCGCTTGTCGTACGGAACCGCGGTGCTGCTGTGGGAGTCGCTGTGCCGATCCGGGGGTTTTCCCCGGGCGGACGGCGACGCCCCGTCGTCCGGTGTCTCTCAGCCGGCGAGCCGTCGGCCCGCTTCTTCGAGACGTGTGGTCACGGTGCCGTCGATGACGTCGTCACCGATCTCCACGCGGACCCCGCCGATGACGTCGGCATCGATTTCCACGTTCAGGTGGACCTCGCGGCCGTACATCCGGCCCAGCGCCGCGGCCAAGCGGGTGCGCTGCTCCTCGGTGAGAGGCAGTGCGACCGTGACCAACGCGACCATGCGACGCCGGCGATCGGCGGCGAGGCGCGCGTACGACTCGAGCCCGTGTTCAAGGTTACGGCTACGGGGATGTGCGACGAGCCTGGTGATCAGCCGCCGGGTGACGGGCTGGGCCCGTCCGTCCAGCAGACCCGAAACCAGTTCCGCCTTGCGCTCGTTCGCGACGCCCGGGTCGGTCAGGGCGGAGCGCAGATCGCGCTCGCCCACCACGATCCGGCCGAAGCGGAACAATTCGTCCTCGAGCTCGTCGAGCTTCCCGTCGCGCTCGGCGGCGATCAGCTCGGCGGACACCGAGAGTTCGGCGACCGCGTCGACCAGGTCGGTCGGCCGCGACCAGCGCGTGCGGACGAGTCCGCCGAGCAGATCCGCCGTGGTACCGGAGATCTGGCCGGACAGGAGCTGCGTCAGGAAGGCCGCGCGGGCCTCCCCGGAGCGCGACGAGTCGGTGAGGACCCGACGCAGCGACACCGTCCGGTCGAGCAGGATGACCACGGAGTCGAGCTCCTGGGCCAACTGGACCATGTCGGTACCGGTCGCGGTCGCGAGCGCGTCCAGGCGCTCACGAGCCGCGGCGAGGGATTCCCTGCTGGCGCCCTGCATCAGCGCACCTTCTCCGAGGTCGCCGCCGCGGCGGCCTTGGTCTCCAACTCCTCGAGGAAGCGGTCGACGACCCGACGCTGACGCGCCTCGTCCTCGAGCGACTCCCCGACGATGCGCGACGCGAGGTCGACGGCCAGCCGGCCGACGTCCTGACGAAGCGCGTTCTGGGCCTGGTTGCGGTCGGCCTCGATCTGGGTGTGGCCGGCGGTGACGATCTCGTCCTTGATCCGCTGACCCTCGGCACGCATCTCGGCGATGGTGACCGCACCCTGTTCGCGGGCGTCCTCCGTAAGGCGACCGGCCTCACGACGGGCTTCGGCGAGCTGCTCGCGGTAACGCTCCAGCTCGGCCTGGGCCTCGGCCTGCGCCTCTTCGGCGCGCTTGAGGCCGCCCTCGATGGCGTCCGTACGGTCCGCCAGCGTCTTGGCGATCTTGGGAAGGAGCATCTTCCACAGGAAGCCGAAGACGATGAGGAACGCCACGCCACCGATGATGATCTCGTCGAGCGGCGGGAGAAGAGGGTTCATCTTCTCTTCGCTGTTGGCGAGGGAAATCACGGTGTGAGGACCTTCCGTCCGTAGCGGATGAATCAGGTGCCGTAGACGAACGGCATGACGACGCCGATGAGCGCGAGCGCCTCGGCGAGGGCGAAGCCCAGCAGCATGTTCTGGCGGACCAGACCGGCAGCCTCGGGCTGACGGGCCATGGCCTGGACACCGTTACCGAAGATGATGCCGATACCGATACCGGGGCCGATCGCGGCGAGGCCGTAGCCGATGGAACCGAGGCTGCCGGAAACTTCAGCGGCGAGGTTCATGAGAACTGATCCTTTTTTCGAGGCCGATGGACGATCCACCGGACGACGGTCGAGGAGAGGGAAGGTCTGCGGGGTCTCTCAGTGCTCGGATTCGAGCGAGCTGGAGATGTAGGAGGCCGCGAGCAGCGTGATGATGTACGCCTGCAGCGCCTGAATCATCAGCTCGAACGCGGTCAGAATGACGACCACGATGAACGAGGTCGCCGAGAAGAGCGCCCCGACGTGGAAGCCGAGCAGGTACCAGGCGCCGACGCTGAAGGTGACGATCAGCATGTGTCCGGCGAACATGTTCGCGAACAGTCGGACCGCCATGGTGAACGGCCGGGTGATCAGACCCTGGAGCAGTTCGATCGGCGCGAGGAGGAAGTAGATCGCCTTCGGCAGACCGGGCGGGAACATCATGTTCTTGAAGTAACCGACGAAGCCCTGGTGCTTGATGCCCAGGACCAGGTAGGTCACGTACACGACGCCGACGATCGATGCCGGGAAGGCGATGCGGGAGGTCGCGGGGAACTGGGCGAACGGGATGATCGCCATCACGTTCATGACCCACACGAAGAAGAAGATCGAGAACAGGAAGGGGACGTAGGGGTCGCCCTTCCTGCCCATCGTCTCCCGCGAGATGTTGTCGCGAACGAACAGGTAGCCCAACTCGCCGACGTTCTGCGCGCCGCGCGGCACCATCTTGGGCTTGGCGAACGCGCTCCAGAAGAAGCCGATCACCAGCAGCATCGAGATGAGCGCGAGCAACATCGGCTTCGTGAAGTCGAAGGCCCCGATGGAGAAGATCGGCTTGAACTCGAAGACGTTCAGCCCGGGCGAGGGGAAGCCGCACCCGGAGAACAGGTGACATCCGCTCTCGCTGGCGAGCGTCTGGACGTCAGCAGTCACCACCGACTCCTTCGTCGTGAAGCATGTTTTCGGCTACCTCGATGTGTCGGCGTGGCGAGGGGCCACGGAGCGGCACGCAACAGGGCCCGGTCAGGAGGACCTGCCGTGGCGGACAAAGACAAGAACAAGGGCCAGAGCGATTCCGACGACCAGGCCGATCGGCAGGAACAGTGCGGAGTGGCCGGTCCACTGGTCGATCAGCCAGCCGATTCCGCCGTAGACGAGCATCCCGCTCAGCAGATAACCGACACTCGACCATGCGGCACCGTCCATCGCCCGATTCTCTCGGTCCGGTGGACGGGGGCCTCTCTCGCTCATGACGCCCCGGACATTAGCAGTACCGGCGTCGCGTCTACATACCCGGCCCGCGAACCCCGTGTCGCTCGTGTCCGGCGTGGGTCGTATGTCATCGCTCTCCGTCCGGTTCGACGTAGGCGATCTTCAGTCGGGTGAAGATCCACACCTGCGAGGCGACCCAGACCAGCGTTGCCCCGAGGATGGTGAGTCCGAACACCTTCGTGTCGAACGCCTTGGTGTCCTTGAACAGGAACAAAACCAACCCCAACAGCAGGATCTGCACGATGTACGTGAAGAGCGCCATGTTCATCATCATGAGGGGGTTGTTGCGCGAGATACGCCCGATCGCCAACTGGCCGATCGCGAAGAAGACCAGGACGACGACAGTGGCGAGCACCGCGCCGAGCAAACCTTTGCCACCGGCCGCGAAGAAGGCCGCGATGGCCGCGATTACCCCGGCCCCGGTCGTGCACACGACCGAACCTCGGAGAAGGCGGACGTCATTGGCCTGCATGTCGGTGACTCCGGCATCAGTGGGGGGCAGAGGGCGAATCAGTCGCCCGAGCGCACGCTCGGTACGACGCAACGCTCGGGAATGGCCGTGGGGGATCAGAACCCTCGTTGCTGGGGGTTCATCGGCCGTTGATCCTGGTTCGTGAACGGTATCACAAACTATTTGAGCAGAGCTTTACCCGTTCGTGTGTACAAGCTCACAGCCTTCCACCACCCTTTCGCGCACCCCTGCCCGCAGGCAAATGCGCAGGTGGGGTGGGGTTTTGCGGATGACGTGTGGAGCCTGTGGCACCTGTGGCGGATGCTCCGTTGAGCCGTACGCCGTCTGATTCGCCGGGAACCATCCGCTCGACCGGAACGTTCGCGCCGCGCCGGCGTCGGCGCATCCGCCGGTAACGCGGCGGGACCACGTTGTACAGCTCGGTCGGCACGTGCGGCTTGAACCTCGGCAACATCAGGATCACCAGGCCGATGGCGATCAGACCAAGGCCCACATACACGATCGGACGCCGCTCCGGACGGACCGAGATCAGCACCGTGAACGACGCGATCAGGCCGGACCAGAAGTACATGATCAACACCGCGCGGCTGTGCGAGTGGCCGATCTCCAGGAGCCGGTGGTGCAGGTGGCCCTTGTCCGCCGCGAACGGCGAGCGCCCCGCCCAACCGCGCCGGCCGACCGCCATCACCAGGTCCATCAGCGGCACCACCAGCACCGCGAACGGCAACACCAGCGGAATGTAGACGGGCACCAGCTTGTGCGTGGTGAAGGACATCGAGCCGTCGCTCTGCGCCATGATCGCGTCCGGGTCGATCCGGCCGGTCACGGTGACCGCGGCCGCGGCCAGCATCAGGCCGATCAGCATCGAGCCGGAGTCGCCCATGAAGATCCGCGCCGGGTGCAGGTTGTGCGGCAGAAACCCCACGCACATCCCGATCAGCAGCGCGGTGAACAGCGTCGGCGCGGCGGCGCCCGAGACGCCGTAACCGAACCAGAGCCGGTACGAGTAGCCGAAGAAGGCCAGCGCGGCGATGCACACCATGCCGGCCGCGAGGCCGTCCAGGCCGTCCACGAAGTTCACCGCGTTGATCGTGATGACCACTATCCCGATGGTCAGCAACGTGCCCTGGGTCGGCGTCAGGCTCACCGTGCCGTAGCCGGGGATGGGCAGCCACAGGATCACGATGCCCTGCCAGACCATCACGCCCGCGGCGAGCGCCTGACCGAGCAGCTTGATGATCGCGTCGACGCCCCATTTGTCGTCGATCACCCCGAGCACCGAGATCAGCGCGCAGCCGGACAGCAGCGCCTGCACGTCGGTGGAGGCGGTGAACACGTCCTCCAGCACCGGAAGATGCCGGGCGACCAGCAGGCCCGCGCACAAACCGCCGAACATCGCCAACCCGCCCAGGCGCGGAGTCGGCTCCTTGTGCACATCGCGCGCGCGAATCTCGGGCATCGCGCCGGCGGCGATGGCGAACCGGCGGACCGCGCCCGTCAGCAGGTAGGTCACCGCGGCGGCGACGAACAGCGTGAGCAGGTATTCGCGCAAGACTCAACCGTCCCCGGCTTCGGCACATCCCAGCGGCAGCACGGGCTTCAGACTAGACGTGCCGCCGCTCCCCGGGAGAATCGCCGAACCTTCACCGGCGAGGACGATCGCACTGTGCTCGGTGGCGCCACCACCGGCCCGTCGCCCCACACGTAACCACAGTCCCCCTGGTCCCAGCCAGCCCGGGCCGGGATTGCCCCATGGGCGACTCAGCGACGCGGGTAGGCCGGATGGGTCGCCACGAGGTCGCCGACCGCCGCGCGCACCTCGCGCAGCACGCTCTCGTCGTCCTCGCGCGCCGCCCGACCGATCAGCAGGGCGATCTCCTTCATGTCCGTCTCGGTCATCCCCTGCGTGGTCACCGCGGCCGTGCCGACCCGGATCCCGGAGGCGATCATCGGCTTCACCGGATCGAACGGGACCGCGTTCTTGTTCAGCGTGATGCCCGCGCGCTCACAGCGTCGTTCCGCGTCGCTGCCGCTGACCCCGATCCCCCGCAGATCCAGCAGCGCCAGATGGGTGTCGGTGCCCCCGGAGACCGCCCGCATGCCCTCGGCCTGCAAACCCTGCGCCAACGCCTGCGCGTTGGCCACCACGCGGCGTGCGTACACCCGGTACGCCGCGCCGGCCGCCTCGCCCAGCGCGACCGCCTTGGCCGCCACCGCGTGCATGTGCGGCCCGCCCTGGCTGAACGGGAACACCGCGCGGTCGATCCGCTCGGCGAGTTCCTCGCGGCACAGGATCAGCCCGCCGCGCGGACCGCGCAGCACCTTGTGCGTGGTGCACGTGACGATGTCCGCGAACGGGATCGGCGAGGGCACCGCGTCGCCCGCGACCAGACCGATGAAGTGCGCCGCGTCCACCATCAGGTAGGCGTCCACCTCGTCGGCGATGCTCCTGAATGCCGCGAAATCGACAAGTCGTGGATATGCGGTGGCGCCGCACACGATCAGCCGCGGCCGATGCGCCCGGGCCAGATCCCGGACCCGGTCGTAGTCGATCCGCTCGTCGCTCTCGCGGACCCCGTAGGCGACCGCGTGGAACCAGCGGCCGGAGAAGTTCACCCGGGAGCCGTGGGTGAGGTGGCCGCCGTGCGGCAGCGACATGGCCAGGATCGTGTCACCCGGCACCAGGACCGCCGCGTAGGCCGCCAGATTCGCCGCGGTGCCCGAGTGCGGCTGCACGTTGGCGTGCTCGGCGCCGAACAGGGCCCGGGCCCGGCGCACCGCGAGCTCCTCGGCGCGGTCCACCTCGGCGCACCCGCCGTAGTAGCGCCGTCCGGGATAGCCCTCGGCGTATTTGTTGGCGAGCGTGCTGCCGAGTGCGGCCAGCACCGCCGAGGAGGTGAAGTTCTCGCCGGCGATCAGTTGCAGGCCGCCGCGTTGCCGGGCCAACTCGCCCAACAGCACCTCGGCGATCTCCGGGTCCGCCTGTCGCAGGGCGGCGAAGTCCGGTCCCCAGAAGGGAGTTGACGTGGAGTCGGGAGTGCCCATGGCACTGCTCCTCAAGGCCGCAGGGACCTCTCCACCATATGCCGGGGGTCGGGGCACGGACAGGCTCTCGAGGGGCGGATTCGGACCGATTCGGGCCGCTCGCCGCACGGATGGATTCGCACCGATTCGGGCCGGTCGCCGGCCGCGCCGCGCGGGTGCGCGCGACCCGCGCGCCGAGGTGTCGTCAGTGGCTGTGCGCGGGGTGCCCGGTGAGCGCGGTGAGCACCGGGTCCAGGGCCGAGCCGATGTCGGAGGCACACGCCCGGAACACGCTCAGCGGCGCGCCGTACGGGTCGGCCACCTCGTCCCACTCGGGATCGGGCGCGGCCAGCCGCCCGCGCAGCGCCGCGGCGGCCCGGACCAACGAGCGGCCGCGCTGGACCAGATCGCGCTCGGGATAGGGCGCGCGCTCCAGTACCGCGACCAGTCGGGTGAACTCCTTGAGGGTGAACGTGCGCAGGCCCGAGGCATGCCCCATGGACACCACGTGCGCGCGGTGGTCGAGCGTCGCGGTGAGCACCAGGTCGGCCTCGGCGACGTGCTCGTCCAGCAGCTCGCGGCCGTGGAAGTCGCCCGGGTCGGCGCCGTATTCGAGCAGCACCTCGGCCGCGTGCGGCTCCATCGGCGCGCCCTCGTGCCCCCAGGTCCCGGCGCTCTGCACGCTGAGGCGGACCGCGTCGTCGGCGGCGAGCCGGCGCTCCAGTCCCAGCCGCGCGAGCCGTTCGGCGATCGGCGAGCGGCAGATGCTCCCCGTACACACGAACAGGATCCGAAACGAGTCGGGCGCGGACCCGTACGGCCCGTAGGAGTGCCCCACGGGAGGTGGCGGGGTCAATTCACGCCCTCCAGGTCGGGTACGACCTCGCGCAACGTGTCCAACGACAGGGCACCCTCACGCAGCAGCCGGGGGCGGCCGGCGGTCAGGTCGACGATCGAGGACGGCGCGGTCGAGGGGCAGGTGCCGCCGTCCAGGTACACCGACACCGATTCGCCGAGCTGGGCCTCGGCCTCCTCGACCGTGGTCGCCGCCGGATTGCCGGACCGGTTCGCGCTGCTGACCGCCATCGGCCCGGTCTCGGTGAGCAGTTCGATCGCGACCGGGTGCAGCGGCATGCGCACCGCGACCGTGCCGCGCGTATCGCCCAGGTCCCACATCAGCGACGGCTGGTGGAAGGCGACGATGGTCAGCGCGCCCGGCCAGAACGCGTCGACCAGTTCCCAGCCCACCTCGGGGAAGCCGGTGACCAGCCCGTGCAGCGTGTTCGGCGAGCCCACCAGCACGGGCGAGGGCATGTTGCGGCCCCGGCCCTTGGCGTCCAGCAACGCGTGCACGGCGTGCGGGGTGAACGCGTCCGCGCCGATGCCGTACAGGGTGTCCGTCGGCAGCACGACCAGGTCGCCGCGCTTGATCGACCCGGTCGCCTCACGCAGCCCGAGCCCACGGTCCATCGCGTCGGAGCAGTCGTAGCGTCGGCTCATCGGGCACTTACCTCCTGAAGCGGTACGGGCGAAACGGGTGGTACGGGTGTTACGGGTGAGGCCAAGCGTGTGGGTGGTGCCAAGCGCGCGGCCGGCGCCGGTGGTGCCGGCGATGTCAAGCGTGCCGGTGGTGCGGGTGGTGCCAGTGGTGCGGGTGGTGCGAGATCCGAGGACGGTGCCGGTGCCGGTGCCGCGAGAGGTGTGGGCGGCGCGGGCGGCGTCGACCGCGCGGGAGTGCGGGGCGCGCGATTCACGCGCCTTCCTTGCGTGCGGTGGTGAAGCGCGGGCGATTGGTCAGGTCGCGGTGGTCGGCCGCGTCCACCCAACCGGCCTCCTCGTTGAAGATCCACGGCACCGCGCCGCCCTGGGTGTCCGCGTGCTCGACCACCACCAGACCGCCCGGGCGCAGCAGCCGGTAGGCGGTCTTGGACAGGATCCGGATGAAGTCCAGCCCGTCCGGCCCCGAGAACAGCGCCAGTTCGGGGTCGTGGTCGCGCGCCTCGGGGGCCATCTCGTCCCGCTCGTCCAGCGGCACGTAGGGCGGGTTGCTGATCACCAGGTCGACCGTGCCGTCCAGCTCCGGCAGCGCGGCGAGCGCGTCGCCCCGGTGCAGGATCACCCGCGAGCCGCTCGCGTTGCGCGCGGCGTAGCGGGCGGCGTCCGGGTCCAGCTCGACCGCGTGCACGACCGAGCGCGGCACCTCCTGGGCGACCGCGAGCGCGATCGCGCCGGAGCCGGTGCACAGGTCGACCACGAGCGGTTCGGCGACGTCCATCGCGCGCAGCGCGTCTATCGCCCAGCCGACCACCACCTCGGTCTCCGGCCGGGGCACGAACACGCCGGGGCCCACCTGGAGTTCGAGGTAACGGAAGAAGGCCCGCCCGGTGATGTGCTGCAACGGCTCACGGGCCTCCCGGCGCGCGATGGCCTCCCAGAACCGCGCGTCGAAGTCGCCGTCGGCGACGGTGTGCAGGGCGCCACGCTTGACGCCGTGCACGAACGCCGCGAGTTCCTCGGCATCGAAGCGCGGAGAGGGAACGCCCGCGTCGGCCAGTCGCAGGGTGGCCTGGGCCACCTCGGCGAGCAGCAGGTTCATCTCGTCTCCGTTATTGGTGGGCGAGCCGGGCGGCCATGTCGGCGTCCACACACGCCTGGATGACCGGATCGAGATCGCCGTCGAGCACCTGGTCCAGGTTGTACGCCTTGTAGCCCACGCGGTGGTCCGAAATCCGGTTTTCCGCGAAGTTGTACGTCCGGATGCGCTCGGAGCGGTCCACCGTGCGGACCTGGCTGCGGCGCACGTCGGAGGCCTCCTTGTCGGCCTCCTCCTGGGCCGCGGCGAGCATCCTGGCGCGCAGGATGCGCATCGCCGACTCCTTGTTCTGGAGCTGGCTCTTCTCGTTCTGGCAGGAGACCACGATGCCGGTGGGCAGGTGCGTGATGCGCACGGCCGAGTCGGTGGTGTTGACCGACTGGCCGCCGGGCCCGGACGAGCGGTACACGTCGATGCGCAGGTCGTTGGCGTTGATCTCGACCTCGACGTCCTCCGCCTCGGGCAGCACCAGGACGCCGGCCGCGGAGGTGTGGATGCGGCCCTGCGACTCGGTGGCGGGCACGCGCTGGACGCGGTGTACGCCGCCCTCGAACTTGAGCCGGGCGTAGACGCCCTCGCCGGGCGCGGGGTTGCCCTTGGTCTTGACCGCCACCTGGACGTCCTTGTAGCCGCCGAGATCGGACTCGTTGGATTCGAGGATCTCGGTCTTCCAGCCGGCCCGCTCGGCGTAGCGCAGGTACATCCGCAGCAGGTCGCCCGCGAACAGGGCCGACTCCTCGCCGCCCTCGCCCGCCTTGACCTCGAGGATCACGTCCTTGTCGTCGGCCGGGTCGCGCGGTACCAGCAGTCGGCGCAGCTTCTCCGCGCACTCCTCGCGGCGCTGCTCGGCCTCCTCCGCCTCGGCGGCGAAGTCCGGGTCCTCGGCGACCAGTTCGTGTGCGGCCTCGACGTCGTCGGCGGCGCCGGCCCACTGCCGGTAGGCGTCCACGATCGGCCCCAGTTCGGCGTAGCGCCGCCCGAGGTTGCGCGCGCGTGTCTGGTCCGCGTGCACGGCCGGATCGGCGAGCTGCCGCTCCAGGTCGGCGTGCTCGGCGAGCAGGTCGTCCATCGCCTCGAACACTGGGGGGCTCCTCTGGGGTATGGCCGCGAACTCGGCGGGATCGTGACGCGGTGGCGGGATCGGCGGGACGCCCGGACGGGCGGACAAACGAACGGCGCCGGAGGGGCGGTACGGACCTTGGACAAGGCCCACCGCTCCTCCGGCGCCGCGGGGTCGCTACTTGCTGCCGGCCACCGGCTGCTTGCCGAAGCGCTTCTCGAAGCGCGCCACACGACCACCCGTGTCGAGGATCTTCTGCTTGCCCGTGTAGAACGGGTGACACTGCGAACAGACCTCGACGCGGATCTGGCCGCTGGTCGCGGTGCTGTGCGTGGTGAACGTCGAGCCACAGCCACAGGTGACGGTGGTTTCCACGTACTCGGGGTGGATGTCGGGCTTCACAGGAGTCTCCTTGGGTTCGGGAGGGCGCCGGGTCGTACGCCCGAGTGGGCGTCACGTGAACCGGGGCCGACAGAGCAGTCTGCCAGGAGGGGGCGACCGGACCCAAATCAGGGTCTGTACCGCCCAACCACGACCGGGGTCGTGACATTCCCTCCTGGCCGACGCCGTGTCCGGTCTTGCGTCCGGAGGTGGTGCGTCCTACGACCGGTCGAGGTGCGACTAGTCGTTCGGCATCGGCGTGGTCTTCTGAATCTGCATCAGGAACTCGCCGTTGCTCTTGGTCTTCTTCATCTTGTCCAGCAGCAGCTCGATGGCCTGCTGCTGGTCGAGCGCGTGCAGCACCCGGCGCAGCTTCCAGACGACCGCGAGTTCGTCCGAGGCCATCAGGATCTCTTCCTTGCGGGTGCTGGACGCGTCCACGTCCACCGCCGGGAAGATCCGCTTGTCGGCGAGCTTGCGGTCGAGCTTGAGCTCCATGTTGCCGGTGCCCTTGAACTCCTCGAAGATCACCTCGTCCATCCGCGAGCCGGTCTCGACCAGCGCGGTGGCCAGGATGGTCAGCGAGCCGCCGTTCTCGATGTTGCGCGCCGCGCCGAAGAACTTCTTCGGCGGGTACAGCGCGGTCGAGTCGACACCACCGGACAGGATGCGGCCGGAGGCGGGCGCCGCGAGGTTGTACGCGCGGCCCAGGCGGGTGATCGAGTCGAGCAGCACGACCACGTCGTGGCCCAGTTCGACCAGGCGCTTGGCCCGCTCGATGGCCAGCTCGGCGACGATCGTGTGGTCCTCGGCGGGCCGGTCGAAGGTCGAGGAGATGACCTCGCCCTTGACCGAGCGCTGCATGTCGGTGACCTCTTCGGGGCGCTCGTCCACGAGCACGACCATCAGGTGGCACTCGGGGTTGTTCACGGTGATCGCGTTGGCGATCGCCTGGAGCACCATCGTCTTGCCCGCCTTGGGCGGCGCGACGATCAGGCCGCGCTGGCCCTTGCCGATCGGCGACACGAGGTCGATGATCCGCGTGGTCAGCGCGCCGGAGTCGGTCTCCAGACGGAGCCGGTCCTGCGGGTAGAGCGGGGTCAGCTTGTTGAAGTCGGAGCGCTGCCGCGCCTGTTCCGGCTCCATGCCGTTGACCGTGTCCAGGCGCACGAGGGCGTTGAACTTCTCCCGACGCTCGCCGTCGCGCGGCTGACGCACCGCGCCGACGATCGCGTCACCCTTGCGCAGGCCGTTCTTGCGGACCTGGGCGAGCGAGACGTACACGTCGTTGGAGCCGGGCAGGTAGCCCGAGGTCCGCACGAAGGCGTAGTTGTCGAGGATGTCCAGGATGCCCGCGACGGGGACCAGGACGTCGTCGTCGGCCAGCACGGGCTCGTTGGTCTCGAAGCCCTCGCGGCCGCCGCGGCGACGGTTGCGGTCGCGGTAGCGGCCACGACGCCGACGGCCGCCACCCTCGAAGTCGTCGTCCGGACCCATCGGGTCGTTGTCCTGCTGCTGTTGCTGCTGCTTGCCGCGCTCGCCGCCGCGGTCGGCCCGCTCGGCGCGGTCGCCGCCGCGCTCCCCGCGCTCGTTGTTGCCGCGGTCGCCGCGCTCGGCCCGCTCGCCGCGCTCCGGGCGCTCGGCGCGCTCGGTCCGCTCGCCGCCGCGCTCGCTGTTGCGGTCGCCGCGGTCGCGCCGGTTCTGGCCGCGCTCGCGACGCTCGCGGCGGCCCTCACGCTCGCCGCCCTCGCGTTGCTCGCCCGGCTCGTCGCCGGTGCGCTCGGTGCGCTCGCCACGACGGCGTGTCGGGGCCTCGGTGGCCTCGGCCACCGGCTCCTGCTCACGTCGGGTGCGCCCGTTGGCAGGCGCCTCGGCGGCGGCCTGCTCCGGAATCTCGATCTGCGGGGCCTCGACCGCGACCCGCGTCCGCGCGGCGCGGCGGGCCCTGGTGGGCGCCTCCGCGACGGGCGCCTCGGCGGGCGCCGCGGCAGCGGCCTCGGCCGGCGCCGCGCCGTTGTCCGCGGCTGCGGCGGCCTTGGCCTTGGTGGCCCGGGCCGGCTTCGTGGCTGCAGCGGGAGCGGCGTCCGAACCACCCTGCTTCGCCTGGATGGCCTCGATCAGCTGGCTCTTGCGCATGCGGCCGGTGCCGCTGATGCCGAGACCGGTGGCGACCTGCTGCAGCTCCGCCAGCACCATGCCGTTGAGGCCGGTGCCCGTCGAGCGGCGGCGCCGCGTGGCGGGAGCGGGGGCGTCCGCGGTGGCAGCCGCGTCACCCGAGGCGGACGCGGCCTGCGGCGTTGCGTCCATGAGTTCGGTGGTGTCGCTCACGAAGGGTCCTTCCCTGGAGCGGGCGTCGGCCTTGAGGGGGCTCGGCGACCGGTTGTGCTGTCCGTCCCGCTTCCAGTGCGGTCCGGTGCGGTGGTCCGCCGGATGGCGGGAATCGTCGAAAATGTGCCCAGTACTGCGAGGATCGGGCTCATGTATGCCTGTGGGGGCTCGTATTCCTGTAGGGGCTCGATTTCCTGTGAAGGAACGGCCCTCGGGTCCCCGGGATGAGCTCGACGCGGCGCGGTGGTTCCGCCGGTCTGTATCGGGGAGCCACGTTCGTCACGAAGGACAGGCAGGAGGGGGAACTCCCAAAGGATCGTGGCCACAGAGCACCGAACGCGCCCAACCTATGCGGGTGGGGGATCTGGTGCGGTGATGACGCTAACACTACCGGACCCAAGAGACATTCCCCCACCCCATCGCTCCCCCGGCGCAGCCCATTTTTCCTGCGGTAGTGCAGTGGAGTGAACGGATCCACCACCGCTCGCACCCGTCGCCCGGCCGCGCCGGGTGTGCCGTCGGGTCCGTCTCCCGCCTACCGGGCGTACTGCCAACGAACGGCGAGTACGCAGGTCACGCCAGTGGCATGACGCTTGCTCCGGCCCCGTCCACTCCCAATTGCCGAACCACCCAATCGGGCCCGGCCATACCGATCGCCTCGTCGACCCGGTCGTGTGTGACCAGGGCGAGCACGGTCGGCCCCGCGCCGGAGACGACCGCGGCCATCCCCTGTGCGCGCAGCTTGTCGATCAATTCGGCGCTCGCGGGCATCGCGGGCGCCCGGTAGGTCTGGTGCAGCCGATCCTCGGTCGCGGCGAACAGCAGGTCCGGACGCGAGGTCAGCGCGGTGACCAGCAGGCCCGCGCGTCCCGCGTTCGCCGCGGCGTCGCGATGCGTCACCTTGGCCGGCAGCAGACCGCGCGCGACCTCGGTGGACAGCGGTGAAGCGGGTACGAACACGACGGGAGATATACCCCGGTCGGGGGTCGATCGCACCGCCCGGGGGCCGTCCTCGTCGGTCCAGGCGATGGTGAAGCCGCCGAGCAGACACGCCGCGACGTTGTCCGGGTGGCCTTCCAGCTCGGTCGCCAGGGCGAGGGTGGCCTCGTCGTCGAGCCGTTCGGCGCCGCCTATGGTCAGCGCCCGGGCGGCGATCACGCCCGCGCAGATCGCCGCGGCGGACGAGCCCAGACCGCGTCCGTGCGGGATCCGGTTGGCACATACGACGTCCAGCCCGGGGGGTCGACCGCCCATCGCCTCGAACGCGGCGTAGGCCGCGCGCACGACCAGGTGGTTCTCGTCGCGGGACAGGTCGTCGGCGCCCTCGCCTGCGATGTCGATCGACAAGCCCTCGTCCGCGACCCGGACGGCGACGTCGTCGTACAGTCCGAGCGCGAGTCCGAACGCGTCGAACCCGGGACCCAGGTTGGCGCTCGTGGCCGGGATGCGAACCCGGACGGGGGCGGCACGGAATGCGGGGCCGGCCATACGCGTGGACACTCCTCCTCGTGGAGTTCCGGGCACCTTCGCGGGACGGTCCGAACCGGTGGCGCATTCGGGAAATCGCGGGTGCTGCGGAACGGCAGGAACAGACGCGAGACCCGGGCGGCATGCGCCGCGGAACGAGTGCAAGGCCGCGTCCGGTGATCAGCCTACCGAAGGTGCGTTCCCTCGCGGGACACCGTAACCACCGCGTCGTGGGATTGGTACCGGAAATGGGATCGAAAAGGACCGGGGGCGGTCGACGAGTGACCGTCGACCGCCCGGATTCGATTCCGAAACGATTTTCACACCGGCGAATGCGGCGAATGGCCGGCCTTCCACCGATGCATCGACCGATTGCGGCCGAACGGGTCAGCCCAGGCCGAGTTGGGCCGCCGCGGCGGACGCGTCGATCGGTACGACGACCGGCTTGGGCGCGCCGGCCACGGCCCAGTCCGGGTCCTTGAGGCCGTTGCCGGTGACCGTGCAGACGATCCGCTGGCCCGGATCGACCCGGCCCTGTTCGGCCGCCTGGAGCAATCCGGCCACACTCGCGGCCGACGCCGGCTCCACGAAGACGCCCTCCTGGGCGGCCAGCAGACGATACGCCGACAGGATCTGACGGTCGGTCACCGATTCGATGTGACCGCCGGAATCGTCCCGCGCGGCGATCGCGAAGTCCCACGACGCGGGGTTGCCGATCCGGATCGCGGTGGCGATCGTCTGCGGCGAGAGCACCGGCGCGCCGTTGACCAGCGGCGCCGAACCGGCCGCCTGGTAGCCCCACATGCGCGGGCGGCGGGCGGCCAGGCCGTCGGCCGCGTACTCGTTGTAGCCCTTCCAGTACGCGGTGATGTTGCCCGCGTTGCCGACCGGGAGCACGTGGATGTCGGGCGCGTCGCCGAGCATGTCCACGATCTCGAAGGCGGCCGTCTTCTGGCCCTCGATGCGCACCGGGTTGACCGAGTTCACCAGCGCGACCGGGTACTTTTCGGCCAGATCGCGGGCGAGCGTGAGGCAGTCGTCGAAGTTGCCGTCGACCTGGAGGATGCGCGCGCCGTGCACGAGGGCCTGGCCCATCTTGCCCAGCGCGATCTTGCCCTGCGGCACCAGCACGGCGCAGACCATCCCGGCGCGCACCGCGTACGCGGCGGCCGAGGCCGAGGTATTGCCGGTGGACGCGCAGATGACCGCCCGCGCGCCCTCCTCCTTGGCCTTGGAGATCGCCATCGTCATGCCGCGGTCCTTGAAGGACCCGGTCGGGTTGGCACCCTCGACCTTGAGGTGAACCTCACATCCGGTGCGCTCGGAGAGCACCTGGGCCGGAACCAGCGGCGTCCCACCCTCACGCAGAGTGACCACGGGTGTGTTCGCCGAGACCGGCAGACGGTCGCGGTATTCCTCGATGACCCCGCGCCACTGAGTGGTGCGGACGCCTTCCTTGAGCGCGCTCACGGTCCCTCTACTCCCCTTCGACCCGCATGATGCCGGCGATGTCACGGACGATGTCCATACCGCGCAGATCGGCGACGGTCGCCGCGAGCGCGGCGTCGGTGGCGGTATGGGTGACGATCACGAGTGTGGCATCCCCGTCCCGGCCCTGTTGACGGACGGTGTCGATGGACACGTCGTGCTGGGCGAACACCGCGGCCACCTGGGCCAGCACACCGGCTCGGTCGGCGACGTCCAGGCTCAGGTGGTAGCGGGTACGGGCGATGCCCACCGGCTGCGGGGTCAGTTGGGCGTACGCCGACTCGCCGGGCCCGGTCGCGCCGGAGAGCTTGTTGCGGCAGACCGCGACCAGGTCGCCGAGCACGGCGCTCGCGGTCGGCGCGCCACCGGCCCCGGGGCCGTAGAACATCAGTTGCCCGGCCGCCTCGGACTCGACGAAGACCGCGTTGTACGCCTCGCGCACCGACGCGAGCGGGTGCGAACGCGGGATCATCGCCGGGTGCACGCGGGCACTCACGCTCTGCCCGTCGGCGCCGCGCTCGCAGATCGCCAGCAGCTTGACCACGCAGTCCATCGCCTTGGCGCTGGCCACGTCGGCGGCGCTGACCTCGGTGATGCCCTCGCGGTACACGTCGGCGGCGGTCACCCGGGTGTGGAAGGCCAGGCCGGCCAGGATCGCGGCCTTGGCGGCGGCGTCGAAGCCCTCGATGTCGGCGGTGGGGTCGGCCTCGGCGTACCCGAGCGCGGTGGCCTCGTCGAGCGCCTCGGCGAAGCCCGCGCCGGTCGAGTCCATCCGGTCCAGGATGAAGTTGGTGGTGCCGTTGACGATGCCCAGGACCCGCTCCACCTTGTCCCCGGCGAGCGACTCGCGCAGCGGACGCAGGAGCGGAATCGCGCCGGCCACGGCGGCCTCGTAGTAGAGGTCCACACCGTGTTTGGCGGCAGCGGCGTGCAGCGTCGAGCCGTCCTCGGCGAGCAGCGCCTTGTTGGCGGAGACCACCGAGGCACCGTGCTCCATCGCGGACAGGATCAGGCCGCGGGCGGGCTCGATGCCGCCGATCACCTCGACCACGACGTCGATGTCGTCGCGTTTGACCAGTTCCACGGCGTCCGTGGTGACCAGCTCGGGGTCGATGCCCGCGCGCTCGCGCCCGGCCCGGCGCACCGCCACGCCGGCCAGCTCGACCGGGGCACCGATTCGGGCGGCGAGGTCGGTCGCGTGCGTCGTCATGATGCGGGCCACTTCGGAGCCGACCACACCACAACCGAGCAGCGCCACCTTCAGCGGCTGCGTACGCATCATCCGACCTCACTTCTCGAAGACAAAGGTTGTCCGAGTCCGCCGTCCGGGGGATTTCCGGAGTCGGGCAGTGCCGACAAGTGTCGCTCGGATCATTCTCCGAACCAGGGCTGGTCCAGGATCCGAGACGACAATTCTTGCGGCCTCGCATGCCGGCCACGGGATTTTCTCCCGAGCCCGGGGGCCGCCGCGTGGCGACCCCCGATCGTTCCGTCGTTCTTGTTCCGGTGTTCCTTTTGCGCCGGTGTTCTTTTTGTGCCGGTGCGCTTGGCCGGTGCGCTTCTCCGGTGCGCGTGTCCGGTGCTCTCGCTCCGGCGGGGTCTCGCTCCGGGGTCGTGCTCCGGGGTTCTCGCTCCGGTGGGTCCTGCTCCGGAAGCTTGCTCCGGTGGGGGTCCTGCTCCGGCGTTCGTGTGCGTGTGCGTGTGCGTTCTCGTGCCGTGCTGCCGTACTGCCGTTGCCGCCGTGCTGCTCTCGTACGGCCGTCCGGGGTGTGGTCGTTCAGCCGATGTCGAGGCGGAGCAGGTCCTCTTCGGTCTCGCGCCGCACGATGACGCGCGCGCCGCCGTCGTGGACCGCGATCACCGGCGGGCGGGCCACGTGGTTGTAGTTGCTCGCCATCGAGCGGCAGTAGGCGCCGGTGGCGGGTACCGCGAGCAGGTCGCCGGGAGCCAGGTCGGCGGGCAGGTACGCGTCCTTGACGATGATGTCGCCCGACTCGCAGTGCCGGCCCACCACGCGCGAGAGCATCGGCGCCGCGTCGCTCGCGCGTGAGACGAGCGTCACGGTGTACTCGGCGTCGTAGAGCGCGGTGCGGATGTTGTCCGACATGCCGCCGTCCACGCTGACGTAGGTGCGCAGGCCCTCCAGTGGCTTGATCGTGCCCACCTCGTAGAGCGTGAACGTGCCGGGCCCGGCGATCGCACGGCCGGGTTCGACCGACAACCGGGGCGCGGCCAGACCGGCGGCGGCACACTCGCGGCGCACGATGTCCAGCAGCGAGGCGGCGATGATCGCGGGCGACTGCGGGTCGTCGGCGGAGGTGTAGGCGATGCCCAGGCCGCCGCCGAGGTCGATCTCGGGGAGTTCGACGCCGTGCTCGTCGCGGACCGCGACCAGCAGGCCGACCACGCGGCGCGCGGCGACCTCGAACCCGGCGGTGTCGAAGATCTGCGAGCCGATGTGCGAGTGCAGGCCGATCAGTTCGAGCGAGTCGAGCTTGCGGATCCGGCGGACCGCCTCGGCGGCCTGGCCGTCGGCCAGCGAGAAGCCGAACTTCTGGTCCTCGTGCGCGGTCGCGATGAACTCGTGGGTGTGCGCCTCGACGCCGACGGTGATCCGGACCAGGACCTTCTGGGTGATGCCGCGCCGGTCGGCCAGGAACGCCAGCCGGCTGATCTCCTCGAACGAGTCGACCACGATCCGGCCGACGCCGACCTCCAGGGCGCGTTCCAGTTCGGCGCTCGACTTGTTGTTGCCGTGGAAGGCGATCCGGGCCGGGTCCATGCCCGCGGACAGCGCGACTGCCAGTTCGCCCGCGGTGCACACGTCCAGGTTCAGGCCCTCCTCGGCGATCCAGCGCACCAGCGCGCGACACAGGAAGGCCTTGCCCGCGTAGAACACGTCCGCGCCCTCGAACGCCTCGCGCCAGGCGCGGCAGCGGGCCCGGAAGTCCGCCTCGTCGAGGATGTACGCGGGAGTGCCGAATTCGCGGGCGAGCTCGCGCACGTCCAGGCCGGCGATGGTGACCACGCCGTCGGCGCCGCGCTCGGCGTTCGTGGGCCAGATCTTCGGATCGAGCAGGGTCAGGTCCTCGGGCGCGATCGGCGGCGCGCCGTCGGGCAGGACGTCCGCGTGGCGGGGACCGGCGGGGTGGGCGGAACGGCTCATGTCGTGGTGCTCCCCGGGGGGTGTGGGCGTCGGTGTGGGTCTTGTGGGGCGGGTGCGGCGGCCGGCGGGGCGAGTGTGCCGGCGGGCCGGGAAACGCCGAAGGCCGGGCATCCGCCCGGCCTTCGGCCTGTCGCCTGCGTTGTGACGATCCGTCACATGCGCTCGGGGGCGGACACCCCGAGCAGGGCGAGGCCGTTGGCCACCACGGTTTTCGCGGCTTCGGCCAGCCACATTCGGGCGTACGTCAGGTCGGTGACCTCTTCCTCGCCCTTGGGCAGGATCTGACAGTGGTCGTAGAAGCGGTGGTACGTGCCGGCCAACTGCTCCAGGTAACGCGCGACGTGGTGCGGCTCGCGCATCTCGGCGGCCTTGGCGACCACCCGCGGGAACTCGCCGAGCATGCCGAGCAGGTCGGACTCCCACTCGGTGGACAACAGCTCCGGCGTGAACTCGCCCTTGACGATTCCGCGTTCGGCCGCCTTGCGCTCGACCGAGGACATCCGCGCGTGCGCGTACTGAACGTAGAACACCGGGTTCTCGTTCTTGTGCGACGTGAGGATGTCGATGTCGAGGGTAATCGTGGAGTCGGTGGACGAGCGGGCCAGCGAGTAGCGCGCGGCGTCGACACCGATCCACTCGACGACGTCGTCGATGGTGATGATGTTGCCCGCGCGCTTGGACATCCGGACCTCTTCGCCGGCGCGCATCATCTTCACGAACTGGCCGACGATGATCTCGATGTTGTGCTCGGGGTCGTCGCCCGCGCAGGCCGCGATCGCCTTGAGCCGCCCGACGTACCCGTGGTGGTCGGCGCCGAGCATGTAGACGGCGACCTCGTTGCCCCGGTCGCGCTTGTTCAGGTAGTACGCGGCGTCGGAGGCGAAGTAGGTCTTCTCGCCGTCGGACTTGATCAGGACCCGGTCCTTGTCGTCCCCGTAGTCCGTGGTGCGCAGCCAGATCGCGCCGTTGTCGTCGTAGACGTGGCCCTGCTCGCGCAGCCGGTCGATCGCCTTCTCCACCGCGCCGGACCCGTGCAGCGTGGTCTCGGAGAACCACACGTCGAAGTGCGCGCCGAAGTTCTCCATCGAGCGCTGGATCTCGGCGACCATCAGCTTGAGCCCGGTGGCCCGGAACACCTTCTCCTGCTCGGCCTCGGCCAGGCTCAGCACGTCGGGACGCTCGGCGACGATGTCGGCGGCGATGTCGTTGATGTACGCGCCGACGTAGCCGTCCTCGGGCACGGGGCGGTCGTTCGCCGCCGCCATCAGCGACTTGCCGAACTTGTCGATCTGCACGCCGGCGTCGTTGATGTAGTACTCGGTGGTGACGTCGGCGCCGGACGCGCGCAGGATCCGCCCCAGCGAGTCGCCGACGGCGGCCCAGCGCACCCCGCCGATGTGGATCGGCCCGGTCGGGTTCGCCGAGACGAACTCCAGGTTGATCTTGAGCCCGTCGAACGCGTTGTTGCTGCCGTACGTGGCGCCGGCCTCGACGATGCTGCGGGCCAACTCGCCCTGGGTGGCCGTGTCGAGCGTGATGTTCAGGAACCCGGGGCCGGCGATGTCGACCTTGGCCACACCGGTCGCCCGCTCGATCCGCGCGGCCAGCAGTTGGGCGATCTCCCGCGGCGGCCGCTTGGCCGGCTTCGCGAGCTGCAACGCGATGTTCGTCGCGTAGTCCCCGTGCTCGCGGTTCTTGGGTCGCTCCACCGTCGTGCTCTCGGGCACGGCAACGGCGAGCTCGCCCGCCTCGACGGCGGCACGAACCGCGGACAACACTGACTGCGAAAGCTCTGCGGGGGTCACGGGGACAAGGGTAGGCGACCCGCCGACCAACCCGCCCGGCGGGCGGCGTCGGTCATTCGGGTGACACTTCCGAAGCCGGCCTCGGCTCGGCTTCCACTCCTGCGCGCGCTCCCGGCGGCGCTTGCGGTGCCGCTCCCGGTGTCGCTTGCGGTGCCGCTCCCGGTGCCGTTTGTGCATCCGCTCGTGCTTCCGCCGCCGCTTCGGCTTCGGCCGCCGCTTCGGCCACCGCTTGGGCTTCCGCGCCGGTCACCGCTTCCGCCGCCGCTTCGGGTTCCGCTCCCGTCACCGCTGCCGCTCCCGTCACCGCTTCCACTTCCGGTGACAACGCGCGCACCAACCGAATGAGCTGCTCGGGATGAAACGGCTTCGTCAAATACCCGTCCACCCCCACCGCCCGAGCCCGGGAGAAGTCCTCGTCCTGAGCACAGGCACTGATCATCAGGATCTTCAACCCACTGGTCCGAGGATCCGCCCGCAACCGAGCCGCCGTCCCGATCCCGTCCAAATGCGGCATCACCACATCGAGCGTGACCAGATCCGGCCGCACCTCATGCACGAGCCGCAAGCACTCCTCACCATCCCGAGCAGTGCTCACCACAAACCCCTCCAGCCGCAGATTGACCGCGATCAGCTGCCGAATCACCTCGTCGTCATCCACGACAAGCACCCGCGCCGCCTCACCACCAATCCCGCCCACGCCAGTGAGGTTAGGCCCCCCACACCCACCTCGGGGCCCGATCCGCACATC
This sequence comes from Embleya sp. NPDC001921, assembly GCF_053594475.1. NCBI lineage: Bacteria > Bacillati > Actinomycetota > Actinomycetes > Kitasatosporales > Streptomycetaceae > Embleya > Embleya sp. NPDC001921. The sequence continues at coordinate 98,414 of NZ_JBSFEO010000007.1, forward strand.
TCATCCCGCACCTCCCCGCCCCCTCCCCTCAACCCCTTCGCAACCCACTCCCCAGAGCTGGTAATGTTCACGTCACCCGAGCCCCTGTAGCTCAGGGGATAGAGCAACGGCCTCCGGAGCCGTGTGCGCAGGTTCGAATCCTGCCAGGGGCACACAGCGTGAACAGTCTCAGCAGCCACGATCACTCGTGAGCTGCTGTTTTTGTTTTGGGGCCTCTTTTCGCTCGTCACTCCGTGTGTCAGCCCGCGCAGGTGCGTGCAGGCGTAGGACGGCCCGCGCGTAATGGGCACGTAATGATCTTGGAGCCGTTTCCGCAGGTCACAGTGCGTATTTGGCGTATGCGCGGCGTGGCCCGGACACGACGAAAGCCCCGGAGTGATCCGGGGCTTCCTGCCGTCTGACGGCTGCTCAGCTCTCGTCACCGAGACCATCCGAGATGCGTTGGTTGATCAGGTCGCGCTGTCCGTCGATGCACTTGGCGTAGATCTTGAGCAGCACATCCACCGAGTGCCCGAGCCGTTCGGCGACCTCCGTGGCCGGCACTCCGGAGTTGAGCCAGAGCGACGCGCAGGCGTGCCGCAGGTCGTACGGCCGAGCTGCGAGAGGTGAGGTCACTTGTTCCTCGGTCAGCGCGAGCTTGCGTGCTTCCTTCCACACTCGGGAGTAGGTGGAGGAGGCAAGGACGCCACGGCGTTCGCTCGGGAAGAGTCGACCGTCCTTTGCCGTGCCGAACTCTTCGATGTGCGCGAGGAGGATCGCGACGAGTTGCGGAGGGATGGGCACGTGGCGCGTGTCCTTGTCCGCCCGCTGCTTCAGGCCCCGCTCGTCGTGCGCCTGGCCGTTGTCCGTCCAGGTCTTGCCCGCCGCCGGCCGAGTGGTGTGCAGGGTCAGCGAGCCCCATCCCGAGGTGGGCAGGACACTGTCGGCGCGCCGCAGGTTCACCGCTTCCGCCGGGCGCGTACCGGCGTAGTAGAGGACCGCGAAGAAGGCGCGGAGACGTCGGCCGCCGGCCCGCTTGTGTCCGCCGACGTAGGTCACCGCGGCGAGCAGTTCGCGAGCCTGGACCGGGTTGGCAACCGAGCGGCGGTCCACCGAGGACGCCACCAGGACGCGCTTGCGCTTGAGCTTGTCGATGGGGTTCACCGGAAGGTGTTCCAGCTCCACGGCGTAGTCGAGGAGGTTGTAGACGACCGACCGCTTACGGCGAAGCGTCTCGGCGCTTGCCGCGGATCCGTCGAGCTTGAGACCGAGCGCGTCCAAGACACCGTGAACAATCTTGGCGTCCGCGAGCCCCGTGATGGGCAGCGACCTCTTTTCGAGCCAGGCAACCGCTTTGGCGACGTCGCCGGGCCGAGGGAGCTTCCGTCGAGTCGGCGGCAGAACAAACAGCCGGAGAGCGCGGCGCAGGGTCACCACGTCGGGCCGACCGTCACTGTCCTTCACGAGCGCGGGCAGAGCCGTGGCCAGCGCGTCCGCCATGCTGTCCCGCGACTTCGCAGCCGCACCCGGCCACTTCATGTCCATGTAGGCGAGCGCGAAGGTGAGGGCTGACGTCGCCTTTTTGGCCTTCTGCATGGACTCGGGGAGACCGCTCTCAAGATCGAACGCTTCGCCGTCCTCGGTGGCACGGATCAGGCGTCCACGAAACCGGTCGGCCAACCCTTTCGTACCAAACGTCGCTGATTGCGGCTCGCCCGCGACAGTCCAACGCACCACGAAAGAGGGCTTCTTCTTACTGCTCTGGTTCCGGACCACGGCCCAGACCCGGACCTTGTACGTCTTGTCTGTCACGCCGCTTCCTCCGCCCGAGTGTCGAGCCACTCCGCGAACGCCTCACGCGTAATGCGCAGTTCGCCGTTGGGGAGCTTGTGGCAGGCCGGCGCCAAGCCGAGTTCACGCCAGCGGTAGAAAGTCCGGCGAGAGAGGCCACCCAGCGCTTCGAGGACTTCCGGGACGGTCAGGAGTTCGACGTCCGAAGTTTTGGCTCTTCTGGTCATGCCGCCCTCCCCCGGGCAGTTGCCGAATTGTCGAGCGGTCCGTCTGCGCGGGCTTTCGCTTCGTCCATCGCCTTGCGCCACCGCACCCGTTCGGCGACCGCGCGAAGGAGGCGATGGGACAGCGGTGCGACGTCAGGGTCATCACGGCCGACCGGAGCCCAGATGAACCGATTCGGATCCGGAATGTCGCCGGCACCGCCGACCAGGTCCAGCACCCATGCCCGGCGCTCCGCCTTGTGGTCGGCCATGGTCTTGCCGGACCACTTGCGCGAGACCAGGACGCGCCGCCCGCCGTAGCCGAGGTGGGTCCGCCGATGAGCTTTGGCCTTGCAGCAGCCAGGCCGCAGGCCCGCGCGGGCGTTCTTCGGCTGGACTCCGTAGAGGAGCCAGTTGGCGCAGGTGGGCGAGCAGGGCTCGTAACGGAGGGCTTCCACGAGTCGGTCCACGTGCGCGTTCTGGGCCCCGCTCTGGGCCTCGTGGGACTCGTGGGCGGACTTGTTGAGGTACTTGGTCAGGTAGCCGATGCAGCGGCGTGCGTCCGGCGAGCCGACCAGGACGCCCTTCGCGTCGACCTGCGTCCCGAACCGGGCGACGTGAATCGGCTCCGCATCGTCGCCCAGGCCGTCCAACGCCTCATCCCAGGTGGGCAGTTCGGCGCCGTTCGTCGGGTCGAGGTACGCGCCGGCCTTCGTGTCCCAGACCGGCGGAAGGTCGGTCGAGTAGACCGGCTCGTCGCACGCCGGCCACCACACCTGGTGATAGGTCGCCGCCGCCACCTGGCGAAGTTCGGCGCGCGAGACCGTGCCACGGATCGCGAGGTGGATGTGCGGTGCCAACCGCCGCTGATACTCGACCGCGGCGAAGTACTGCACGTCGAAGCCGACCAGGCGCCTCAGGTTCTGCACGAACCGATCGACCAGCTTCGAGAAGTGCAACGCATCCCGAGCAGCCGCCCGGTAGTCGTACGCCGAGGCATCCACGGGTGTCCCGTCCCGACGCACACGCCCGTACGACGGCAGCGTCAGCGTGACGAACAACGACGGCCGGAACACCTTGCCGTCAGGCGCGGTGTACGCCCTGCCGACCGTCCGCGCGTCGACCTCACGCCGGGGCAGATCCGGAGCATCCTGCCGCCGCCGAGTCGACCGCACCCGCCGCGAGACCGGATCCGGGTCGATGTTGCCCCGTACGCCGGAATCGGCCAATTCGGCGTCGACCGCGGCCAGGTCTTCGGCGCGTTCGTCTCGCTCGTCACCGCGCGCCAGGTCGTGCTTCTTGGTCCAGTCCGCCCGCAGTTCGGCCAGCAAGCGCTGTTCGTCGGTCGGCTCGTCTGCCTCCTGAATCGGTTCCTCGGTCAGATGCCACCCTTCCCGACACTGCGCCATCCGGAGCCGCCGCTTCCGCTCAGCGCAGGTCGGGCACACGCTCGCCAGCGTCGCCCCACACGGGACGTCGACCACCGTGGTCTCACCGGTCATGACGTCCGTGCGCCGCAAGGCAATCGGCCGGACACAGACCCCGTGTTCTTGAGCCACCGCCCGCACGACCTCACGCGCAAGTGGCATCCGCGCACGTTCCGCCCGGGTGGTCATCGATCACCAGCCGGGGGAAGCGGACCGTACTTCCGTTGGAGTTCAGCCATGAACGCGTCGTCACTCCGTCGCATCTGGCTGACCAGGTCTGCGCGCACCCGGTAGAGCACCGTCACGGCGGTGTCGATGCCCTGGATAGCGGAGTTTGCCGCCTCGCGTCGTTCCGCCGAGGTGGGCCCGTCCGTCTCCCCCGTCCAGGTAGCGACCGCTTTTCCCGCGAGTGCCAGCAGGTTGTACACCGCAGCCATGCGCTCGCTCATGCTCCGCTCAGCCATGGCGCGACCCTTCATCGGTCGCTTCACCGCTCAGACGTCCGCGCGACCACACGGTGATCGAGGCGCCCGCGATGCTTCCCACCGCCTGGTAGTGGACGTACGCCGCGCCCGACGTGGTCACCTTCGCCGACGTCGTCACGCCGTTGGCGATCTCTCCAGCCCACATCGCAACGGCTTCCGCGGGGAAGTCCGAGTCGCCGTCGACGAACACGCGCGCCGTCACGTTCCACTCGTCCGTCTCCGCGCTCCACACCGTGTGGACGGAGACCAGGTCGGGCAGCGCCGGGCGGGCTTCGATCAGCGCGACCAGGGCGGCGAGCACACCCCCGAGGTCTGCCAGGTTCGGAATGGACCTCATGCCGCCGCCTCCAATCCGCCACGTCGGCCGTAGTCGCGCACCATCGCGTCGATCGCGGGATCGGAGACGAACGCCGCTCGAACGCGCACCGGTTCCGGCTGGGTCTCGTGCTTGACATAGCCGACCCCCGCACCGATCTCGGGTTGAGGCGAGATCAGGTCCGCCGCGGCGCCGCGCTCCCGAGCGCCGTTGCCGAGGACCATGTCCACCTGGTTCGGCTCGTCCAGCCGCAGCGCGATCCGGTCCGGGAACAGGTTGCGGATGTTCATCACCTCTTTGCGCGGATCCTGCAAGGCCCCGATGACGCAGAACCCGACGGACCTTCCCTGGGACGTGAGCGTGGCTATCGCGGCATCCGCGCGCTTTCGTAGGTCGCGGTCCGGTTGATACGCCGTCAGGAACGCCAGCTCATCGACGATCAACACGACGAACGGGCATGCAGAGGAAGGCTCGTGCTTGCGGACCTTGCCCGCGAACGTCTGCGCCCGCGTATTCATCTCGCCCGCGGCGTCTTCCAGGAGTTCGACCATGGCTGCCGGCTCACAGGCGTAGCGGTGGAAGAGCGACCGGCCGTAGGACAACTCCATGCGCTTCGGGTCGCACGCCCAGAGCTGCACGATGCCCGAGCATGCAGCCGGCAGGAGCGCGCGGATGACGCCCCAGAGGACCGAGCCCTTTCCGGCACCGGTCACCCCGGCCACCAGGACGTGCGTTCCGTGAAGGCGCAGCCGCCATGGCGAGCCGTCATCACAGCGCCCGATCTCCGCCGACGTGAACTCCGGTGTCCACGGATCCTCGCGCTCCTCGGCCGGCCGCCCGAACCGGATGGACGCAAGGCCGGCAGCCCGTTTGGTGACGTCGCCCAGTCCGGGCATCGGAGGAGCTTCGAAGGATTCGGCCAGTGGGTCCACGAACCAGGCCCGCAGTACGACGACCCCGCGAGCAGGTGAAGACGCTTCGACCCGGAAGACCTTCCAGGTGTGTGCGATGCCTTCGACGTGGTCACCGAGGTTCTTGGGGATCTGCCCCGGCAGGAGGGACACAACGACGTCGAAGCCCAGTTGGTGGCGCCGGATTCGCAGGATCTTCGGGTACCGGTACTCGAAGGTCTCGTCGATCCGGGACACCGGTTCTTGCTGCCATGCGCCGAGCGCCTTGGACAACGCGGGCCAGCCCCTTCGGACTCGCGCAGCGAAGGAGAACAGCCACCACCAAACGCCGGCCACCGCCGACGTCAGGTAGATGGAGACGACCAGATACGAGGCAGTCAGGCCGGCTTTCGCGCGCACCGCCTCGTAGACGACGTACAGGGCCGCGAGTAGTAAGGCCCCGAGCTTCACCCAGGGCCGGTTGAGGACATGCATGATGGGAGACACCCCTTCGAAGATCACCAGGTCGTTCGGATGGGGGCGGCCCCGGTGTGTGAGACCCGCCAAAGTCAGTTCGCACCGGGGCCGCGTCGTACTCCGTGCACGACGAGCCGTCAGGCCGCCGTCTTGATCGCGCTCTTGAGCGGTCCGCCCGGCGCACGCAGGCCGGACGCGCGGTAGGAGAACGCCACGCGATTGTTGGACTGGTTGACGTACGCCGTCACCGTCAGGCCCTCGAACTCCACCGGCCGGAACGGCAGTCCGGGCAACGTGTCCGGAAGGACCGGCTCGGAGTCGGAGGCGACCTTGACCTTCACGGTCGCCTCGTTGGCGTCCGGGTCGCCGTCGACCACGGAGACGGCCCAGACCGGCAGCCCGGTCGTCTTGTCGCGTGCCTGAACCTTCACGCCGCCCTTGGACGCCTCGAAGTCGGCCATCGGCACCACCGACTTCGCGAACGCCCCGAACGGGAACACCGCCGCGAAGGACACCGGGATCGCACCCTTGATTGCCACGAACACACTCCTTGTCCAGTTGACTTATCAAGCACTTTCGAAGTTAGACATGACAGGTTGACTTGTCAAGTTGCTTTGTGGAGGAAACCCGCCACACACGGCGGGATCCTCACTGGACCGAGTAGACGTCTTCCAGCTCGTGGCGGTCGCCCGCCAACACCACGTCCGCGACGTACCAGCCCCGACCGGTCGAGTCATGGCCGATCACCAACAGACCAAGGACCGGCTCCCCCGCCGGCAGCTCCAGCAGTTCGGCTTCCTGGCCGTCGGCGAGCCGTGCGCAGATGCGCTCGGTGATGTGATCGATGCGGACCTTGCCGCGGCTCTCGAGATGCGCCCTCAGTCCGCCGGGCAGTGCCTGATCCGAGGCCAGGTCAGTGCGCTCCGCGAGTTCCAGCGGGAAGTAGGACGAGACCAGTTCCGAGGGTCCGTCCTCATCGCGCACCAGCCACCGCCGAAGCAGGGCCTTGGCGCCGGGAGGCAGGCCCAGCGCGGAAGCGGCTCGTCGAGGAAGGTCGACCGTCGTGACCGCGATCAACTCACCAGGGTTGGAGTCCTCGTCGCGCTCCATGACCTCCAGGCCGCGGCGAGCAGGCGTCGCGCGGGACGACTCGGGCCGTCCTCGGACGAAGGTGCCCCGGCCTTGCTGCGACTCGATCCAGCCGTCTTGCCTCAGGATCTGGAGCGCCCGCACCACGGTGGGCCGCGACATCCCGAACGCCTGCACGAGTTGGTGCTCGCTCGGCAGGAGCGAACCGGCCGGATAGGTGCCGTCTTCGATGCGCGACTGAAGCGTCTGCACCAGGCGCACGTACTTCGGTGGAGCCACCTCATACGCCATGCTGCACCCGGTTCTCACTTGACCTGTCAAACGGTTGACCCGTCTACATTCGCAGTAGATGTAGCCACTTTCAAGCTCATCCATGCAGCTCAGTCGACCGCGCAGGCCGCGCGTCACTGGCGAAAGTAGCTGGTCAGGCCAAACGAACGGCGAACCACACGACGGTCCCACCGTCTCGGCCGCGCTCACTTCCGCAATCCTCGGAGAACGCACCGACGAGGAAGAGACCTCGTCCGTCGCAGTCCTCCGGCCCGGGCGCGCGCGAGAAGGGAACTCCACACCCGGGGTCGTGCACTTCGATCCGCAACACGTCCCCGTCGAGCCAGCACAGCACGTTGATCAGCCACTCGTACGTGACCTTGACGTGCTCGACCGCGTTGGTGACCAGCTCCGAAAGCATCAACACGCAATCGGCGGAGTCGAATTCAGGGTCAATCATGTCCAGCAGCGACGCCAACTGGGCACGGCCGACGGCAACGGCTTCCGGGACCGGACGAAGGACGATTCCGCCCACGAGTTCGGCTGTCGGGCTTGGTGCGATGGGACCGGCGGGGATGGACATCGTCACGTGCGCTCCTTACCGCTGCCGTCACAGTCGAGGCAGCGCTGCTTCTGAGTGACCCTCTTTCGGCCGTTCGAGACGCTCAGCGCCGCGCTCGCCCGACCGCCCACGTGCTTCCAGCCGCGACCGCGGCAGCGTGGGCACTTCCGGGACGGCGAGTCCCCCGACTTCCCTGACGAGCCCATCCCGCCACCCCCTCTCCCCAAGTGGCCTTAGCCACTTACTGGATAGTGGCATTGGCCACTTCGGAGCGCAAGCGGTTCTGCACAGATCGTCTTCCGGCGTGCGATCAGCCCAGCGGGTACTCACGCTCGAAGGCCCACCGACCCTGCGGGTAGACCGCTTCCGCGAACTCCAACGGCCGATCGGCATCGTCGTACACCGTGTGCCGAACGACCATGACCGCCGCAGGTTCGCTCATCCCCAACTCAGCGGCCTCGTCACCGTGTGCGAGTCGTGCACAGACCCTGTCTTCGCCGTATCGGCCGTGCCGTCCGGTCACATCCTCGACATAGGCGAGAGTGCCTTGTCGGATGCGCTCCGGGATCAGCAACAGCGGCGCGACCTCGACAAGCGTCGGAGCAAACCACGACGTCGAGACTTCGACCGGCCCACCCTCGTTGTTCGTCACCCGCCGGCGGTGGATAGCTTGCGTCGTTCCGGCCGGAAGCCCGAGACCGCGTACGACGTAGTCAGGGGCATCGACCAGGCCGGTCGACTTGATCACCGCGTACTCGCCGGGCGCATAGATCTTGCCCAACTGACGGGCACGTCCGTACCGTTCGCGGGCCCGTCGGTGGATCTGGACTTCCTGAACGTACGTACCAGAGCCCTGCCGCTTCTCGACCAGGCCCTGTTGCCGAAGCGCGTCGAGCGCTCGGGCCGCGGTCGGCCGAGAGACGCCCCATTGCGTCACCAAGGCTCGCTCGGAAGACACCTCATCGCCGGGGCGGAGGTCGCCGCGCAGGATCTGATCCCGCAGAAAGTTGGCGATCTGAAGGTACTTCGGCAAGCTCTCCTCGATCTCGGGCACTGCTCCTCCTAAAGTGGCTATGACCACTGGCCACTATAGGGCTGGGCCCCTTGCCACCCGCATAGGGTGACCATGTGACGCGGCTCTTAGTGGCTGCTGGGGGAGGTGGCGACGCCGTAGCCGCCGCCATGATCCACGCAGCCGAACACGGCACCGACCAAGAAGCCCTGATCCTCACGTACTCGTGGGATCGGCTCCTCATCGACCCACGCCCAGGCCCACGCAGCGCGGCCGACTTCACCGGCCTGGAGACGTTGGCCCCGGGTGTTCTCACCATCCGCCCGACGTCAGCTCTCGTCGACTCGGCCGGCTCGTCGACCCTGCCCCGCCTCTCGGGTGAGATCAGGCCCGCGATCGCGCTCTTGGACCCGTACCGCGGCGCCGACGGCTTGACCGAGCAGATCACCGCAGCCATCAACCACACGGGTGCGGACAGCATCGAGATCATCGACGTCGGAGGCGACGTCATCGCCCGAGGCGACGAACCCGACCTCCGCAGCCCATTAGCCGACGCCCTGACATTGGCCGCATGCGCGAACGCCCACGTGCCCACGGTCGTCTCGGTCGCCGGCCCCGGCCTGGATGGCGAACTCCCCGAAGCCGAAGTCCTGTCCCGACTCGGCGATCCGGCCTTCACCCTCACCCCCGAGCAGACGACCGCCTTCCTCCCGGTCTTCACCTGGCACCCCTCGGAAGCCACATCCCTGTTGTCGGCAGCCGCCCGCGGCACCCGAGGAGTCTGCGAGATCCGCGACGCCGGCCTACCGGTCGTACTCACCGACGCCAGCGCCGGCGTCTACCGTCTCGACCTGGACGACGCCTTGGCCATCAACCTCTTGGCCCGCCGCCTCATCGCCACCACGTCCCTGGACCAGGCCGAACAAATCACCCGCGACGTCTGCGGCTTCAGCGAACTCGACCACGAACGCAACAAGGCAACCTGGCTCAGCACCAGGCCGCCGACGGACGGCAGCAAGGATGACCGCTCGGCCCGCCTGGCAGCCTTCCTCACAGAAGCAGCCAACCGCGGCAGCGACTACGTCACGTTCCGCCGCCTAGCCGAAGCCCTGGAAATCCCCCAGCCCGAGTTGCCAGCCTTCCGAGCCGCTTTGATCGCGACCACCCCTGACTCGGACACGCCACTCGTCTGGCGCACGAGGACGTAAGCCCGCGCCGTCCTCCGACCCAGCCCCAAGGCCCGGACCTATCGATCCCTACAGTCGGACGCCGCCGCCGCGAGACGCCAGGACATGCAAGAGTCCGACCAGACCCCCCGAACTCCAGATCAACCCCTTGGCGATCAGGTCCGGAACATCCGCAAGCGGCACCCACTCCATACGCGCCATCTCGCTTGTCTCGGTCGGCTCCGCAACCTGGATAGCTCCCTCCCCCACGAACACGTCATGCCATGAGTCGACCATCCCAACCATGGGCTGAAAGCGAGCCACGCGCCGGAAGGTGGCCGGTCGATAGCCGGTCTCCTCAAGCAACTCCCGAAGCGCCGTCTCCTCCGGGTCCTCCCCGGGTTCGACCAGCCCGCCGGGAATCTCCCACCCCCACCGGTCCGACACGAACCGATGCCGCCACATCATCAGAACCCTGTCCTGGTCATCGATCAGCACCGCCATGGCCGCAGCATGCAGCTTGATCACGTGATGCTCGAACCGCTCCCCATCAGGCAGTTCAACGTCTGCCAGCGAAACGCGCGTCCACTCGTTGTCGTAGACGATCCGCTCGCCACGAACGACCCATGCCGAGGAAGTGTCATCGTCGATAGCCACGCGGCGACGCTACTAGGCGGAGCAGGCACGCACGCAAATTCAGCTCCGCTGTCCCAACTCACTGCGAGCACTGCCGAATTGGGCTCTACTAGATCAAGGGGCCAGCGGGCGCGCCGCACTCGGTCGGGTGGGCCTCGCCGCGCGTGCGGCGTGGCCGCCGGTCACGGCGGGGCCCACCCGACCGAGCAGCCAGCATCGCGCAGACCACTCAGAAACCCAGGATTCAGAAAAGTGACTCATCCTGGGTAACCAGAAATGCTACATTGCATTGCCTAGCCCCAATGGAGTTTTCATATGCCACAGATGCCAAGCAACGCACAAACACTCATCATGCGGATCTTTGATGCATGGAAGAGCGAGAACCTCTCCACTGTTATTGAGAGCACCGCTTTCGAGATCTTCGCATCCGAATTGACCCTAAGATCGTTCGGCTTGGGGCTGGAAGAAATCCAAGCCGGGATTGCCGGAGGCGGCCAAGATGGAGCTATTGACGCAGTTTACGTCTTCTTTGATGACACTCTATTGGACGAAGACTCTGACGTAGTTTCGACGAGCAGCCGTCCCACTGAATTCAATCAAGACAGAAATCTAGAATTGTGGGTAATCCAAGCAAAGCGAACTCCAAGCTTCTCCGAAGAGGCAATCGACAAGCTGGAGAACAGCTTGCGCAGACTCTTGGATCTCTCACTATCAATGGAATCCCTGGAACGCCTCTACAATCCAATCCTCCTCAAACGCTTCGGGCTCTTTCGAGACGCTTGGGAGAAATTGCTGACTCGTAGACCGAGAATCAGCGTAAACGTCTTCTATGCCACACCAGGGGATATCCGAAATATCACTCCACAATTCGAGGCAAAGCAGTTCGCCCTCAAAGAAGTGATCCTTTCTGCCGTCCCAGACGCCAAGAAGGTGTCCGTTGAGCTTCTCGGCGCTAAAGAGCTGCTTGCTAGATATAATGAGCGTCCCCCTTACGCACTCTCAATGAAATATCAAGAAACCGCGACGAGCGGACGATCGCATGTCGCCCTGGTATTGCTGGAAGACTATTTTGACCTCATCACTGACGAAGAGGGTCGGCTTCGTCGACATCTATTCGAATGGAACGTTAGAGACTACCAAGGAAATGTTTCCGTCAATCAGGAGATTAGAAAATCGCTAGAATCTGATTCTAGCCCAGAATTCTGGTGGCTAAATAACGGGGTCACTCTTCTGTGTAGTGAGGCAACCAGTGCCGCCAAGACATACTCCTTGGCTAATATTCAGATCGTCAATGGGCTACAAACCAGTCACGAGATTTATGAAACCCTAAAGGCAGGTGGCTCTCAGGCCGGTGGTCGCATGCTCCTCGTGCGGATCATCGTTACCAGCGACGCTTCAACTCGCGACCTAGTAATTCGGGCGACCAACCGACAGACCGCAATCACTGATGCTTCGTTGCGCGCTACGGATGAAATTCAAAGGAACATCGAGGACTATTTCTTGACCCATGGGTGGTATTACGATAGAAGGAAGGGATACTACAAGAACGACGGCAAGGATCCCTCGAAAATCGTAAGCATCCAATTCTTGGGAGCCTCAATTACGGCAATGGGATTGTCGCGCCCCGATAAGTCAAGGGGGAAGCCGTCGTCACTCCTGAAGAATGACGACGATTACAAACTTGTTTTCAATCCTTCAATCAATCTGGAAATCTATCTCTGGGCAGCGCGACTGCAACGCCAAGTGGACGCTTTCATTCTTTCGGAAGCAGCCGAGGCGAACGTTTCACAGAAAAGCAATTTGAAGTTTCACCTCTCAATGTTGATCGTGGAGAAACTCAATGGAGGGCCGGTACGTCAACCGCACCAACTTCGTCGGCTTTCACAAAACGACGCGGGGATTAACGAGAATGAAATCAGAGAGCTCTTCGATAATCTCAAAAAATGGTCCGCAGAATATACTGCGAAGGAAAACGTAATCCTTGAGAGGGCAACTAAAGCACAGCGGTTCAGTGAACATTTGCTGCAACGCGCTAACACGGAACGGATCCGGCGAATTTCGACCTAAGCAGGCATACGACATCGAAATGTGCCCAGCGTCAGGGTCGAATCCGACAGGGATTCCAGCTGCCTGCTTATAGATCAAACACATGCGCAGGGATCCTCAAATTGTGCCCTGATTGTTTGGGCGCCTCGTGGGCCGTGCCAGAAGACTCGGGGTTGGACGACGACTGACCCGATGCGGGCAGGTCGCAGCTGCGCTGCGAGCCGGCTGGGGGCCGGCGACGCGACCTTTGGCCGCGACCGGGGCGCGCTCGTTGCGTAGGACCCCCGTTGGTGCTGGGCTTTGGGGGTCGGGCCGCGGTTGCCGAGCAGCCGGGTTGTTGGTCGGGTTGCGTGACCCGCGCGCATAAACCACGGCATGCCACCCGGTCCCCGGCATGCCGTGGACCGGGTGCCTCGGTTGGGTTTTGGGGGCAGCTGACTGGTTGTGCAGCATGCGTGTAATGATCTTGGGATTGGGCGGGTCACCGACGCGTTCCTGTGCTGGTCAGAGGCCGGTTTAGGGAATGGGCTCACACCCGCTCCGGAGCCGTGTGCGCAGGTTCGAATCCTGCCAGGGGCACATAGCGTTGTCAGGATCAGCAGCCACGGAGCCACGTGAGCTGCTGTTTTTGTTTTGGGGCTCTTTTTCGCCGTCACGATGTGTGTCACGGGGCGCAGGCGAAACAGCAAGGGCAGGACGGCCGCTGTGCGATGTACGTGCACTGAGCTTGAGGGTTCTTCCGCAGGTCACAGTTCGTATGCGGCGTACTCGCGGCGTGGCCCGGACACGACGAAAGCCCCGGGGGCTTCATGTTATGTGCCTGTTCGCGTGCTGCTTCGGGGCTGCTCATCGTGCGCGTCGCCGGTGTCGGTCCAGTCTTGCCGGTGGCCAGTCGGGTCGTGTGCGGGGGCAGCGGCCCAGCTCGATTCCGCTGGGGCGCAGTCGGCCCGACCGGTTGGCCGGCTCCGGAGGAACGTAGGGAGGGTTCCTCGGGCGTTGCGGGCGGTCAGATGAGGCCGCGGTGGGCGAGTTCGGTGGTCAGGTTGCGTTTGCGGTGGTGGGTGGTGCGTAGCGTGGTGAATTCGGCGTGCCACAGGGGTTCGCGGTTGGTGGCTCGGGCGGTGTCGCGGGCGCGGGCCAGGAGGTCTGCCGCTTGGGCGTAGGCGTGTTTGGTGGTTGTTTTGATGAGGGCGGTGGCTTCTCGCAGGTAGATCTCGAGGGCGGCTTCCGGGCGGGTGGTTCGGCCGGCGTCGGCGAGGTGGAGCCATTGGGTGCGGGTGGCGCCGAGGGTTTCGGCCGCGTGCCAGGCTTCGGTGAATCGGTTTTCGGTGAGGAGGATGTCGATCAGGGCTTGGGCCGCTCGGGCGCGGGTTTGTGGATGTTCAGCCGCGTCTCGTAGTGCCTGGAGGGCTTGGTCGCGGTAGTGGTCGGCTTCTCCGGCCGCCGCTGCGGCTTCGAGCAGTTGTCGGTGCGCCGGGACGCTGAGGCGGTGTCGGAATTGGTCCCACCGGACCTTCAGGGCGTCGGCGTAGCGGCCGGCGGTGGTGTAGCGGTGGGTCAGGTAGTCGGCGAGCCTGGGTTCTTCCGGGTGTTCGGCGTTGCCGCGTTCGGCCCAGGTGAGGGCCTCGTCTTCGCGGCCGGCGTCGGTGAGCGCGTCGGCGATGCGGAGGTAGGCATAACCGTGGGTGAGGTCGGTGGCGAGTGCTTCGACGAGTGCGTCGGTGTCCTCCCGGGCCTCGGCCAGGTCTTCCCGTAGGTGCCGGATCAACCATCCGTTTCGGTTCCCGGCGGACCCGGCTTCGCGCAAGCGGGCGGCGTAGTGCGCGATGCCGGCCTCCCCCAGCGGCTGCGTGTAGTCCTGGATCGCCAGTTCCGGCCAATTGTGGTTCGCGAGTTGGAAGGCGAGGAGCCAGTCGGCCAGTTCGACGGGATCGGGTGAGGCCGTCGCGCACGCTTGGGCGTGCAGTTCGACCAATGCCTCGCCCTCCTCGGTGATGCCACCGTCGGAGTCGTCGATCGACTCGATGGCGGCGCCGATCAGGGCCAGGGCTCGGCCGGCGAGGTCCATGACGGCGACATGGTGGCCGGCGGCGGACAACTCCCCCAGCGTCTCGGCGATATCGGCGACGGCCCCGGCGTAGGTGTGGGCGCCGTGCCGGTCCAGGTAGCCGTAGGTGCGCAGCGAGCGGCCCAGGTGCTCGCGAATCGCCGCGATGTCCGGGCCGGCACCGGCGTCGGTTCGGGCCGCGCGCAGGTGGAGGCGGCGGCGCAGGTCGGGATCGCTTCCGGCCGCCTCGTCGAGGAGGTCGACGAGTTCGCCGTGGTCGAGGGACGCCAGGTAGGCGCGCAGATCGATCGCGGCGCCCCGGGGTTCTCCGGCCGGACCGGCCTCGGCCGTACGCAGGAACACCAGGCCGACCGCGACGCAGTGCTTGCAGAAGTAGCCCTGGTCGCCGTACGGGCAATCGCACTCACCGGTGAGTTGGTCCGGCCCGAATTCGAGAACGACGTCGTAGGTGTCGTTTCCGTACACCACGGCGGTGATGACGCCCGGATCGTCCTCGGTCAGATTCGCGACCGCGTCGAGGTAGCCCTCGCCGCGCTCGAACGACTTCGATCCGGCGGCGTCGAGGAGGTCTTGCTCGGTGAATATCGACACGGCCTACATCAAACCGCATTCGGCCCGACTCTCGACCTCGTTCTACTCGCCGAGTGGGCCGGACAGCAGGCGCAGCGCCTTGAGCAGGTTCGCGAGGTCGGGAAGGTCCGCGAAGAAGGTCGCGTCCACCGCTTCCACCGCCCGCATCGCCTTGGCGGCCAAGTCGGTGCCAGAGGTGGTGATTTGGAGAAGCTTGGCTCTGGTGTCGGCCGGGTCGGCCCCTCGGGTCGGCCCCTCGGGTCGGCCCCTCGGGTCGGGTAGCCCTTGGCTTCCAGGCGGCGCGGGACTGGCGAGACGGTCTTGACGTCCATGCCGGCGTGGGCGGCCAGGGTGAGTTGGTGGGGCTTGGCGCCCCGGGTGTCGAGCCGGTACAGGCTTGTCAGCAGCACGAATTGAGGGTGGGTCAGGTCGAGCGGGCCGAGGGTGGCCGCCATCGTGCGCTGCCGGCGCGGTGTGGTGTGCCACCGGAGGAAGCCGGGGCTGTCTCGGGGGTCGGCGGCATGCCCGCCCTTCGACGTCGGCACCGAGGGTTATCTGTGCATCGACTATCTCTGTCATCGGTATCTTGACGTGGCGACGGGGCGGACATCGTCCCCTCCGCGGACGACGCCCACCCCGGTCGGGTGCCCGCTACGCGAGCAGGTTCCGCACCGCCTCCGCCGCGTCGTGGCCCGAGAGCACCGCACCGTCCATGTAGCCCTGGGACGCGCGTGCGATGTCGCCGCCCGCGAGGACCACCCGCCCGTGTGGCTCCCGCGCCGCCGCGAAGAGGGGCCACTGGCCCGGGCGAGGGGCCACCCACGTGCCCAGCGCCAGGGGGTCGGCGGTCCAGTCGTGGGTGAGCACCTCCAGGACGCGGGCGTCCGGGTACAACTGCCGCACCGCCGTCTCGATCGAGGCCCGGTCGGTCGGGTCGAAGCTCTCGGCGAGGCCGAAGACGACAAAGACGTCCTCCCCGGCGTTGTACACGGCGAGGACGCCGGGCGGCCAACAGCCCGCCTTGGTGTCGACGGGTATCCCGGTCGTCCGGGCCGCCACCTTCACCGAGCGACCGGCGTGCCCCTGCTCGGCCAGTGCCGCCACCGCCGCCGGCAGCGCGGGCTCGAAGGCGATCGCCGACCACGTGTTGAGCGGTGCCGCGACCACTGCCGCCGCGGCCGTCACGGCGCTGCCGTCGACCAGCCCGAGAACCACGCCCGATCTCTCCTGACGCACCGCCACCACCCGTGCCCCGTAGCGCAGTTCGGCGCCGAGCGAGGAAGCCATCGCCACCGCCAACGCGTCCGCGCCGCCCGCCGCCCGCTGATCCTCGGCGCCGAACGCCGCCGCCGGGTCGCCGCCCAGCGCGACGATGTCCTCGATCACGCCCGCCGCCGAGTACTCCTCGGGGCGCGCGCCCATCAGCGCGGCGCCGAGCACCGACAGGTACGCCACCGCCTGCGCCGGCAGGCCCTCAAGCAGCTCGCCGTACGCCACGTCCAACCCGTCCGGCGCCTGCGACGGCGTCAACTCGGCGGCCAACGCTGTGAGTTCCGTGACCAGCCGCTCGTACGCGGCCAGGTCCGCCCCGACCAGCGGCATCGCGCCCTCGGACGCCTCACCGTCCAGCAACCACACCTGCCGCGTCGCGCTCTCCCGTGCCGGGACCAGGTCCACGCCGTAGCGTTCGTACTCGGCCATCAGCGCCCGGTGGTACTCCGCCGAGATCCACTCCGCGCCGAGATCGACTCGAACTCCCGTACCAGGGAAGGCCTTCGACCAGGTCCGGCCGCCGACCCGATCGCCCGCCTCCAGGACCACCACGCGCAGCCCGGACGACGCGAGCTCCCGCGCCGTCACCAGACCGGCCAGGCCCGCGCCCACCACCGCCACGTCGTAGGCCGTGGTCATCGACCCTCCCCCGGGCTCACAGGCCCTCCCCCGTGTACACGGCCGCGCCCTCGACGTACGTCCCCAGCACGCGCGTGTCGCCGATCTCCGCCGGCGGGCCCGCGTACGGGTCGCGGTCCAGGACGACCAGGTCGGCGAGCTTGCCGACCTCGATCGTGCCGGTGTCGTGGTCGCGGTGGTTCACGTACGCCGTGCCCACCGTGTACGCCGCGAGCGCCGCCGTGAGGTCGATCCGCTGCTCGGGCAGGAAGATCGTGTCCGACGGCTCCGCGACGGCCGGCAGCACCCGGTTGACCGCGGTGTGGATGCCCCACATCGGGTCCGGCGCGCTGACCGGCCAGTCGCTGCCCGCCGCGAGGGTCGCGCCGGAGCGCAGCAGGTCGCCGAACGGGTATTGCCACGCCGCCCGTTCGTCACCCAGGAACGGGATGGTCAGCTCGTCCATCTGGGCCTCGTGCGCGGCCCACAGGGGTTGCAGGTTGGCGGTCACGCCCAACTCCGCGAAGCGCGGAACGTCGTCGGGGTGGACCACCTGGAGGTGCGCGATGTGGTGCCGGTGATCCGCCCGCCCGTTCGCCGCGAGCGCCTGCGCGAAGCCGTCCAGCGCCTCGCGCGCGGCCCGGTCGCCGACCGCGTGTACGTGGACCTGGAAGCCGTGCGCGTCGAGCAGCGTGACGTGCTCGCGCAGCGCCGCCGGGTCCACGAAGCTCAGTCCGCTGTTGCCGGTGTGGCAGCCGCAGCCGTCGAAGTACGGGTCGTTCATCGCGGCCGTGAAGTTCTCCGCGACCCCGTCCTGCATGATCTTCACGCTGGTGGCCGCGAACCGCCCGACCGACGAGGAGGCGCGGAGTTCGAGCAGCCGCTCCAACTGCTCGGCGCCCTGGTCCCGTTCCCACCACAGCGCGCCCACGACGCGCGCGGTCAGCTGCCCCGATCGGGCCGCGGTCAGATAGGCCTCCAGCGGGTCCAGGCCCGGATGCGCCGAACCGACCATCGCGTCCTGCCACGCCGTCACGCCGACCGAGTGCATCCGCGCCTGGCCCGCGAGCAGCGCGCGCAGGCCGTCGGCCGCGTCCAGGCCCGGGACGAGGTCGCCGACCAGCGCGGTCGCGCCCTCGTGCAGGGTGCCCTGCGGGGTGCCGTCCGGTTCGCGCTCGATCCGCCCGTCGGCCGGATCCGGGGTATCCCGTCCGACGCCCGCGAGTTCGAGCGCGCGGGTGTTGACCCACGCGCCGTGCCCGTCGGCGTTGATCAGGAACGCCGGGCGGTCGGGCACGATCGCGTCCAGCTGCTGCCGGCTGGGCGTACCGCCCGCGAACGCCTCCATGTTCCAACCGCCGCCGCTGATCCACTCCTCGTCGGGCCGGGCGGCCGCGTACGCGCGGATCAGGGCGAACGTCGAGTCCGCGTCCCGCGCGTCCGAGAGGTCGCAGCGGATCAGTGTCATGCCCGCGAGTGCGGGGTGTACGTGCGAGTCCTGGAAACCGGGTACGAGCGCGCGGCCGGTCAGGTCGATCACGTCGGTGCGCGAACCGATCAGCCCGCGCACATCCGCGTCGTGCCCGACGGCCACGATCCGCCCGTCGCGCACGGCCACCGCCGTGGCCCGGCGACGCGCGGCGTCGATCGTATGGACCGAACCACCGCGGAAGACGACATCGGCAGGGGTGGACATGGAACTCCTTGTACCGAGTTGCACTGAAAAGAGCGAAGAGAAGAAGACGCGACGCGACGAAGACCGAACGCGAAGCAATCCACGAACGCGAAGAGGACGCGAACGGCGGAGAGAAGAAGGAGAAGGAGAAGGAGAGGGAGAGGGAGAGGGAGAGGGAGAGGGAGAGGGAGCACGCCGAGCACCCCGGGCCCGATCGGTACATCGAGTCCGACCGGGCCCAAACACACCAAGGAGTCCGAGCACCCCGAAAAGACCCGAGCCCGACCCGGCTCAGAGCACCGAAACCCGAGCCCGACCCCGCTCAGAGCGCCGGAATACCCGCACCCGCGTAGTCCCACGGCCGCACCCGCTCCAGCGCCGCCGCCACCCGGAACACCGTCACGTCGTCGTAGAACCGCCCGACGATCTGCACCCCGGTCGGCACCCCGCTCGACGCGTGGCCCGAGGGCACGCTCAGCACCGGACAGCGGCTGGCGATGTTGAACACCGTCGTGAGCGACGCCTCCAGGTAGTGCTCCAACTCGACGCCGTTGATCGTGACCTTGGTCGAGGTGTAGTCGTCGTCCGCCAAAAGCGCGGGGATTCCGGCCGTCGGGCACAGCAACACGTCGTACCGGTCGAGCAGTTGCCCCACCTCGGCCTGGATCGCGGCCTCGCGCTCCAGGCCCGCGAGCAGCCCGCCCCGCTCGGCGGCGGCGACCGTTTCCTCGGCGAACTTGAGCGTGTACGCGTTCAACCGGTCGCCGTGTTCCTCGGCCACCCCGCGCACCCACGACCCGAAGATCGCGCCGAAGTGGATCTGCGCGGTGTCCATCACGTCCCGCCGGGTGATGTTCACCGGGACCTCCTCGACGATCGCGCCCGCCGCGCGCAACGCGTCCGCCACGGCACGCGTGTTCGCCTCGACCTCGGGGTCGATCAGCCAGTCCCCCAGCGTGATCGAGAGCGCCACGCGCAGCCCCTCGATGCCCTCCGGCGCGGTGGGCAGGACCAACTTGGGGCTGAGCGCCACGCCGTCCAGCGGGTGCGGGCCGGCCAGCACGTTCTGCAACAGCGCGCAGTCGGCGACCGTGCGCGCCATCGGGCCGTCGTGGCAGTACGTGTCCAGGTTGAACGGCGCCAGCGCCGGGACCCGGCCGTACGGCGGCTTGAACCCGACCGTTCCGGTGAACGACGCGGGTATCCGGATCGAGCCGCCGATGTCCGAACCGGTCGCGAGAGTGGTACTCCCGGCCGCGAGCGCCGCGCCGGCGCCGCCGGACGAACCGCCCGGTGAGAAAGCCAGGTTCCACGGGTTGCGGGTGATGCCCCACAGCTCCGAGCGGGTGAACGCCGCGCAGCTGAACTCGGGGGTCGTGGTGCGCGCGTGCACGATGCCGCCGGCCGCGAGCACCCGCTCGACCACCGGGTGCGTGACGTCGGCGACCTCGGCCGCGAACGGCACCGAGCCCTCGGAGGTGATCCGGCCCGCGATGGGCTGCTCCTCCTTGGTCGCGACCGCGAGTCCTTCGAGCGGTCGCGGCGCGTCGCCCTTGCCGGCGTAGCGGGCCTCCGCCGCCCGCGCGCCGGCCATGGCTTCGTCGTAGGTCCGCTCGGCGAGGCAGTTCACCCTCGGCTCGACGGCCTCGGCCCGCTCGATCACGGCGGTCATCAACTCGACCGGCGAGAGCGAGCGGTCCCGAAAGCGCCGCAGCGCCTCGGTCGCGGGCAGGTAGGCCAGCTCGTCGACCACGGCCGGGGCGCGCTCGGTAGCCGCCGCGAAATCGGTCTCATTGCTCATGACTGGGTCACGTCCTTCCGGGTCACGTCCTGCACAAGGTCACTGCAAAAGGTCACCGCGAGGTCACCGCACAAGGTCACTGCGAAGCCGCTGCAATAGGTCACCGCGAAGCCGCTGCAAAGGTCACCGCGAAGCCACTGCAAAGGGTCACCGCGAGGTCACCAACCGAGGCCCCTCGGGCCCATCGCCCCACACTCACCGCGCGCCGTCGGCGGCCAACGCCCGCCGATCGGCCGCGATCCTGGCCGGGTCCCACCCGACCCGCGGCACGGAATCGAGCAGCAGCCGGGTATACGGGTGTCGAGGATTCGTCAGCACTTCCTTGGTACTGCCGGCCTCGACGATCCGGCCGGCCCGCAGGACGACCACGTCGTCGGTGATGTGCCGGACCACCGCGAGGTCGTGGCTGACGAACAGGAAGCCCACCCCCGCGTCCCGCCGGATACCGGCGAGGAGTTCGAGGATCTGCGCCTGGATCGACACGTCGAGTGCGGCGACCGCCTCGTCGAGGATGAGTACCGTCGGCTCGGCCGCGAGCGCGCGGGCGATCGCCACTCGCTGGCGCTGACCACCGGACAGCGCCTTGGGCAGCGCGGTCGCCTCGCGCGTGCCCAGGCCGACCTGGTCCAGCAACTCCGCCACCCGGGCCGCCCGCTGATCCTTCGTCAGCGTGCCGAAGTGAAGTCGCAACACCTCTTCGACGCACTCCCCGACCGCGATCCGCGGGTCCAGGGACAGGTACGGGTCCTGGAAGACCATCTGGATCTCGCGCGCGCGGGCCAGTCGTTCGGCACGATTGCCGGTCCGCGTGGCGCGCTCGTGGCCGCCCACCCGGATGCTGCCCGAGTCGGGCGTGGCCAGGCCGACCAGCATGCGCGCGGTAGTGGTCTTGCCGCAGCCGGATTCGCCGACGATGCCGAGCGAGCCGCCCGGCGCGAGCGTGAACGAGACTCCGTCCACGGCGGCGTGGTCACCGAACGTCTTGCGCAGGTCGGTGACTTCGAGCGTGGTGTCGGCCGCGCCCGCGGAGCGGTTCGTCACGTCAGGATCCCCTCGTCGGCGCGGAAGCAGGCCGCGTAGGCGTCGTCGTGCCGGATCAGCGCGGGTGCCTCGTCCGTGCACCGCGGCTGTACATGCGCGCAGCGCGCGGCGAACGCGCAGCCGGTGGGGGCCTCGGCGAGCGAGACCGGGCGGCCCGGAATGGGCTTGGGCGGTCCGGCGTCCGGATCGAGCCGCGGCGTCGAGGCGAGAAGGCCGGCGGTGTACGGGTGCCGCGGCTTCGCGAACAGGCCCTCCGCGGTCTGCGTCTCGACGATCCGGCCCGCGTACATGACGTAGACCCGATCGCAGACCGCGGCGGCCAGTTCGAGGTCGTGGGTCACGAACAGCATGCCCGTGCCGCGCTCGGCCTGGAGCCGGGTCAGGATCCCGATCACCTCTGCCTGGGTGGTCACATCCAGCGCGGTGGTCGGCTCGTCGGCAAGCAGCAGCGACGGCTCACCGGCGAGGGCCGCGGCGATCACGACCCGCTGGAGCATGCCACCGGAGAAGTGGTGCGGGTGGCGCCGCATCGCGCCCTCGGGGTCGCGGATGCCGACCGCCTCCAGGAGTTCGAGCGCGCGCGCCGCGGCGATCGCGGGCGCGGTGCCGGCGGCGCGCATACCCTCGGTGAGGAAGTCACCGACCCGGCGCATCGGGTTGACCGACGCGCGCGGGTCCTGGAAGACCATCGCCACCTCGCGCGAGCGCAACGAGCGCAGGCTCGCCCTGTTCAGGCCGAGCACGTTCCGCCCGTCCACCCGAACCTCGCCGCTCACCCGGGACTTCTCGGGCAGCAGCCCGAGTACGGACCGGCACGCGACCGACTTGCCCGAGCCGGACTCGCCGACCAGGCCCACGCTTTCGCCCTTTTCGACCCGCAGCGACACGCCGTCGAGGATCGGGCGCGCGGCTCGCCCCTCGGGCAGACGCACCGTCAGGTCGTCGATTTCCAGGAATGCCATGGGATCACCGCTCCCGTTTCGCGACTCGGTCGGCGATGCCTTCGCCGACGATGCCGAACGCGACGACCGCGACGACGATGCACACGCCCGGGGCGAACGACGGCAGCAGCACGTTCTGGAGCAGCGCCGATTGGCCCTCGTTGATCATCGATCCCCAGTCGGACTCCGGGGGTTGCACGCCGAAACCGAGGTAGGACAGCGCGGCGAGGTCCATCAGCGCGTAGCCGAAGTTGATCGCCGACTGGGCCAGCACGGTGGGCGCGATGTTGGGGATCAGGTGCTTGACGCAGATGGTCCAGCCGGACCAGCCCTGGACGCGATAGGACTCGATGTACGGTCGGGCCTTCTCCTGCGTGGCGACCGAGCGCACCAGGCGCCCGACGTACGGCGTGTACGCCACGCTCATCGCGATCACCGGCGCGGTCAGCCCGCCGCCGAAGACCGCCACGAACAGGATCGCGATCAGCAGGCCGGGGAACGCGAACATCATGTCCATCGAGCGGGACAGGACCGCGTCGATCCAGCCGCCGCGCCACGCGGCGGCGACACCGAACACGATGCCCAGGGCGGTGGACAGCACCACCACGAACAGCGGGCCGAGCAGGCCGGTGCGCGCGCCGTGGATGAGCCGGGACAGGATGTCGCGGCCGGACTGGTCGGCGCCGAGCAGGTGATCGGGCGTCGAGCCGGCCAGCGTCGCGGACAGGTCCACGGCGTTGGGGTCGTACGGCGCGATCAGCGGCGCGAACACCGCGACCAGGACGAGCAGCGCGAGCACGACCACGGCGCCGACGAACAGCGGGCCCTGGCGCAGCGCGCGCAACGCGCCGAAGCCGGGCCGGCGAACGACGCCACCGGTCTTGCCGGTTCGACCGGGCTGATCACCCGTGCCGCTGACCGCGGCCTCGCCGCTGCCGCCGGAGCTACCGGCCCCATCGGCCTTGTCGATCGAAATCTTGGTCACGAGGCACCTCGCCCGGTCAGGGAAAGCCGGGGGTCGACGAGCGGTTGCAACAGGTCCACCAGCAGGTTGACCAGGACGAACGCGGCCACCGTGAGCAGCGTGACGGCCTGCACGACGGGGAAGTCCTTGACGTTCACGGAGGTCACCAGGAGCGAGCCGACCCCGGGGACCGAGAACGCCGTCTCCACGATCGACGTGGTCACCAGCAGGCCGGCGAGCATCGTGCCGCCGACCGTGACGATCGGGCCGAGCGCGTTGCGCAGCACGTGTCGCCGAACCACCTTCGACTCGGCGACGCCGCGCGCGCGGGCCACCTCGACGTGCTCGCGCGAGAGTTCGTCGAGCATCGAGGAGCGGGTCACCCGGGCGAGCAGCCCGGAGAGCGTGAACGCGAGCGCCACTGCCGGCAGCGTGAGGTGCTCGACGCGCCCGCCGAAGCCCGAGCCGCCACCGAAGGTGGGGAACCAGCCGAGCTTGACCGCGAACAGCGAGACCAGGCCGATCGCGGCGACGAACGCGGGGGTCGCGGTCGCGACACCGGTGCCGATCAGCACGAGCTTGTCCACGAAGCCGGGGCGCAGCGCGGCGAGGATGCCCAGCAGCACGCCGGAGACGATCACCAGCACCGCCGCGTAGCCGATCAGGAACGCGGTCGTGGGCAGGCGCGAGGAGATCAGGTCGGCGACGTCCTGGCGGAACTGCACCGAGCGGCCGAAGTCGCCGGTGCACACGTCGCCGAGCCACTGCGCGTACTGCGACAGGAACGGGTCGTCCAGGTGGTACTGGAGACGCACGGCTTCCTTGGCCTCCGGCGTCGCCGGGTGGCCCTTGAGCAGGAAGGTCACCGGATCCCCGGGGGCGAGGTGGATCGCGCTGAAGACCAGGAACGAGGTCACCAGCAACACCATCGCCAACCCGAGGAAACGGCCCAGGAAGTAACGCGCCATCAGCCTGCGGCTCCGACGGTCGCGGCCCACGGCCAGTACAGCTGCGCGATGCCGGGCGCGGCGCCCGTGATGCGCTTGTTCATGAACACGTTGTGCGGCGGCTCGAAGAGCGGGATCGAGACGAGGTCGCGCATCGCGATGTCCTGCAGCTTGGACGTGAGGTCCGAGCGCGCGGCGGCATCGGCGGTGCCGGCCGCCTGCTCGTAGACCTTGTCGTATTCGGGGTTGGAGTAGTTGCCGTAGTTGGCGAACGCCCCGGTGACCATCGACTCGTAGAACTCCAACGGGTCGGGCGTGTTCGTGTAGCCGCTGGTGACGACCAGGTCGATGCCCTTGCGCGCCTCGGGGTCGGTGAACAGCGCCGTGTAGGCGTCCGGGGTGACGGTCTTGAGCTCGATGTCGAGCCCGATCGACTTGCCCGCGGCCTGGATGGCGTTGGCCGAGACGGTGATCTCCGGCGCGAGCGAGCTGGTCGCAAGCACGATCTTCTTGCCCGCGCCGCCCCCGGCGTCGGCGACGAGCTTCTTGGCCGCGGTGAGGTCCTGCTTCACCGGCGGGAGGGTCGCGAAGTAGGTCGGCGCCTTCTCCGGGGCCAGGCCCCACGCGCCGATCGGGGTGAGCCCCTTGGCCTCGTTGGCGACCCCGCCCGCCGCGGCCTTGATCAGGCCGGTGCGGTCGATCGCCAGGGACAGCGCCTGACGCAGCTTCAGGTCACCCATGGTGCCCTGCAGGTTGGTGACGGCGAGCAGGTAACTGCCGGTGTTGGGACCGAAGTAGAGCTTGCCGTTGGGGGAGTTCCGCAGGCGCCCATAGGCACTGGAGGGCACCGTGTAGCCGCCGTCGACCGAGCCCGAGATCAGCGCGTTCACGCGCGCGGACGGGTCCTGGATGAAGACGAACTTGAACGCGTCGGCCTTCGCGACCAGCTTCGCGTCCCAGTACTTCGGGTTCTTCTTGAGCGTGATCGAGTCGCCCGGGGTCCACTTGTCCAGCGCGAACGGCCCGGTGCAGTTCACCCCGCCCTGCGGGTTGCCGTAGTCCTTGCCGGCCTTCTCGATCGAGGCGGCGCTCTCGACCGTGCCGGGCGAGGCCGCGAGCATCGAGTTGAGCAGCGCGTCCGGCTTGGTCAGCTTGATCGTGACCTGGAGCGGGCCGGTGGCGTCGATCGAGGCGACGTTGCGGAAGGCGGTGCCCCAGGCGGACGCGAGTTCGGGGTCCAGGTGCCGCTTGAGGCTGGCGACCGCGTCGGCGGAGGTCATCGGCGTGCCGTCGTGGAAGGTGACGCCCTCGCGCAGGTTGTACACCCAGGTGAGCGGGTCCGGGTTGGTGTACGAGGTGGCCAGGCCGGGCTCGATCTTCATGTCCGGAGTGGTCCGCAGGAACTGCTCGCAGACGTTCGCGAGCACGGTGTTGATCGGGTAGTCCCAGGCGTACAGGTAGTCGAGCGTCTGCGGCTCGGCGTACAGCGACCAGGACACCGAGGGGATGTCGCCCTTGGCCGCGGGGGTGTCCGGACTCACCTGGAAGCCGCCACCGGGATTCGCGTTGTCGGACTTGCCACCGGAACAACCGGCCACGGCCGCGGCCGCGACGACGACTGCCGCGACGGATCGGAGCATGCGCAAGAGAACCCACCTCTTTCCAGGGGGTAGCGGGGCGCTGGAGTTCTGTGGAGTATTGATGCGGGAACGTTCCCGCACAAGGGTTTGCGGGAACGGTTTTCTGAAGGTCATGGCGCTGTAACGCGAGCGTGACTCAGGGCTCGGCAGCCGGCAGCATGGGGCGTCATGAGCACTCCACCGCTTGGCGGCGGCAAGCGTCCCGCGCCCGTACCCCGGGTCCGCCTCGTCGACGTGGCCCGTGAGGCGGGGCTGTCCAAGACCACCGTCTCGGCCGCCCTGAACGGCACCGGCCGGCTCTCCGACGCGGTCCGGCTGCACGCTCAGGAGACCGCACGCCGACTGGGCTATCGGCCGAACGCGACCGCCCGCCTGTTGCGCGCGGGGCACGCCCGGCTGATCGGGTACGCGGTGCGCGAGTACGTGGAGACACCGTGGTCGTACATGGAGTCGCCCTACTTCGCCCAACTCACCAGCGCCACCGCGCAGGCCGCGCTCGCCCACGGGTACGCGCTGGTCCTGCTGCCCACCCACACGGCCCGGGACGAGTGGGCGGACCTGCCGCTGGACGCGGCGGTGGTGGCCGATCCCCTCGCCGAGGACCCCTTGGTCGAGGACTTCCTGGCGGCCCGGATCCCGGTCCTGTCGGACCGCCGCCTGGAGGGCACGGCCGGCGCGCACTGGGTGGACATCGACCACGAGGCCGCCGTCCGCGGCGTCCTCGATCACCTGGCGGCGGGCGGCGCGCGGCGGATCGGCGTGGTGGGCGCACACTCCACGTCGTTGTTCTACGAACAGGCTCTGACGGTGTATCACGCGTGGTGCGCGGAACGGGGGTTCGCTCCCCTCGTGGAGCTGACCCGGCGTCCGGGCAACCAGGCCACGCGTGCCGCGATCGACCACATGCTGGCTCGATCCGACCGCCCCGACGCGCTCTTCGTCCTCACCGAGGCGAGTCCGCCGCTGATCCTGGAGACCGTCCGGGCCCGCGGCCTGAACGTCCCGCAGGACCTGCTGATCGTCTGCGTCAGCGACGACCCGACCGCCGCCCAGACCGACCCGCCGATCACCACGCTCAGCCTGCGCCCGGCCGAAATCGCGGCCGCGGGCGTCGAGTTGCTGATCAGGGCGCTGGAATTCGGCGACCCGACCCCGACCGGCCGCGTCGTCCCGACCCGGCTCGAAGTCCGGGACACGTCGCGGCGAAGCGGGGATCATGGGTAGTGGGACCGGGGCGGCAAAACCGCTGCCCCGTCGGCAAACCCATTGCCCCGATGCCGAGTTCGGCCTTCGTCGGCCGCTTTGGCCGGCTCCGCCGGATGGCCGCCGCCCGGGCCGCCCGAGCAGGGCCGCCCGAGCAGGGCCGCGCGGCGTCGAGACCGCACCAAGCCCGACCACCCCTCGGGCCTTCGTTCGTCCGACCCGGAGGAAACGCCGTGATCGAGTCGACCCCGACTCCCACCGCCGCCGCGCCGACAGCCGTGCAGGGGTACAGCCCGCGCACCGGGGCGCCGGTCGGTGAGCCGCTGCCCGCCGGCACCGACGCCGATGTCGAGCGTGCCGTCGCCGCGGCGAAGGCGGCCGCGCCGGCGTGGGCCGCGCGCTCCGGCGCCGAGCGGGCCGAGGTGCTGGAGGCCGTCGCCGACGCGCTCGACGCGGCGCGCGCCGAACTGGTCGCCGTCGCGGACGCGGAGACCGCGCTGGGCGAGCCGCGGCTCACCGGCGAGGTCGGCCGTACCTCGGGCCAACTGCGGATGTTCGCCGGCCTCCTCCGCGCCGGCACGCATGTGGGCGCGGTGCTCAGCCCGGCCGATCCGGCGCTCGCAAGGCCCGACGTACGTCGCATGCTGCACCCGATCGGCGTGGTCGCGGTGTTCGCCGCGAGCAACTTCCCGTTCGCGTTCTCCGTCGCCGGCGGCGACACCGCGTCCGCGTGGGCGGCCGGCTGCCCCGTGGTGGTCAAGGTCCACGAAGCGCACCCGGCCACGTCGCTCGCGGTCGCCCGCGTGGTGCGTACCGCGCTGACCGCCGCCGGCGCGTCCGCCGACCTGCTCGGCCTGGTCGCCGGTCGCGCCGCGGGCGGCCCGCTGGTCACCCACCCCGGGATCGCCGCCGTCGGCTTCACCGGCTCCCTCGCGGGCGGGCGGGCCCTGTTCGACCTGGCCTCGGGCCGTCCCGACCCGATCCCGTTCTTCGGCGAACTGGGCAGCGTCAACCCGGTCGTGGTGCTGCCCGGAGCCGCGGCCGAACGCACCGAGGACCTCGCCGCCGGCTACCTCGGCTCGCTCACCCTGGGCACCGGACAGTTCTGCACGAACCCCGGGCTGCTGTTCGTGCCCGAGGACACCAAGCTCCTGGACGCCATCGCCACGCGGGCCCGCACCACGACCGGCGGCCCGATGTTGTCCGCCCGGATCCGCGACGCGTACGAGGGCGGCACCTCGGCGCGCGCGGGCCGCGAGCTGGCCCGAGGCACCGCCGCCGAGGGCGCCTGGGCGGTGGCGCCGGTGGTCTGGCACGCCGACCTCGCCGAATTCCTCGCGCACGCGGCCGAGCTGACCGAGGAGACCTTCGGCCCGGCCGGCCTGGTGGTCACCTACACCGACGAGGACGCCCTGCTCGCCGCGCTGGACCGCCTTCCGGGCAGCCTCACCGGCTCGGTGCACGCCGTCGAGGCCGAGCACCCGCTCGCCGCCCGGGTCGGCGCCGCGCTGCGTCCCCGCGTCGGCCGGCTGATCCACAACGGCTGGCCCACCGGCGTCGCGGTGTGCTGGGCGATGCACCACGGCGGTCCCTGGCCCGCCACCACCGCGCCGGCGCACACCTCGGTCGGCGGCACCGCGCTGGAGCGCTGGTTGGTGCCGACCGCCTACCAGGACTGGCCCGACGCCCTGCTGCCTCCGGAACTGCGCGACGCCAACCCGCTGGGTGTGCCGCGAGTGACCCAGCCCTGAACCCGCGGCGGCGCCGGGCCCGGGAGCGGACCGAAAGGCGACCGGGGCCGCGTGTGGGTGGGCGATGGGCCGCGTCGTGCGCGCGGCGGACGGCGTTGTCCACACAGCGGCCTCGGGTGTCACCGACAGCTCTTAGACTGCTCGGATGACAGCGCTCGACGACGGTCCCCAGATCAGCGAAGCGCTGCAGGTTCTGCATCGCGTCTTCGGTTACGACTCGTTTCGCGGGAGTCAGCAGGAGATCATCGACCACGTGATCCAGGGCGGCGACGCGCTCGTCCTGATGCCGACCGGCGGCGGGAAGTCGCTCTGCTACCAGATCCCCGCACTGGTGCGAAAAGGTGTCGGGGTGGTGATCTCGCCGCTGATCGCGCTCATGCAGGACCAGGTGGACGCGCTCACCGCGCTGGGAGTGCGCGCCGGGTTCCTCAACTCGACGCAGAACCCGGACGAGCGGCGCATGGTCGAGTCGGAGTTCCTGGCCGGCGAGCTGGACCTGCTCTACCTCGCGCCGGAGCGGCTGAAGGTCGACGCCACCCTGCGGCTGCTGGACCGGGGCACCGTCTCGCTGTTCGCGATCGACGAGGCACACTGCGTGGCGCAGTGGGGCCACGACTTCCGGCCCGACTACCTCACCCTCTCCCAGCTCCACGAGCGTTGGCCGGACGTGCCCCGCGTCGCGCTCACCGCGACCGCGACCGAGGCCACCCACGCCGAGATCGCCTCGCGGCTGAACCTGCGCCAGGCCCGGCACTTCGTGGCCAGCTTCGACCGGCCCAACATCCAGTACCGGATCGTGCACAAGGACAAGCCGCAGAAGCAGCTACTCGACCTGCTGCGCGCCGAGCACGCCGGCGACGCGGGCATCGTGTACTGCCTGTCCCGGGCCTCGGTGGAGAAGACCGCCGCGTTCCTGGTCGACAACGGCATCGAGGCGCTGCCGTATCACGCGGGCCTGGATTCGCGGGTGCGCGCCGCCAACCAGTCCCGGTTCCTGCGCGAGGACGGCATGGTGATGGTCGCCACCATCGCCTTCGGGATGGGCATCGACAAGCCCGACGTGCGCTTCGTCGCGCACCTGGACCTGCCCAAATCGGTCGAGGGCTACTACCAGGAGACCGGCCGCGCCGGTCGCGACGGGCTGCCGTCCACCGCGTGGCTGGCGTACGGCCTCCAGGACGTGGTGCAGCAGCGCAAGATGATCGACGGCTCGGAGGGCGACCTGGCCCACCGCCGCCGGCTCGGCACACACCTGGACGCGATGTTGGCGCTGTGCGAGACGGTGGAGTGCCGACGGGTGCGCCTGCTCGCCTACTTCGGCCAGCAGAGCACCGCGTGCGGCAACTGCGACACGTGCCTGTCGCCGCCGGCGTCCTGGGACGGCACGATCGCGGCACAGAAGGTGTTGTCGACAGTGTGGCGGCTCAAGCACGAGCGGCGCGGGCAGAAGTTCGGCGCGGGCCAGATCGTGGACATCCTGCTCGGCGCCAAGACGGCCAAGGTGATCCAGTTCGACCACGACACGCTGCGCGTCTTCGGCATCGGCACCGAATTGGGCCGGACCGAATGGATGAGCGTGGTACGGCAGTTGCTCGCGATGAAGCTGATCGCCGTCGAGCCCTCGTACAACGCGCTCGTGCTCACCGAGGAGAGCGAGGAGGTGCTCGGCCGACGGCGCGAGGTGATGCTGCGCCGGGAGCCGGAGCGGCCCGCCCGCGCGGCGAAGGCCGACAAGGCGGCCAAGGGCGGCAAGGGCAAGGCCGCGCCGGTCGAGCTGCCCGCGGAGGCCGCGCCGATCTTCGAGGAACTGCGCGCGTGGCGCGCGGCCACCGCGAAGGAGCAAGGCGTGCCGGCGTACGTGATCTTCCACGACGCGACGCTGCGCGAGATCGCCGGCACCCGGCCGAGCACCCTGGCCGAGCTGGGCACGATCAGCGGCATCGGCGAGAACAAGCTGGCCAAGTACGGTCAGCCGATCCTGGACACGCTGGCCGGCTCCACGGCGGCCGGCGCCGCGCCGGCGCCCGCTTCCGTACCGGCACCCGCACCCGCACCCGCGCCCTCGGCCGCGTCCAGGCCGGCGCCCGCGCCCGCGCCTGCCGCCGAACTCACCCGGGAACCGGTGCCCGAGCTGATCCGCGAACCGCTGCCGGACTACCAGCCCGACTACCAGAACGACTACGAGCCGGACTTCGAACCGGAGCCGGAGTACTACCCGGAGTTCGAGCCGGACCCGGACTACCGAGGCTGACCGATCGGGCCGGGTCGGGGCGGGCGCGAGCCCGCCCCGACCCGGCCCGACGCCGCTCGGACCGAAGCCCCCGAACGCGAAAGTGGCCGGCCCCGGGAGTCGATCCCCGGGCCGGCCACTCTCGAAGCCGTTCGGTCAGCCCTTGTGCGCCGAACCGTCGCCGCCCTGCTCCGCGTCCAGCGCGGCCAGCTCCGCCAGGAAGCGCTCGATCACGTCGCTGTCGGCCACCAGCGTGCCGACCGGCTCGCCGAGCACCTTGCCCGCCAGCTCCGTGCCGATCAGGCCCAGCTCCGCGTGCAGCGACGCACTCGCCAGCGCGATGTCCGCGTCCAGCCGCTCGTGGCCGGAGGTGACCAGCTCGTCCTTGATCCGCTGCCCCTCGGCGCGCGCCTCGGCGATCAGCCGGGCCCCCTCCTCGGAAGCCTGCTGCCGGACCAGCGCGGCCTCCTTGCGGGTCTCGACAATCTGCGCGCGCAGTTCGGCCAGCGCGGCCTCACTCTCCGCCTGGAGCTCCGCCGCCCGATCGAAACCGCCTTCGAGCGCCTTGTGCCGCTTGGCGATCGTGTCCGCGATGCGCGGCAGCAGGATCTTCGCCAACACCGCGAAGACCAGGACAAAGGTGATGAATCCAAAGATCAGTTCGGCGATATCCGGCTTGAGAGGTCCCATGACTGGAAATCCTCGAACACGGCCGAGAACAAATCAAGTTCCGATCACCCCCGCGACCACTCCCAGTGTTCGCCGAGCTCCGCCGCGCAGCCGCCGGGCCGGCCCGCGGCCCGCGCACGGCCCGCGGAATCGGTTCGCCGGATCACCGCGGCGAACCCGACGCGACCCGGCCGTCACACCCGTCATAGCCGTCACATCCATCATCTCCGACCCGGCCATCACGCCCGCCCCGCCCCGCGTCCTTCGCGCTCGGCGAGAGCAAGGCCGACCCCATCGCGCCCGTCACGCCGGAAAGTCCAGCAGCACGATCGGCTCCCCGCTCGGCTCCGCCGATCCGCCCGGCGGCTCCACCGTGACCCCGACCCCCGACGCCCGCTCGACCGCCGGCGCGAGCAACGCCGTACCGGGCCGGATCACCCCGATCGAACGCATGCGGCCGTTGTCGTTGTACCAGCCCTGATACACCCGCGCGTCCGGCAACGTCGGCAGGCCGGACATCAGCAGCACCGTCCGGTCGAGCGCGCGGGACACGATCACCCGCGCCGTACCGCCGCCGGCCACCGGCGCCGACGCCTGGACCGCGTCCGGCGCGGCGAGCACCGCCTCGATCCGCGCACCGCGCTCGCGCTCCGAACTCACCGCGCGCTCGGCCTCGCGGGCGTCCCGGTACTGGTCGATCGCGACACCGCCGAGCGCGCCGAGCGCGGCCAGGCACGCGGCGAGCACGAATGCCGTGAAGCGCCGGACCCGACGCGGCGCGGTCCCCACGACCGGCGGTCGCACGGGCACCTCGGGCGGCAGTTGACGTACGGTCACAATGCCGTCCAGCACCCGCCGCCTGAGTTCCGCGGACGGCGTCTCGGCAACCGCCGAGGCCAGCCGCGCGGCGGTCTCCCGAAACTCCCGAACCTCCTGCGCGCAGGCCGGGCATACGGTCAAGTGCTGCTCGAATTCCCGCTGTTCGTCCTCATCGAGGGCGTGCACGGCGTACGCCCCGGTCATCGTGTGCAGGTCGGCGGGGGTCATGTGCCCACTCCCAGGCAGTCGCGCAGGCGGATCAGGCCGTCCCGCAGGCGGGTCTTGATCGTGCCCAACGGCACGTCCAGGAGGCCGGCCACCTCACGATGGGTACAGCCTCGGTAGTACGCCAGGGTCACCGACTGCCGCTGCAGCTCGGTCAGGGTGCGCAGGCAACGCCGCACCTGCTCGCGTTCGAGTCGGGCCTCGACCTCCTCGGTCACCTGGTCGTACTCGGGCGTGTGGTCGCGTACCGCGGTGCGTTGTTCGCGATCGGTGGCCGCCTGGGCCGAGCGCACCCGATCGACCGCGCGGCGGTGCGCCATGGTCAGGATCCAGGCCATCGCGCTGCCCTTGTCGGGCCGGAAGCGGGCGGCGGTGCGCCACACGTCGAGCAACACCTCCTGCGCCACCTCCTCCGATTGCGCGGGATCGCGGACCACCCGGCGCGCGACCCCGAGCACCGCGCCGATCACCGCGTCGTACACGACCGCGAAGGCCTCCTGATCCCCCTGCGCCACACTCGCGAGCCGATCCTCCAGGGTCGGCCCGCGACCACCCGACGAGGCGATGTGCACGGCGGTCCTCACCCGTCCTCACCACACATCCCGACACCAGGGCCCCCGACGACCCGCGCCGCGTAACCGCACAACCCGGAGCCGGGCATCCCGAATCCGCGCATCTCGACGCCACGGACCCCGACGCCATGGACCCCGAGGCCGCGGATCCCGAGGCCATGCCTCCCGCCGCCACGCCCGGCGCCGGCGGCGGTGCCACTGTCGCTGCCGGCCCCGAGCCCGGATCCGCCCGCGGCCCCGCACCCGCCCCGGCGGCGGTGCCCGTACCGATCGCCCATGTCCCACTCCCCCTCGCGCCGGCCCGAGGACGTCGCGCGGGGCGGGGGTGCCCGAGCACTCCCGAACCACGCGTCCGTCCGGCACCGGGTGAGGCTCGGATCGAACCGCGTCACACCGGCGTCCGCCCCATATTCGGTGCCGAACGTCGAACGGATTGGTGCCCGCGCCGGTCGATTTCCGATCGACGGGGGTCGGTCCCGATCCACCCGGGCCCCTCGATCGGGTCGGCCCGACCCGATGCGGTGAACGACCAATCCGCACGACCGTCGGCCGCGAATGGCCCGACGTGAAGGGAATCAGAACTCACCGATGGACGCGGGCCGGAGCGGGCGCGCTGAGCGGACTGCTGTCCGCCGGCGCGGCGCTGGCCGTCGCCGGACTGGGCGCCGCGTTCGTCCGGCCCGAGGCGGGTCCCCTTCCGGCCGTCGGGGGAGCGGTCGTCGACCGCACTCCCCCGGCGGTCAAGGACTGGGCCGTCCGGGAATTCGGCGACAGCGACAAGTCGGTACTGCAATGCGGGATCCTGGTGATCCTCGCGCTGATCGCGCTCGGTCTCGGCGTGTTGTCGCTGCGACTGCGTCGCACGGCGATGGCGGCCGTGTTCGCCTTCGGGCTGCTCGGCGCGTTCGCCGCCTACCACCGGGCCGGCGCCGGTCTCGCGGACACCGTGCCGTCCCTGCTCGGCGGGGTCGCCGGGGCGGCCGCGCTGTGCCGGCTGACCGAACCGGTGGTCCGGGCGCGTGCGGAGGATCGCGCGTTCGACCGCCGGGCCTTCCTGATCACCGCCGGCGCGGTGGCCCTGGGCGCCGCGGTGTCCGGCACCGCCGGCCGGATCGTCGGCGACCGAAAGCGGGCCTCGATCGCCGCGTTCCGCGACCGGATCCGACTGCCCCCGCCCGCCGAACCGGCCCCGCCGCTGTCGCCCGGCACGGATCTGCGGTTGCCCGGCCTGTCCTCGTTCACCACCGCCAACGCGGACTTCTATCGAGTGGACACCGCTCTCGTGGTGCCGCGGGTGAACGTGGAGAACTGGTCGCTGCGAATTCACGGCAAGGGCGTGCGTACGCCCTTGACCTTCTCCTACCACGACCTGCTCCGGCGCCCGCTGATCGAGCGCGACATCACCCTGACCTGTGTGTCGAACGAGGTCGGCGGCCCATACACGGGCACGGCTCGGTGGATCGGCGTACGACTCGCGGACCTGCTTCGGGAAGCGGGCGTACGGCCGCCCTCGCGCGGCGGCCCCGCCGATCAACTCGTCTCCCGTTCCACCGACGGAATGACCCTCGGGACGCCTGTCGAGGTCGCGATGGACGGGCGGGACGCGCTGCTCGCGATCGGCATGAACGGCGAACCGCTGCCGTTCGAACACGGCTATCCGGTCCGGATGGTGGTGCCCGGGCTGTACGGCTACGTGTCCGCGTGCAAGTGGCTCGAGGACCTCGAACTGACCACGTTCGCCGCGTACGACGCCTACTGGGTCAAGCGCACGTGGTCGCGGGAGGCGCCGATCAAGACCCAGTCGCGGATCGACACCCCGAAGCCGTTCGCCCGCCTTCGGGTCGGCACACCGGTGCCGGTCGCGGGCATCGCGTGGGCCCAACACCGGGGCGTGTCCGCCGTCGAGGTCGGCGTGGACGGCGGCCCGTGGCAACCCGCCCGGCTCGCCGAGGTGCCGAGCACCGACACCTGGTGCCAGTGGATGTGGGAGTGGACGCCGACCACGGCGGGCTCGCACCGGATCGAGGTCCGCGCCACCGACGGCGGCGGCGCCGTACAGACCGACAAGCGGGTCGGCACGGTGCCGGACGGCGCCACCGGCCGGCATTC
Source organism: Embleya sp. NPDC001921 (assembly GCF_053594475.1). Taxonomy (NCBI): domain Bacteria; kingdom Bacillati; phylum Actinomycetota; class Actinomycetes; order Kitasatosporales; family Streptomycetaceae; genus Embleya; species Embleya sp. NPDC001921. The sequence goes on from NZ_JBSFEO010000007.1 coordinate 133,878, forward strand.
GGTGGTGGTCACCGTCGCCTGACCAACCGCCCCGAGCTGCAAGCCCGGCGCCCGAGCCCGGCGCCCCGCTTCTCACCTTTCACGCGTCATGCCTCACGCATCGACGCCTCACGCCTCACGCCTCACGCCTCACGCCTCACGCCTCACGCCCCACGCCCCACGCCCCACGCCTCAAGAAGGAAGCCCCTGATGAGCAACATCCGTCTTCCCCGCACCATCGCCGCCGTCGCGACCGTGGCCGCGCTCGCGATTCCGCTGGCCGCGTGCGGCAGCGACGACAAGGACGACTCGGCCAAGAAGACGGAGACCTCCGCGCCGGCCGCGGCGCCCTCGTCGGCCGGTTCCCCCTCGTCGGCCGCCGGCGCGCCCGGTGGCCCGAGCCCGGCCTCGGCGCCGTTCGGCAGCGCGTGTTCGGCGGTACCCGCCACCGGCGCGGGCAGCTTCACCGGCATGGCCATGGACCCGGTCGCCACCGCCGCGTCGCACAACCCGGTGTTGTCCACCCTGGTGACCGCCGTTCAGACGGCCGGGCTGGTGGACACCCTCAACACCGCGCGGAACATCACCGTGTTCGCGCCGACCAACGACGCGTTCGCCAAGCTCCCCAAGGAGACCCTGGACAAGGTTCTGGCCGACAAGGCGATGCTCACCGAGATCCTGACCTACCACGTCGTCGGCCGGCGGCTCGCGCCCGCCGAGCTGAACAACGGCTCGTTCGAGACGCTGGAGAAGCAGTCGCTCACCACCAAGGGCTCGGGCGAGACCTACACCGTCAACGGCGCCTCGAAGGTGGTCTGCGGCAACGTGCAGACCGGCAACGCGACCGTGTACCTCGTCGACACCGTGCTGATGCCGCCCGCCTCCTGACCGGCCCGCCGGGCCTGCCACGCCCGCCGGACCCGCCCGGCGCAACCGGCACGCCCGGCCCGGCCGGGCGGTGATGACCGACCGGCGGTCGCGTCCCCGCGCGTGGGGACACGACCGCCCGTCGGCGTGCCGAGTGCCCCCGGGCCTCTCCCTCCCAGGTCCGCGGGCACCGGCCGCCGAGCGCCGGTCGGAACCGCCCCCATCGGTCGGCCCGCACGACCCGGCGCCCCGAGTGCGTCTCCACCCACCACGTCACCGAGGTCGGCTGACCTCGCCGTCGAAACTGAAGCCCCTGTCCAGCCCCCCGCGCCGGACAGTCGTCTTCCGCGTCTTGGGCGGGCTCACCGGTTGATCGGTATCCGTGGCGGGTGGACGTTGATATCCGGGCACGTACACCCACGCGGTCTCGTCGACCTCCTTGGCTCGCACGTGCACCTCCCCGTAGGCCGCGCTCTCCAGGCCGCCACGCTCCGGGACGACCACCGCCTCGTGCCACGAACCGGACACGATCAGCGCCAGACAGGCGCGCTCGGCGGCGGCCAGCACCTCGCGCAGCGGGTCCGCGTTGACCAGTCGGCAGGCGGTGTTGATCGCGCTGCCCGACCAACCGCGGATGTCCTGCACGACATCGCCCGCGTGCAGGGACACCCGCAGCCGGATCCGCGCCTCGTCGCTGGCATGCCGGTCGTGGTTGCGCAGCCCGGCGTGCAACCGGTCGATGAACAGATCGGTCAGGTCCTCCTTGGGCACGTTCGCCGGGATCAGCAGGATCGCGCCGTCGCCGCGGTCCTCGACCACGCACGCGTCCCACGCGATGCCCGCCGATTCGAGCGCGGAGTGCAGCAGTTCGTACAGCCGCCCGCGCACCCACTCCTGCGTCACGTCCGAACGCCGGCCGAATCGCTCGACGTCGAGCACCAGGATCGACATGTATCGCGACTTGGCTCCCACAAGATCCCCCTACCGCCTACCGCGCCGTGCGCTCGCGCGCCTCGCTCCCCGCCCCTCAAGGAGTACTCCGACGGCGGCCGGTTGTACGCGTCAGATGACACACAACGCGTTATCCGTCGGCCCATTCGCGCAACGCGGGCGGATCGGGCACCACGATGCTGCCGCGTCGGGTCCGCACCAGCCCGGACTCGTACAACACGCGCAGCGCCCGAACCACGGATTCGCGCGAGATGCCGATCGCGTCGGCGAGTTCCTGCTGCGTGGTACGGATCACGTACGGCCCCTCGGCGCTGCCCAGGGTGCGATCCGCCAACGCCCGGGCCACCCGGCGGCCGGTGGCCAGCGCGCCGTACTCCACCCGCCAGCGGTCCGACTCGCGGATCCGGGACACCGTGCGGATCAACACCGCGTACACCAACGGAGCGTTCGTGTTGAGCAGTTCGCGAAACCGGGACAGCGGCACCAGTACCGCCACCACCGGGCCCAGCGCGACCACGGTCGCGGACCGGCCCCGCCCGTCGATGCAGGCGAGCTCACCGACCAGCTCGCCCGGTCCGCGTACCGCGATGGTGACCGCCGAACCGTCCGAGGTCGCCCGCTCGATCTTGACCTGCCCGTGCTCGATCAGCACCACGTGACGGGGGTGGTCGCCCTCCATGAACAGCGCGTCGCCGCGGTCGTAGCCCAACCGCCGGCCGGACTCGCGCAGGACGTCCCGGAGTTCCTTGGGCAGCGCCCTCTCGTCCTCGGCCACACCCGCTCCTCCGTCGCCCGTGCCGCCAGAGCTTAACCACGCGCATTCCGATTGGTCAGGCGTTCGCGGATCCCGCCGGCGGGGCCGGGATCGGGGTCGGCCCGACGGCTGACGGGCCGTCCGCGTGGCGCGCTCGGCCCTTCGGTGGGTGTACCCATTCGGGCCGCCCGAGCCGCCCTGGCGGGAGTGGACCGGCCCGTTCCCGGGGAGAGATAGGACTCGCGCGGCGGAGGCCGGCGATCAGGAATCGACGAGTCGAACGGTGGCACGATGGACGCACGGATGCTCTACACCCAGGTCGTACAGGACCTGACCGCGGGATCCACGAACCGATTCGTGGACCGGGCCGAGGCCGGGCCGGTGGAGGCCGACGCACTGCGTCGGATCGCCGGCGAGGAGTATCGGATCATCCTCAGTGATCGGCGCTCGTTCGCGTTGCTCGCGGCCCGCTTCCCGGAGGCCGCGCCGCTGTTCCTGGCCCTGGCCGGCGGCGAGGGTCGGGCGTTGCAGCTGCTGATGCCGTACGCGGAGGCGGTCGGCCTGACCGCCGCCGATCTGCTCGGGTACGCGCCGAACGCCGCCGCCCAGGGCTACCCGCATCACCTGGCCTGGCTCGCCCAGTTCGGCTCGCGCGCCGAGGTGGCCCTCGCGCTGTTGGCCAACTTCGGCTTCTGGGGCGGCTATTGCGAGCGGTTCGCACGGGCGCTGCGCACCCATCACGAGTTGACCGAGGATCAGGTCGCGTTCTTCGGCTTCTTCGCGGAACTGCCCCCGGGCTTCGAGGACGCCGCGCTGACCCTGTTGCAGACCGGACTGGACGCGGGCGACGACCAGGAGGGCGCCAAGACCGCCGCCCGCCTGATGCAGAGCTACGAACTGGCCTTCTGGGACGCCCTCCCGACGTCCTGACACAACGCGCGCGGCCGGCCGACCGCACCGCGCCCGTGCGCCGCCCTACTTCGACTCGATGAGCCCCGCCCCGGCCGCTCCCTCGGAGAGCACCGCGTCCACCACGCCGGAGTGCGCGGCCTCCAGCAGCGCCCGGGTGTCGGCGGGCGTGCTCGGGTCGGCCAGCGCCTTGTTCACGTCCAGGATGCGAAACGGCGGCCCGGGGTGCGAGTACAGCGGGCGGAACCGCGCATCGGTCACGCTCCACGCGCCCGCCGCGTCCCGGGAGAAGGTGAACAGCCCGGCCGAGCTGTAGTTGCCGCGCGGCTTGTCCGGGAAGTTGGCGAGTTGGTCGCCCATCCCGTAGATCACCCACGTGCCGTTGACCTTCTCGTAGGCCTGCGGCACGTGGTTGTGCGTGCCGATGATCAGGTCGAAGTCCTTGCCGCCGTTGTTCGTCGAAGCGGTCAACTCCCGTGCCAAGGTGCGCTGTTGCTCGTCCGGCTCGCGCTGCCACTCGGTCCCCCAGTGCACGCTCAACAGGACCAGCTCGGCGCCGTCGGCCCGAGCGGCCCGGGCCTGGGCGATCATCCGCTGCTTGTCGATCACGTTGACCGACCACGGCTTGCCCTCGGGCAGCGGAATCCCGTTGGTGTCGTACGTCCAGGACAGGTGCGCGACCTTGACGCCCTTGACGTCCAGGATGGTCGGCGCGGCCTCCTGCTCGCTGCGCGCGCTGCCCGCGTGCCGCACACCCGCCGCGTCCAGCGTGTCCAGCGTGCGCTGGACCCCCTTGAAGCCGCCGTCGAGGGTGTGGTTGGACGCGGTCGAGCAACCGTCGTAGCCGGTGTCCGCGAGCGTGCGGGCGATCTGCGGCGGCGCGGCGAAGATCGGGTAGCCGGTGAACGGCCCCTCGGGCGGGGCGTATGGGGTCTCCATGTGACACAGCGCCAGGTCGGCCTGCTGCACCAGCGGCACCACGTCCGCGAAGATCTTGTGGAAGTCGTTCCCGGAGCCGCCGGCGTCCCGCTCGGACTGGGCGATGATCGTCGGGTAGGCGAGCACGTCGCCCGTGGTGGTCAGGGTGAGGGTCATCGGCTGCCTGCCCGGGGCCGCTGCCGTGGGAGCGGGAGCGGTGGGCGCCGAGGCGGCCGAGTCCTTGCGCGCGCCGTCCTCGGTCCGGCTCGAGTCCCAGACCAGGGTGATCAGCCCTGCCAGCAGACCGAGCGCCACCAGCGCGATCGCGGCGCCGTATCTCTTGCGTGACGTATCCATGGCCGCGTATTCCCCCCAGCCGAGCGCCGCAGCGAAAGAGCCGCCGATTGGCGGAACTCTTCCAGCCCGCTCGTGACCGGCCAACCCCTGATCCGCCCGGCCTTACCCGGGACGTCGAGGGCCGCGGCGCGCGTGGGATCACTCGCCCGTCCGGGTCCACAGGGTGGCCCGGGGGCACCCCGAATCGGCGGCGCATGGCACGGGGGGAGCCATGCGCCGCCTCGCGAGCCGCGCGCGGCCGAATCCCGGGTGGGGACAGGATCGGGGCCTGTCCCGGGGATCTCGGCTGGTCCGCGCCGCCCGGCATGGGCCCTAGCCGCAGGCCTCCAGGTACTTGTGCAGGATCAGCTTCGCCACCGAGGTGTGCGCGCCGATCGGCTCGGCCGCCGTACACCCGGCCTGGGCCGCGACCTCGGCGATCCGACCGGTCTCGACATCGGGACCGAGCACGTGCGGCGCGAGTGCTATCGAGGCCGCGCCCATCTCGCGCAGCCGCTCGGCGGCGACCGACACCGTCTTCGGGTCGCCCAGGTCGGCGGTCATCACCGGCAACGCGAGTCGGGCCGCGAGCAGCACACCGGTCACCTCCGCCGCGGCGACCGCCTCCGGACCACCGTCGGTGACCAGCACGATCCCCTCGGCGGCGGTGGCGACGCTGAACAGACGGGCCCGGTCGGCCCGGGCCAGGCCGGCCTCGGACAACCGCTCGTGCAGTACCTCGGCCAGCAGCGGGTGCGGACCGAGCACGCCGCAGCGCAGGAACTCGCCTTCCGCGGCGGCCAGAACGGCCTCGGTCCGGGCCGCGGCCTCGGCGTCGGGACCGAGCAGGAGCGGGACGACGACCGCCGACGGCGCGCCGCGCAGGACGGCGGCGAGGTCGGTGCCGTCCTCCTCTATCACCACCGGCCGGATGTCGAGTCCGGGCAGATCCGCGCCGGCCAACAACGCGACCTCGCTCACCAGGGCGAGCAGGTCGGCGTTCGCGGGGCCGGGCACGGCGAGAATCAACGGTTTGGCGGCCTCCGGGAGTTCGTGGGAATCGGGCCGACGGTGCCGTCCGCCCTGACGGGGTTGCGGCACCCGGGTGGGCAGACCTGGAGTGCGGGCGGGCAGCGGGGACGCTGCGTCCGAGGAGGAGCTCATGGGACCGAATTTTATGGAATCCGGCCAAAGCCTTCACAGCAGGACGACAAGAGCAACAGGACTGTTACGGCCATGATCACCGGCAGTGCCGTCGGCGGCCCGGATTTCGCCGCTCCGACGGCGGTTGATCCACCGTCGATCGGGGGCCCGCCGCGCTCAGATTCGGGTGGCCAACTGCGGATAGTCCACCACCAATCCCTCCCGGTCCACGAGCAGATCGCTGCGGAAATCACCGGACTCGTAGCGCACCCGAGCCCCCTCGGGTTCCACGCCCAGGTGCGTGTACGTCTGCCAGGACGGCGCCACCACCAACTCCGGCACGGCCACGAAGGCCATCAGGAAGCGGTGCCGGCCGGCCTCCTCGTGCAGCCCGTGACGCAGGATCGGCATCGTGTTGGTGAGCGGACACAGGCCCAGGTCGCAGTCGAGCGCGTCGGCCAGGTCCGGTCTGGGCACGCCGTCCGCCGTCCAGCCGTCGGCGGTGCGCCGCAGGTCCAGCCGTCTGGTCTCGCCCGCACCCTGCGCGACCACCCGCAATCGGGTGGTCACGTAGTCCTGTCCCGTCTCGAGCTGGTAGGTGAGCCGGTACGACCGCGGCGTCGTGCCCAGGGCCTCGCCCCGCGCGGAGAGCCACGACTCCCCCAACTCGACCCACGAGGTCTCCTGCCCGCCGCTCTCGGTCACCTGCCACGTCAGTACGCGCTCATCCGTCACGTGTGCATCGGTACCCCGATTCGGCCGTCCGCACCAACGCTTTTCCGACCCCGGCACGGGCCCGTTCAGCCGGCCGCGGCAGCCGCGGTGGCGAACAGCTCGGGCAGTGTCCCGGCGAACGAAGGGGCCATCCGCGCGGCGATCACCCGGGCCTCCAGGCCCTCACCCAGGTATTCGCGGATGTACTCGGGCATCCGCGCGCGCTGCGCGGCGGCCAACTCCGGTTCGGGCGCGTAGCGCTGGATCCGGTCGTACAGCTCCAGCGCCCGCTCGGCGGGCGTGGCGGCGGTGAACACCCGCTCGGCCAGATCCGGAATCTTCGTCAGCTCGACACGCAGCCGACGCACCTCCTTCGTGTGGATGTCGTCGTGCGGGTACATCCGACGCCATCCGCCGCCCACCGGCCACCGCTCGCGCAGCGCCTCGCCGTCGTCGGCGGCCTCGGCGATCGGGGCCGGACAGTCCGGGAGCGCGGTCAGGTGGCGCGCGGTCGCGGCCGGCAGCGGCGTCCGGGCGTGCGCGGCCTCCAGGGCCGACCAGGCGGCCCGCGGATCCCAGGGCGCGCCGATCAGGAAGCCCCGCGGCACACCCGGGGGGTCCGACCGGGGCGACCGTCGGGCGAGGCCGCTCTCGTACTCGGCCCGCAGCCGCGCGCGGCCGTCGTCGCCGGCCTCGAACATCGCGCGCAGCTTCGCCGCCGGCCCCTCCCGCAGCGGCAGATCCTCGACCAGGCTCGCCGCCGCCGCGACGCCGTGCCGATCCCACAGGGCGAGCAGCGCGCCGAGCAGGACCGCACGATGCACGGGCACCACGAACGGCTCGTGCTGCCGCCTGTTCCCGAAGGTGTCGCGGAACAGCGGGCGCAGCGCCGGCATCCCGCCCCGCTCCCACGTCTGGATACAGGTGGACACACTCGTGTTCGCCTGCCGCACCCGCAACAGCGCGGCCCGCACGAGCGCCGGATCGCCGGACCACACCCCGGGGCGCCGGTAGCGGGTGTTGCCCACCCGAAGCGCCCGCGACCTCGTGTCCGGGTCGAGCGGGACGGTGCCGGCGGCGGCCATGATCCGGTTCCGCTCGCGGTCGCCCACCCTGGGGTTGTTGTAGACGGCCGCGTTCACCTCCGGATCGCCCAGGTCGATCAGCGCGTCGTACGCCTCGGGGCGCACCGATCCCGCGGTGGCCAGCGCGAGCCGCTGCTTCGGCGTCGCGCGGCGCACCACCTCGGTGACGATCGGCCCCGGCAGCAGGGCGCCGAAGTGCACGAGGTCGCGCATCGTGCGTGGGCGCAGGTGCGGCACGAGCGCGGTCAGCAGCTCGGGGCGGGCCGACAACAGCAGTTGGCGCCACTCGGTGGCCACCGTGCGCGGCGGGGCCGGGATCGCCTCGGTGCCGCCCTCGCCGGCGCCGGCCGCCTCGACGAGTTCGGCCACGGTGCCCTGGCAGTCGGGCAGCAGCGCCAACAGCCGGGACCACGCGCGCGGGTCGGCCCCCAGGTGCCGCTCCAGGAGCGCGGTCACCTCGGTGGTCGGCCGCAGGTAGGAGAAGGCGTCGTGCGCGGCGCAGTGTCGGAGGAAGCGCAGCGCCGCGATGGCGGGTCGCGCCTCGGCGAGCACCTCGGTGGTCACCCGGATGTTCGGGTTGCGCGTCGCGGCCAGGATCAGGTCGGCACCGGTGCCGTATCGGATCACCGAGGTGATCAGCGCGGCCGGGAGTCCGCGTGTCTCGCCCAGGTGCGGGGCGTAGGTCCCGCGGACCCGGGCGAACACCTCGCCGTCGGCGTTGTCCAGCGCGGCGAGCAGCGCGAACGCGGAGGCATAGTGCATGTCGGATGCCCTCTCGGGAGTCGTGGCCCACTCGGGGACGAAGCGTGGCGGCACACACGAAGACGTACGGTGGGGCCCGCCGGGGAACGACGGTGGTGGCCCGCCCGGGGGACGAAGGGTAGTGGTCCGCCGGGGGGCGAGCGGTACGGGACGGACGTACGGGTCAGCCGCGGGCGGCACCGGCCGCGGTGGCGACCAGTTCGGCCAGACTTCCCTCGAAGTGCGGGAGCAGGCGCAGGGCGACCGCCGCGAAGGCCGCGCGGTCCGCCGGTTCCACCTGACTGTCGATCAGTTCGCGGAATCCGTCCCGGAGTTCGCAGGCCGTCCGGCTGTCGGGAAGGATCCTCTCGCGCAGCCCGAGCAGTTCCGCGGCCACGGTGGCCCGCTGACCGGTCAGAACCTCGGCGATCGGCAGTCGGCCGGCGGCCAGGTCGCTCGCGATCCGGAACCCGGCGTCGCCGCGCCGCCGCGACCTCGGGTCCCACCACTGGACGGGGGCCGGCCAGGGCCCGCACCGGCTCATCTCCTCCGAGGGCGGGCCGAATTCGATCTCGCGGCGCAACTCGTCCGGACAGCCGTCCTGTTCGGCCAACAGCGCCAACGACCGGGGCGGGAACGCGCTGCGGCGGTGCGCTCGGCCGATCCGCGCCCAATCGGGGGTACTCGTCTCCAGCATCGGCCACTCGAAGGCGGGCACGTACCGGCGCAGGCGCCGGACCAGCGGTGGGTCGCCGATCGACCTGGCGATCCACGCGCGCAGTTCGGTGTCCGCGGCGGGCGATGTCAGCAGTTCCCGACAGCGGTCGGCCAACCGGGGTTCCGGCTCCAGTTCCTCCAGCAGGTCCAGCGCGGCGCGAACTCCGGCGCACTCGTACAGCCGCAGCAGGGCGATCAGCAACAGCGAGCGATAGCGCGGCCTTCGGAACACCCGCGGTCGGGTGCCGTCCCCGCGCGGCGGGAGGGTCCGCAGGTGCGCGCGCAGCCCCTCGATGCCCTTGTCCTGCCAGATGGTCAGGCACTCGGGCAGGGTGATGGTCATCGCTTCGCGGTTGAGCAGCGCGGCGCGCACCAGGAGCGGATCGCCCGACCACAGCGCGGGCAACCGGATCGTGCTCGCCCAGTCGTTGCACACCCGTTCCACCAGACTCGGGTGCAGCGGCGTCGAGGACGCCATGATCCGGGCCCGAATCGCCTGCCCGGTACGCGGGTTGAGGTAGAGCGCCGCGTTCGTCGCCGGGTCCGCCAGGGTGAGCAGCGCGCCGGCCACCTCGGGCCGGGTCCGCCGGGCCCGGGCCAGCGCCAGGCACTGCGCGGGGGTGGCCCGGGCGATCACGTCGGCGAGCACGGCGTCCGGCACCCGGGCGCCGAACCGAAGCAGGTCGCGCACGAGGTACGGAGGCAGCGCGGGCAGGAGTTCGGCCAGGCATGCCGGCGGCGCGAGCAGCAGCAGGTGGCGGAATTCCACCCGCAGTTCGACCGGTACGCGCAGGCCGGGTGCGCCCTCGCCCGCGCCCGCCGCCTCGATCGCCGCGCTCAACGGCCCCGCGAAGGTGGGCAGCGACGCGAGCAGTCGGCCCCACGCCGGTGCCGAACCGCCCAGGTGCCGGGCCATCGATTCGCGGATCCCGCGGGTGGCCTCGGTGTAGGCGCGCGGATTCCCGGGCGCGAGCGCGCGCAGCGCGCGCAGGGTCGGCAGCGCGGGGCCGGTGTACAACTCGGGCAGCGCGCCGCGCGGCAGGCCCAGGTTGCCGGCGATGGCGAACAGCGCGGCGTCGTCGCCCGCTCGCAGCGCGCCGCGCACCACCGAGGGCGGCAGCACCTCGGTATCGCGAAGCGCCGCCGGCATCTCGTCCCGGATCCGTGCGAAGATCATTCCGTCGGCATCGTTCAATTCGGCCAGCAGCGCGATGATGGCGGTCTTCGACACTCGTGCACCCTCCGTGGCGTCCTCACCTGGACGCTACGGGGTCCGGCCGACAACCACTCGGCCGAGGTGCACCCACGCGCCGACGCGCGCGGGTGCGCGCCGCCCGGCCCCGGTCGCCGCCGGCGGCCCCGCGGGCGCACGGGCGATTGTCCAAGTCGAGGATTCCCGTGGGCACATGGCGCGCCGCGCCCGCGTCGGTGATGTCCTCCGCGCCGAAGAACCGGCCTCCGACCGGCGCCGCACCCGGGATCGGTGAGGGCGCGCGCCGCGGGTGACCGATCCCCGAGGGCCCATCCGCGAGTCGGATCTGACGCATGGTCAATTCGACGACTCCGTGGTTCCATCGCGCTGTCGATCACCACCTTCGGAGGTCTCGTGACGGAACGTGTTGCGCTCGTCGTGGGTGCGGCCGATCTCGGCGAGGCGGTCGCGCACCGGCTCGCCGCGGACGGTTGCGAGCCGATCCTGTGCGATCCGGGCGATCCCGGCCCGGCCGCCGCCCGGATCGCGGCGGCGCGCGGCGGGGTGGAGCCGGCGACCATACGTGCTGTGCCGGCGGACCCGGACGAGTTCCGGACCGTCGTCGCGGCGGGCCTGCGCGCGGCCGGACACGACGCGGTGGACGTGCTCGTGTACACGCTGCTGCCGGCCGACGCGTTGTCGCCCCGGCCGTTGGCCACGCTCACCGCGGCCGAGTGGCACCGGCTCGCGGAGGAACCGGTCCGGCACGGCCTGACGGTGCTTCAGGTTGCCCGGGAACTGCTGGCCCCGCGCCGGGGCCGGTTCGTCTTGGTCGTGCCCGCCGTCGCGCTGGAGGGCGCCGCCGATCTGGTAGCGCCGGCCACCGCCGCCGAGGCGCTGCGCGCGCTGGCCAAGTCGGCGGCCCGGCGCTGGGCGGTCGACGGGATCACCGTCAACATCGTCACCCCGGACGTGTTCGCCTACGGCGCGGAGCACTTGCGCGGCACCGACGTGGACCGGGGCGAGGCGGTACTGCCCGGCCCGAGCACCGCGCGGGACGTCGCGGACGCGGTGTCGCTGCTGCTCGCCCCGGCGGCGGCGCGGCTGACCGGGACCACCCTGATCGTCGACGGAGGAGCGCTGATGACGCCGTGACCGAACACGTGGCGTTGGTGACGGGTGCGGCGGCCGGCCTGGGCAGGGGCATCGCGCTGGCCCTGGCGGCGGCCGGTTCCACCGTCGTGGTGACCGCGCGCCGGCTCGCGTCCGCCGCCGAGGTGGTCGAGGAGATCACCGCGCGCGGCGGCACCGGGTGGGCGACCGAGTGCGACGTGACGTCGGCGACATCGGTACGTGCCGCGATCGAGGCGAGCGCGGCCCGGTTCGGTGGGCTGCACGCGGTGGTGCACAACGCGACCTCGCGCCGCTCCAGCGAGCCGGTGGACTTCGAGCGGGCACGTCCCGAACTGTGGCGCGAGCACGCGGACGTCTCGCTCACCGGTTCGTTCACGGTGGCCCACGCGGCCTACCCGCGGCTGTGCGAGACGCGCGGCGCGCTGTTGTTGCTCACCTCGCCCGCCGGCATGCGCGGCAGCGCCAACCTGTCCTTCTACGCGGGCGTCAAGGGCGCGCAGCGCGGCTTCGTCAAGGCGCTGGCCCGCGAATGGGGTCCGAGCGGCGTCCGGGTCAACGGCCTCGCACCGCTGGCCGTGACGCCCGCACTGGCGTCCGCGTTCGAGGCGGACCCGACGATGGAGTCACGGATAGCGGACAAGGTCCCGATGCGCCGGGTCGGCGACCCGGAGACCGACATCGGCGCCCCTGCGGTCTTCCTGTGCGGCCCGGGGTCCCGCTACATCACGGGGCAAACCCTGATCGTCAATGGGGGGCGGGACACCTTCTTGTAGGGCGACTTCGTCGCCGGCTCGCGAGGGGCCGCCTTTTTCTCTCCCCCGCTTCGCTCCTCCGAGAAAAAGGCGGCCCCTCGCTCGTGACTTCGTGTCCCTGCGCTTCGCTCCGGGCCACGAAGTCAGAGTCTGCGGCTCCGCCGCTCTCCGCGCTTCGCGCGTCGATCACTGGGGTCGGCCGAGGTCGTGGGCGCTGACGCGCCGGGCCCCAGCCAGGCTTGGCGGCCCAGGAAAGACCCGCCCCGTATCCGTAGCCGCCGCAGCCAACGGCGGGCAACCACACCGGGGGACGCCGGGCCCGGGCGGGCTCCCCCGCTGCCCCTGAAACCCCAGCCTCCGCACCAAGGGCAACGGGTGGAGCGGGCGGTACACCACCGAAAGCAACCCGAGACGCAACCGCGGCGCACCCGCCGAAACCGTCCCGTACGTAGCACGACCACGCCTGTCCCCACAAGGGAGAACACCGTGTGGTAACCGGCCGATCACGCGTCTAGCCTGTCCGGATCGCCGATCGGAACGAGGGGGCGCCCGTTCCATGTCCAGCACCACGCCCGCACCGACCGCGCCACGCCCGAAGAACCGCCCGAGGCCACGCCCGAAACGGCTGCCACGACCGCCCTCGACCACGCCCGCCCGACTCGTGGCGCTGGCGCTCCTGGTGGTCCTCGCCCTGATCCCCGTGTTCACGCTGTCCGTGCTGATCGCGGACCGCTCCGAGGCGACCACCGCGGACCTGAAGGACCGGCGCATCCCGGGCCTACTGGCCCTGGACCAGGCCGCGTCCGCGCTGACCGAGGCCGACCGGGCGACCGCGACGAGCCTGGTGTCGGGCGCGTTCTCGTTGACCGGGCCGGGACAGGACTACCAGGACGCGGTCAAGCGGGCGAACCAATTCCTCACCCTGGCCACGGATTTGCACCGGAGCGACACGAGCGCGCGGACGCGGCTGACCGGCGTGAACGCGCTCATGGTCGAGTACACGATCATGGTCGGCCTGGCCCAGACCGGCGGCGACGGACCGCTGTCCCTGGCCAACGTGTTCTACGCGTCCGACCTGCGGCGCTCGATCGTGACCAGTCTCTACGAGCAGCGCCGGGCGGACCTGGACGACATCCGCGCGGCTCGCTCGACCTGGTGGGTAGGCGCGTACGTGGCCGTCCCGTTCGGCGCGACCGCGTTCGTGGCGCTGCTGCTCGTCCTGGCCGCACACGCCTATGTGCGTCGGCGCTTCCGGCGCCGGACCAGCCCGCTGCTGCTGCTCGGCGCGGCCGCGTTGGCCGCCCTGATCGCCTGGACCGTGCTGCACGCGCAGACCACGCACGACCGGCTCGCCGAGGGTGCCGGGCGCGGGGTCACCGGGCAGTCCGCGCTGTGGCAGGCGCGTACCGCCGTGCACGAGGTGGTCGGCACCGCGGCGCTGGACATCGCCTCCGGCGGCGTTCCGCGCGCGACCGACGTGAAGGCGGGCCTGACGTTTCGGGATCTGGCCGACCCGTTGCCGTCGGCGGCCGAGATCGACGGCGTCGTAGCCGGTGCGGATCCCAGGTTCGGCGGCCTGATCGCCACCGCCCTGGCCGAGGACCGCTCGACGACGTTGCGCGCGGCGGGTGCTCGCGCGCTGACCGCGCTCACCGCGCTGCGCGACGCCGCGGATCGGGCCCGGGCACAGGCACCGCCCGGTGGCACCCGGGACGGCGGGCCCGGTACCGCGCTGCTGACGGGCCGGGCGTCGGACCGGGTGTCCGGCGCGGCCGACGACGCCGACACGGCGTTGACCGACGCGCTGATCATCGGCCGCGCGGCGGCCGATGAGGCGTTGGCGGAGGCCGCCGACGACGGCGGGCTCGTCCTGGGCGGCCCGGTGGTGTGCGCGGCCGCGCTCGTCCTGACCCTCACGGGCCTGCTGGTCCGTCGTTTCGAGTACGGGAGGCCGCGGTGACCCGAACCGGCGGGCCCAGGTCGGTGTTCGGCGCCCTGCTGCTGCTCGGCGCGGCGCTGGCGCCGGTGGCGTGCGCGGCCGACGATCCGCCCCGGGTGGTGCACGTGCTGGGCACCTGGGAGGGCAGGGAACAACAGGCGTTCGAGGACGTGGTGGCGCCGTTCGAGCGGAAGACCGGCATCGACGTGCGCTTCAAGGGCACCCGCGATGTCGCGGCGGTGCTGGCCGGTCGGGTCGACGAGGGCGATCCGCCGGAGATCGCGGTGCTCAGCTCGCCGGGCGATCTGCTGCACTACGACAAGATGAACAAGCTGACCCCGCTGGACGGGATCCGGCCGGGCTACGCGCCCGAGTGGTTGGCCCCGGGTCGGGTCAACGGTCGGCAGTTGGCGGTGGTGCTCAAGGCCGCGCTCAAGAGCACGATCTGGTTCAATCCCACCAAACTCTCCCGCGCGGGCGAGCCGGTGCCCACCTCGTGGGCGCAACTCCAGGCCACCACCGCCAGGTTGCGCGCCGCCGGGACGACCCCGTGGTGCGTGGGACTGGCCTCCAGCACCACCTCGGGCTGGGCCGGCACCGACTGGATCGAGGACCTCGTGTTGGCCCGCTCGGGCCCGGACATCTACGACGCCTGGGCGCGCGGCCAACTCTCGTGGCAGGCACCGGAGATCCGGGCCGCCTGGCAGAGCTGGGGCGAGTTGCTGAACACCCCGGGCAGCGTCCTGGGCGGGCCGGTCAACGCCCTGCTGACCGGCTTCGACAAGTCGGCCGAGCTGCTCGACGCGCGCGGTGGTTGCGTGTTCGACCACCAGGCCTCGTTCGTGTCCGGCGGCTACGCGGCGCGGACGCCGCCCGGGGCGCGGCGCGACTACGACGTGTTCGCCTTCCCCGGCTTCGACACGCCCTCCCCGCGCGAGGTGGCGGGCGACGTCGCGGCGATGTTCCACGCGACTCCGGCCGCGCGGCAATTGCTCGACTACCTCACCGGTACGCAAGCGCAGGAGCTCTGGGTCCAGTCCGGTACCGCGCTGTCCCCGGACGCCAACGTGTCGCCGGACGCCTACCGCGACGACGTGACCAGACGACTGGGCGTCGCGCTGGCCGGCGCGCCCTCGATCCGCTTCGACGCGTCCGACCTGATGCCGACCACGATGCGCAGCGCGTTCCAACGGGCCGTGTTGGCCTACGTGTCCGCGCCCGCGGACCTCGGGCGGATCCTGGACGACCTCGATCGGGTGCGGGCCACCGCGTACTGACCGGCGCCGGAACCGGCCGTCCCGGCACGGGTGTCGGCCGGGCCGTCGATCGGTGGTGGGGTGGGCGGCTCGAGGCGGTGTGGACACGCCCCGGCACTGCCGGGAAGGGACGACGCGGGCCCGCCCCGGCCGGGCCCGCCTCGTCTCAAGGTGTTCGCCACGCTCCCTGGCGAACACCTGCAATCTTGGCCCCTCAACCGGCTACTCATGCGTATCCGGGGTGAAGTTCTTGATAATTTTACCTTTCCCCGCACAACCATCGAGGTATTTGCCCCGATTTTCGGGGTTCGTTCCAGGCGGAACCTCACTCCTTCAGCGTGTCCTGGGCAATGTCTGCCAAACCGGTTACCAGGGACACGATCCGCGCCCGACGCACACCGGACGGATTCGTCCCGCGACGCAGCGCACCCGCGCAGACGATCGCCAGCTTGATCACCGCGAAGGCTTCCCAGAACGGGATATGACGGATGTTCAGCTCGATTCCGGCGAATCGCCGAGCGGTCTCGGCGTACTCGGTGACCAGTTCGCCGGCCGAGGGCAACCCGGGATTGGCGTCCGGCAGATGTCCCCCGCGTTCGGCGAACAACAACCGGCCGGCCGGACCCCAGTACGCGAGCAGTTGACCGAGATCCGCCGCCGGCGGCCCGAGCGCGGCCATTTCCCAGTCGAGCACCGCCAGCACCCGATCCGGGCGGGCCCGTTCGTACATCACGTTCGCCAGGTTGTAGTCGCCGTGCACGATCCGCTCCGGACCCGCGTCGGGCAACCGCTCGGACAGCACGTCCAGTACTCGGTCGACCACCGGCACCGGATCCGCGCCGGAGGCCGCCCACTGCCGCCGCCAGCGCCGCAACTGGCGTACCGGATACGGCTCGGGCCGCGCGTACGAGGCCAGTCCCACCGCGACCGGATCCACCGCGTGCAGCGCGGCCAGGGTCCGGGCCAGCGCCCGGCCCGCCGCCGCGGCGACGTCCGGGGGCAGCGCGCGCACCGTCTCGGCCCGCGCGTGCACGACCCCGTCCAGCCGGCCCATCAGGTAGAACGGCACCCCGATCACCGCCGGGTCCGAACACGACGCCACCATCGGCGCGACCGGCACCGCGCTGCCCGCCAGCGCGTTCTGGAACCGGTATTCGCGGTCCATGTCGTGCGCGGTGGGCAACCCGCCCCGTACGGGCGGCGTACGCAGCACCAGGTCCGCGTCGCCGCCCCGGACCCGGTAGGTCGGATTCGACGACCCGCCCGCCAGCGGCTCGATCCGCACCTCGACCCCGGGCGCGAGCACACCGCACGCCACCGACCACGCGGTCAGCGCCCGCACGTCCGGTGTCCCGGGCGCCCCGGGGTTCGCCGCCGTCACGGCAGGTCCAGCCAGGTCGCGTAGCGCGCCTCCGCGGCGGCGCGGCGGGTCGGGACGTGCTCGCTCGGCCAGCCCTCCACCGCGGTGTGGCCGCGCAGCGCGAGCTTGGCGACCTGCGCGACGTGCACCTCGTCCGCGCCGTCGGACAACCGGAAGTTGCGCGCGACGCGGTACATCTCCTCCAACGGCAGGTCGGTCGAGTAGCCCAGCGCGCCGTGCACCTGGATCGCCCGGTCCAGCACGTCGTGCAGCACCTTCGCGCCCCAGTACTTGACCTCGGAGACCGCCTGCCGGGCCGCCTTCGGACCCTGGTGGTCCCACGTCCACGCGGCCTTGAGGGTCATCAGCCGCAACGCCTCGATGCCGATCGTGGAGTCGGTCACCATCTGCTGCACGAGTTGGTGCTCGGCCAGCAACCGACCGTGCGAGCGGCGCGACAGGGCCCGCTCGCAGAGCATGTCGAAGGCTCGGCGGCACTGGCCGATCCAGCGCATGGTGTGGTGGATGCGGCCGGCGTTGAGCCGCTTCTGGGCCAGCGTGAACGCGTCGCCGGGAGCGCCGATCAGGTGCGCGTGCGGCACCCGGCAGCCCTCGAACCGGATCTCCGCGTGACCGCCCAGGTGTGCGGTCTCGGCGCCGTCGTAGGGGTGGTGCATGGTGTGCACGTCGCGCACGATCCGCATCCCGGGCGTGTCCCGTTCGACCACGAACATCGACGCCCGGCGGTGCGGTTCGGCCTCGGGGTCGGTGACCGCGAAGACCAGCACGAAGTCCGCGCGGCGCGCGTTGGAGGCGAACCACTTGTGCCCGTCCAGCACCCACTCGTCCCCGTCCCGCACCGCCCGGGTGCGGATCCCGGTCGGATCCGACCCGGCCGTGTGCGGCTCGGTCAGCGAGAACGAACTGGTCAGCCGCCCCGCCAGGAGCGGCCACAACCAGCGCTCCTTCTGCGCGTCGGTCGCGCCCACCGCGAGCAGTTCACCGTTGCCCGAGTCCGGCGCCTGGTTGCCGAAGATCGCCGGGGCGGACGGCGTACGACCGAGGATCTCGTGCATCAGGGCCAGCCGGACCTGGCCGAAACCGCCGCCGCCGAGCGCCGGGTCCAGGTGCGCGGCCCACAGGCCGCGGTCCTTGACCGCCTGCTTGAGCGGGTCGGTGACCGCCCGCCAGTTGTCCGCGCTCATCCGGGCCCGGACCAGGTCGAGCGGTTCGATCTCCTCGACCACCAGCCGGCGCATCCAGTCGAGCTCGGCCGCGACGTCGGGGTCGGTGCTGAAGTCCCATGCCATGATCGGACGTTAACCCGGTTAATTAACAGGGTCAATCATCTGGCGAGGCGGGCGCGGTGTCCTCACTCCTCGTCGAGCGGCCCGCGCAGGTCCGCGACCAACCGCTGCATCCGGTCGGCCAGGTCGTTGAGTTCCTCGGCCGTCCAGCCCGCCAACTGCCGGGCCAGCATCGTGTCGTTGGCGGCCACGAACATCCGGTACGCCTCCCGCCCGCGCTCGGTGGCCTCCAGGAGCGCGACCCGGCCGTCGTCGGGGTCGGTGACCCGGACCGTGTAGCCGCCCTCCTCCAGGATCCGAATCTGCCGGCTCAGCGCGGCGGGTTGGATGTCGGCGCGCTCGGCCAACTCGGTCGGCCGGATCGGCCCGAAGTCGATGATGCGATGCAGCACACCGATCGCGACCAGGCTCAACGGCACGCCGGAGCGCTCCACGTGCAACGCGTCCAGCCGGCGGCTGCTCATCAGTCTGCGGATCGAGCTGATCGCCTCGTTGATCCTGCGTCGGCTCTCCACGTCGGTCATGGGCGCCAGCGTACGGCCGCGCCGCCGGCCACGAACACGCGCCCGACAAGCCGGTCGAACCGGGCCGCCGGCCACACGTTCGAGCCAATCGACGCCGCACCCCTGTCCGGACCGGGCCTTCGTCCCCAACACTGATCATCGTGCATGCCGAGGTGGTCGTCGACGACCCGCGAAACGATTCCGGGGCGCGCGCGTTCGCGCTCACCTCGCCCGAGGCCGCCGTGGTCGTGGCCGCCGCGCAAACCGAGCCGGTGGGCGGGTGCGGGCACGGCATGGACTGGTTCCTGCGCCGGCTGGGCGTCCATCTGCTGGCCCGGTTGACCGACCGCCCGGACCGGGGCATCACCGACTGTCTGGCCGACACCGTCGCCGAGACCGCCGCACTGCACGGGGCCCGCTGCGACCTCGCGCACGAGGCCACCCCGGCCGCCTCGGTGGTCGCCTGTCGGGTGCTCGTGCACGACCTGCAATACCTGGTCCTGGGCCCCGGCGTGGTCGAACTGCGCCACGCCGGTGGCCCGCCCAGCCGGATGACCGGCCCCGACGGCCCCCTCGCGGCGGTCCGGGCCCGCCCGAGCGTCGCCGCCCACGCCGGCACCGGCACCGCCCGCCTGCACACCCTCACCGGCGCCGCGCTGACCGCCGACGCCACCGCCCGGCCGGGCGCCCGGATCACCCTCACCTTCCGACCGGGCACCGCGTACCGCCCGGCCTAGCAGGTGGGGCCCGAGGCACACGGCCCCGAGCCCCGACACCGCCCTACCGCGCCGCTATCCCGCCGCGGGCAGCTTGTACTCGCGCACGGCCGGCACCTCGAACGCGTCCTTGGCCACCACCAGGTTGCCCGGCGCGGCCTTGCTCGGCTTGAGGATGTACGACTTGTAGCTGGCCGGCTTGGCCGGGTCGGAGAAGTCCTGCGCCACGCCGAGCCCGGTGTCCATCTGCTTCTGCTTGCGGTGCGCGGCGATGATCCCGGCGTGCGAGAGGTCCTTGTCGGCACACGCCGCCTTCAGGTCCTCACCGAAGATCTTCATCGCGTTGTATCCGGAGATCACACCCTGATCCAGCGTCCCGTCCGGGTACTTGGCCTTGTAGTCCGCGGCCAGCTTCTTCACCGCCGGTGTGTCGGCCCCGATCGCCGGCGCCGCGCTGACCACGTACAGGAGTTGCTCCAGTGCCCCCGCCGCGGCGCTGGCCATCACCTGGGGGTGGAAGCCCGGCGCGCTGGTGAGCACCGGCACCCGCAAACCGGCCACCGCGCCGAAGCCGACCAGGGTCGCGGTCTGGGTCGGCCCGGCGCTGATCAGGATCGCCTTGACCCCGGCGCCGCGCAACGCGGCGATCTGCGCGGTGAGATCGGTGTCGGTCGCCTTGATCTTCTGCTCGACGATCTGCACGCCGGTCTTGCCGGCCGCGAACTTCGCGCCCGCCAGCGCGTTCTCGCCGTACTCGCCCTCGAAGTAGACGTGCCCGACCTTGTCCCCGGACTTGAGCTGGGCGGCCTGGCCCAGGAAGTCCATCGCGTTGATCATGTCGATGTCGTACGTGGTCCCCACGATCTGGATCTCGCGCCGATTCAGCAGCGTCGCGGCCCACGCCTGCGGGAAGGTGAGGATCTGATCCTGTTTCAGGCTGTCCTGCAACGCGGTGACCACGGCCGAGCCGATCACCTGCGGGAAGCCCGCGACGCCGCCCTTGATCTCGGTGTAGGCGGCCACCGCCTTCTGCACGTCGTAGCTGTGGTCGCGCACCGTCACGGCCAGTTTGCGACCGCAGATCCCGCCCTGCGCGTTGATCTCGTCCACGTACAACTGCTGCGCGTTGACGATGCTCTTGCCCAGCGGCGCGTACGGACCGGACAGGTCGGTCAGCGCGCCGAGCGTGATGGTCGTATCGGTGATCCCTGGTCCGGTCTTGACGCCACCGGACTGCTTGTCCTTCTTGTCGTCGTCACCCTTGGTGCTGCACGCCGTCGCGGCCAGCACGAGCGCCGCGAGCGCCGCCCCCACGCGCACGCCATTCCGGAGCCTCACTGTGTTACCCCTTCGAGCCGGTACGGATGGAGCCCTTGGTACGTCCGAGTCGTGCGGTGCGGCGGCCGGCGGGACCGCCGCCGGGCCGGCCGCGCAGCAGGCCCACCAGGCCGCCGGGCGCGAACAGCAGGACGAGCACGATCGCCGCGCCGTACAGGTAGCGCGCGGCCTCCCCGGGTCCCACCCCGGAGTCCGGGCTGCCCGGCGCCACCACCAGCGGCAGCGTGTCCGCGTACTTGCTCAGCACCTGCGGCAGCATCGTCACGAACACCGCGCCCACCACGGCGCCGCTGACCGAGCCGAGACCGCCGATCACGATCATCGCGAGATAGTCGATGGACAGCGCGAGCCCGAAGTAGTCCGGCACCACGCGGTTGAAGATCATCGCGATCAGCGCGCCGGCCAGACCCGCGTACATCGACGACACCACGAACGCCGCCGAGCGGTAGCGGGCCACCGGAACTCCCATGACGGAGGCGGCGATCTCGCTGTCGCGCACCGCGCCCAGCGCCCGGCCCGGACGTCCGCGCAGCAGATTGTGCGCGGTCCACGCGGCGACCAGGACCAGCACCAACGCGAAGTACCAGAGCCGCTCGAGCTGCCCGAACGGGATGCCGAGCACCTCCAGGCCGTCCGGGTCGCCGTCGGTGAGCGTGAAGCCGCCGAACTCCATCGGGGTCACCGAGCGTCCGTTGAACCCGCCGGTCACCGACTTCGCGTTGAGCATGACGTGGTGTCCGATGAACACCAGCGCCAGCGTGGCCACGCCGAGGTACATCCCGCGCAGCCGGCCGGAGATCGGGCTGAACAGGCCGCCCACGATGCCGGTCAGCAAGACCGCGAGCACGAGCGCGACCAGCGGCGGCAGCCCCGCCCCGCTGAGCTGTTGGATACCGACCTTGCCCGAGTCGCCCGCCAACCACACATAGCCGTAGGCGCCGCACGCCAGGAAGAACGCGTGCCCGAGCGAGAGTTGGCCGGTGGTGCCGGACAGCAGGTTCAGGCCGATCGCGCCGATCGCGGCGGCCATCGCGAACAGGCCGGTCTGCAGCCAGAACGCGGTCACGTAGAACGGCAGCACCAGCAGCACCAGCACCACCGCCGCCAGGACGCCGGGCCGGGCCAGCCGGCGCAGTCCCGAGGCGGCGGTCGAGGCGTGCCGGGTCGGCATCGATTTCGCGGGCCTGGGCACCGTCGGGGACAGGCGGTCAGACACGGGCACGCTCCTTCGAGCCGAGCAGGCCGGTCGGCCGCCAGATCAACACGAGCAGCATCACGACGTACGGGGCGACGTCGCCGAGGTTGGCGCCGAGCCAGGTCATGTCGCTCTGGTAACCGGCCATCAGCGCGGCGGTCAGGCCCACCACGAGGCTGCCCACCAGCGCGCCGGCCGCCGAGTCCATCCCGCCCAGGATCGCCGCCGGGAACGCGGCGAGCGCGATCTGGCCGGTGGAGCGATCCAGGCCGGCCGAGGGGAACGCGGCCAGGAACACCGCCGCGACCGCGGCCAGCGCGCCCGCGACGCACCACGCGATGAGTTGCACGCGGCCCAACCGGATGCCCATCAGCGCGGCGGCCTCGCGGTCCTCGGCGGCCGCGCGCATCGACAGGCCCCACGCGGTGAATCGGAACGCGGCGAAGAACGCGCCGATCAGCACCACCGCCACCACGATGCACGCCAGTCGGGCGTCGGCGACGTGCACGCCGCCCCAGTCGCGCACGCCGGCCTTCCACGGATCACCCGTGCCCAGCACGTCGGAACCGATCCGGCGGGTGAGTTCGGTGGTCAGCAGGATGTCCACGCCGATGGTGAGGATGGTCAGGGTGTGCACCTCGGTACGCCCCAGGCCGCGGATGAACAGCACCTCGACCAGTCCGGCCACCGCGGCCGTCACCAGCACCGCGACCAGCAGCGCGAGGGCGAACCCGAGGTCCTCGTGCAGCTTGGCGACGGTGAACCCGCCGAGCAGCAGCAGCGAAGCGTGGGCGAAGTTGATCACCCCGGACGCCTTGAAGACGACCACGAAACCGAGCGCGATCAGGGCGTACACGGACCCGAGGGCGAAGCCGTTGAGGATGATCTCGGCGAGCTTGGTCATGTCGGGACCTCCCGGTCGGTGGGGTCCGCGGCGACGCCGCCGGCGACCTCGTCGTCGGCCTCCTCGCCGGTCCCCAGGTAGGCGCGGATCACCGCCGGGTCGCGCTGGACGTCGGCCGGCGCGCCGCTCGCGATCCGGCGGCCGAAGTCCAGCACGGTCACCTCGTCGGCGATCCGCATCACCAGGCCCATGTCGTGCTCCACCAGCACGATCGAGATGCCCAGCGACTCACGGATCGAGGCGATCGCGTCGGCGGTCTCGGCCCGCTCCTCGGCGTTCATCCCCGCGACCGGCTCGTCCAGCAGCAGCACCTTGGGCTCCATGCACAACGCGCGGGCCATCTCGACCCGTTTGCGCATGCCGTACGGCAACAGCCCCACCGGCGTGTCGAAGACCGCGCCGAGGTGTATGAACTCGGCGATCTCGCGGGCACGTTCGCGGTGCCGCCGCTGCTCGCGGACGGCCTTGGGCAGCCGCAGCGCGGTGGCCGCGAACCCGGAGTCGGTCAACACGTGTCGGCCGAGCAGCAGGTTGTCCGCGACCGTGCCCTGGGTGAGCACGATGTTCTGGAAGGTACGGGCCAGGCCCAGCGCGGCGATCCGGTGCGGCGGCAGCCTGGTCAGCTCGTGTTCGCCCAGGTGCACGGTGCCGCGGTCGGCCCGATACACCCCGGAGAGCACGTTGAAGCAGGTCGACTTGCCCGCGCCGTTCGGGCCGATCACCGCGTGGATCGTGCCGGGCGCGACGGTGAAGCCGACCGCGTCCAGCGCGACCAGGCCGGCGAAGCGCACGGTGACCGCGCGTACGGTCAACTCGGGCACGTCGAATTCGGGCCCGTCGGCGGTCACGGTCGTGGCGGCGGTCATCCCACCCACCTCCGAAGCGGCTTGCGCGGGGTCGGGCGGGCGGGCGAGGAAGCGGCGTCCGGGGCGGCCGTCTCCTCCTCGCCGAGGTACAGCCGGCGCACCTCGTCGGTGCGCGCGAGGTCGGCGGACGAACCGGCCAGCCGGACCTCGCCGACGTCGAGCACATAGGCCTTCTCGGCGAGATCGAGGGCCACCGTCACGTTCTGCTCGACGAGCAGTACGGCCACGCCCTGTGCGGCGATCTCCCGAATCACGCCCGCGATCCGACCCACCATCCGCGGCGCCAGACCCAGCGACGGCTCGTCCAGCAGCAACAATCGCGGCGAGGCCATCAACGCCCGCCCGATCGCCAACATCTGCTGCTCGCCGCCGGACAACAGTCCGGCGCGTTGCGCGCGCCGCTCGGCCAGCACCGGGAACAGGTCGAAGACCCGCTCGCGATTGCTCCGGATCAGCGTCGAGCCACGCGTGCTCAGTGCCCCGGCCTGGAGGTTCTCGTCCACCGAGAGGTTGGCGAACACCCGCCGCCCCTCCGGCACCTGGACCACGCCGGCGCGCACGATCAGGGCCGGATCACGACCCGCGAGCCGTTCGCCGGCGTAGCGGATGGTGCCTGCGGCGACCGCGCCCCGATGCAGGGCCAGCGTCCCGGAGACGGCCCGGAGCAACGTGCTCTTGCCGGCCCCGTTCGCCCCGAGTACCGCCACCACGCCGCTCGCCGGCACATCGAGCGATATGCCGCGCAGGGCCCGCACCGACCGCCCGTAGACGACCTCGAGCCGCTCGACGAGGAGCGCTCCCGATTCCATCGCACCCCTCCCCCGCTGTTGGAGTGACCGCGATCTCAGCACGGGCCACGGTGGGAGTCCAGATCCCGGCCGCACAACGGGGCAACCGACCAACCCGACGGCAACGCCCTTGTGCAGCGGCACAGAACGGGGTTGGTGCGCGGGCGCGGGGTCGGCGGCGCGGGTAGGCGCGCCGCCCGGTCCACCTTCGCCCGGGCGTGCGTCGGCTGCCGGGTTCAGGTGCTCAGGCGGTGCGCGTCCAGGGCCAGGGCCAGTTCCACCAGGTCGCGCGGCAGGCCGAGTTCACGGCCCGTGAGCTGTTCCAGCCGGCGCAGCCGATTGAGCACGGTGTTGCGGTGGCAGAACAGCCTGCGGCCCGCGCGGACCGCGGAGCCGCCGGAGTCGAGCCAGGCGCCGAGTGTGCCGAGCAGCAGGTCGCGGTCGACCGCGTCCAGCGCCAGGATCGGCCCGAGTACGCGCGCCGCGAGGTCGTGCGCCAGGTCGGGCTGCGAGGCGACCAGCGCGGCGGGCAACCGCTCGTCCAACCGGGCGCACTCACCGTCGGCGGTACAGGTACGCAACGCGATCTCGGCGAGCCGCCGAGCCCGGCCCAGCGCGGCGAGCCCGTCGACGATCGGGCTGATGCCGGCGCGGGAACCGGCCGCCGGGCCGAACGTTTCCGCAATCTCGTCCAACCCCGCCGTGCCCAGCAGAACGACCGCGAACTCCCCCTCCGCGCGGGCCCGCCAGACCACCCGAATCCCGCCCGGCGCGGCCCGCCGAGGCGTGTCGTGCACTCCTGTTCCGGGCAGCGGATGGCGCAGCGCGACCACGGCGTACCGACCGCGTTCCGGCAGATCGAGCACGGCGGCGGCGGCGGCGAGATCGGCCGCCGGCGCCCGGCCGTCCAGGAGGGTGTCCAACAGGGCGTGCACACGCTCGTCATGACGATTCGTCAGTTCGGTCTCGACCCGCCGATAGGCGTCGGCGATCGCACTCGCGTGCCGATCGACGAAGTTCCACACGTCCGTGGCCACGTGCACCAACAGCCGTACCTCGTCCGGCTCCTGCTCCGCGGCGACCTCGACCAGGGTCTGCCACAACAACACGCCGCCGAGCCGATAGGCGTGCAACAGCGCGTCCAGCGGCACCCCTTGCTCGGCCCGCCGACGCGCGAGCCGCCCGGACGCCCATTGGCTGCCCTCCAACTCGCGCGGCCACACGGCGAGCGCGCCCACTCCGACCCGCAACGCCTCGTGCGCACTCTGCCAAAGCTCGTCCGGCGGCACCCCGCCGTCCAGATAGGCGGGTTCGAGCACCTGCAGCTCCGCCACGAGCCGATCCGTCAACTCCGGCAACCGCTGCGGCAACACCCGAGCGGCCCGACGCAGCAATGCGGTATGAGCAGATCTGTCAGACAACTCGGCTCTCCCTTTTTGGGCGACTTCGTCGCCGGCTCGCGAGGCACCACCTTTTTTCTCTCCCCCGCAAGCTCCTCCAAGAAAAAAGGCGGCCCCTCACTCGGGGCTTCGCGTCCCTCCGCTTCGCTCCGGGCCACAAAGCCCAAACCTGCGGCTCCGCCGCTCTCCGCGCTCCGCACGTCGATCACGAAACCCCACCCACATCGTGGGCGCTGACACGCCAATCCGCAGCGCCCTTGTCGGGCGACTTCGTCGCCGGCTCGCGAGACACCACCTTTTTTCTCTCCCCCGCAAGCTCCTCCAAGAAAAAAGGCGGCCCCTCACTCGGGGCTTCATGTCCCTCCGCTTCGCTCCGGGCCACAAAGCCCAAACCTGCGGCTCCGCCGCTCTCCGCGCTCCGCACGTCGATCACGAGGTCTCACCCACATCGTGGGCGCTGACGCGCCATTCCGCAGCCGAACTCGGCGACCCAGGGAAAGCCCGCCTCGTTCTCGCGGCCAACCCACCCACCCGCAGGCGGCCCCACCGGCGCCGGGAAAGCCGGTCCGGCTCCCTCGGCCACCCCCGAACGCCACGCCGCCACCTCGACCCGGCCACCCACACCAGGGCCACAGAGCCAGACCAGGCCCCACACTGCCCCGAAATCCCCACCCACACCGGGGGTCCACGGAGCCGAGGAACCGGCCCCAGCCCCCACGCCCCCTAAAGCCCCGATCCCACCCGACCGCGGCCGGCCACACGGGAGGCCGCGGGGCCGGAGCAGGTCACGCCGCCACGCCTGAAAACCCCAACCTCCGCACCAACCGCAACGGGTGGAGCGGGCGGGCACACAACCCCAAGCAACCCGACCCGCAACCGCAGCACGCCGCGCACACCTCCGGAAAACCACGGGACATGGTCACCGGGCCGGACCGGGCCCACCGGTCACCAAAGAACCGCAACCCTCGAACCCACACGCAACGGGTGGGCGGGTGGGCACCCCTCCCGAGCCGAGCACCTCGCGGGCGCGGCCAAGCAAACCCGAGCCGAGTGAACCCATCAAGGCCACGCGGCCACGAGCATGGCGGCCACGAGCATGGCTACCGGGGCCAAGCGAAGCGCGGAGCGCGCCGTTCCGTGAAGGCGGCCAAGCCCTCCCGGACGTCGGCCGAACCGCGGGATTCGCGCTCCCACGCGGCGAGCCGCGTCGGGTCCGCGGTGTCCGTGGCCAGGAGGTCCTTGGCGGCCCGGATCGTCAGTTGGGAGCGGGACGCGATCGTGCGGGCGAAGCCGTAGACCTTCGTGTCGGCCTCGGTCGGGTCGAAGACGTCGTCCACCAGGCCGACCCGGAGCGCGTGGGCCGCGTCGATCAGTTCGGCCGAGAACAGCAGGTACTTGGCCGTCGAGACGCCCACCAGTCGGGCCAGCCGTGCCGTGGAGCCCGCGTCGTAGACGATCCCGAGCTTGGCCGGCGTCACCCCGAAGCGCGCCGTCGTGTCCGCGAAGCGCAGGTCGCAGGCCGCCGCCAACTGGCATCCGCCGCCCACGCACGGGCCTTGCACGTACGCGATCGTCGGCTTCGCGAACGCCGCCAACGCCTGCTCCGCGGCCGAGTTCAGCGCGTGATAGGCGTCCGCCGCCTCGGCCGTCGCGTAGTGCCCGCGCAGTTCGCGGATGTCGGCCCCCGCCGAGAACACCCCGTCGGTGCCGGTCAGCACCAGCACGCTCACCTCGGGATCGGCCTCCAGCGCCGCCAACGTCCCCGGCAGCGCCTCCCACATCGCGGCGGTCAACGCGCCGCGCGCGTGCGGCCGATCGATGCGCAGCGTCGCCACCTCGCCATCGACCTTGACCACAAGCCCATCGACCCCGGTATCCATCCCGCCGCCCTTTCCTCACCGCCGCACAACCGACGCACATCCGCGGCCACGCTACGGGCCACCCGTCCGCAACCCACCCGGCACCCCGAACCGACCCGTCCACCCGGGCCGGCCAAACCTTCGAGCCCCGGCCGCCGGCCCGGGCCCCGGGTCGACCTGCGGCGATCACCCGACCGCGCCGGCACCAACCTCGGCCCCGGCCCCGGCCGTCCCTACCGGCCCGTCCCCACCTCCTCGTGCCCCGGATCCAGCGGCGGCCCGGCCATGTCACAGCCCACCCGCACGCACGGCTTGGCCCGCTCGGCCTCCGGCTCCGTCGGGGTCAGCGCCTGGGGTGTGAACCAGGCCACGGCCGAGCCCAGCACCAGCAGACCCGCACAGATCCACAGGGCGCGATCGAAGCCCGTGTCCACCACGCCCGGGTCCCGATAGCCGTCGCCGGACAGGCCGACCAGGGCCGGGAGTCCGGCGACCGTGAGCAGGCCCGCAGCGCGGGCCGCCGCGTTGTTGACGCCGCTCGCGATGCCCGCCCGGCTGACGTCCACCGATGCCAGCACCGTCGCCGTCAGCGGCGCGACCAGCACGGCGAGACCCAGACCGAAGATCAGCACGCCGGGCAGTACGACCGTCGGGTAGAACGCGTCGGGGCCGATCCGCAGCAGCGTCAGCAGGCCGCCGGCGCACACCAGCGGGCCCAGCGTCAGTTGCGGGCGCGGGCCGATCCGCCGGGCCAGGTCGCCGGACCGGGCCGAGAGCAGCAGCATGACCATGGTCACCGGCAGCAACGACAGGCCGGCCTGCTGCGCCGAGTACCCGGCCACCGTCTGGAGTTCGAGCACCAGCAGCAACAGGAACGCGCCCAGCGCGCCGTACACGAACAACGTCACGATGTTGACCGACGTGAACAGCCGGACCCGGAAGATGTCCAGCGGCAACATCGGCTCGCGCGTGCGCTTTTCCACGGCGACGAACACCACGGCCGCCGCGACCCCGGCCGCGCCCGCGAAGCCCGCCGCCACCGGAGTGGTCTGCGCCTCGACCAGGGCCCAGGTCACCCCCGCGAGGGCCAGCGCGGCCAGCACCGCGCCGGTCACGTCGAAGCGGCCCCGCGGTTGTGGGTCGAAGGTCTCCGGGACGGTACGCAGCGCCACCACGATGGTCACGGCCGCGAGCGGCAGGTTGATCAGGAAGACCCATCGCCAACTGACCGCGTCCACGAGCCACCCGCCCAGGAACGGTCCGATCGCGCTCGCCACACCGCCCAGACCCGACCAGGTGCCCACCGCACGGGCCCGGTCGTCGGCGTGGAAGGTGGCCTGGATGATCGCCAGCGAACCGGGCGTCAGCAGCGCGCCGCCGATGCCCTGGAGCGCGCGGGCGGCGATCAGCATCTCCACGTTCGGCGCGATCCCGCACAACAGCGAGGCCACCGCGAACCAGGCCACGCCGATCACGAACACCCGGCGCCGCCCGTACCGGTCCCCGAGCGCGCCGCCGAGCAGGATCAGTCCGGCCAGCGTGAGGGTGTACGCGTTGATCGTCCATTGCAGCGCCGCGAGCGAGGCGTCGAAGGAGTTCCCGATGCTGGGCAGCGCGACGTTGACGACCGTCGAGTCGAGCATTGCCATGCCGGAACCGAGCACGGTGGCCAGCAGCACCCAACGGCCGGCCGGCGTCTTGGCGCGAATACCCCCGGAGGGGAAGGTGACGGGCATCTGAGCATCATGCCCACCGCGACGGCCGCGAACTCGGACCCACTCGATCGGCCGCGACCGGCACCCCACGGGTCCGACCGCGACCCGCGCCGCCCGCGCCCTCGCGGCCGGGACCTGTCCGGCGACCGCCCCCGGCGCGCCGTCCACACCACCGGGAGCTGAGGACCGACCCCGTCGCGCTCCGCGACACGGGGATCCCGAGGACCCCTAGCGCGCTATCCGCGGCGCCGGGATCGGCCGGATCAACCCGTGCTGCGTGGCCCGATCCGGCCCGGGCAGTACGGCCAGCGCGAATACCATCAACAGCACCGCGACCACCGCGTCCATCCAGTAGTGGTTCGCGGTCACCACCACCACCAGCAGGGTTATCGCCGGGTGCAGCCAGACCGCCCAGCTCGCCACCTTGCGTCCGGTGCCGGCCGTGTGCCACACCGCCGCGACCCCGATCGCGACCACCACCGCCCAGCCCACGTGCAACGACGGCATCGCGGCGAACTGGTTCGCGATCTTGGCGCCCGCGCCGGAGTAGGGCGAGTCGCCCGCGTCCATGCCGGTGTCGGTGAAGCCGGGCATCTTCCGCGGCGGCGCGAGCGGGACCAGGATGTGGATGATCAACGCGGCGCCGGTCATCATCGCCAGGATGTTGCGGACCCACTTGTAGTGCTCGCGATGGCGGATCCACAACCACAACAGGAATCCGACGGTCGCCGGGAAGTGCACGTAGGCGTAGTACTTGTTGCAGAACGTCACCGCCGCGTGCGACTGCATGAACCAGTCCTGGATCGCCGCCTCGTCCGGCAGGCGCAGGTCCTTCTGCATGGTCAGCAACTGCTTGGCGTTGGAGAACGCGGTGGTGGTCTCGCCCGAGGCCAGGCCGCGCCCGAGCTTGTAGACGCCGAACAGCAGCGCGACCAGGAACAGCTCGCGCGCCGCGTCCTTGAGCGTGCGCATCCGGCGGGCCTTGACCGCCGCGGCCCGCGCACCCGGGTCGGCCAACGCACGGTCGGCCGGCTTGCCGACCCCCGTCACCGAAGCCGCCTGCGTGGCCGGCGGCGCCTGCTCGCGCCGATCGACCTCGTGGGAGGGGCCCTCCGTGACGTTGCGCCGCACCAGATCCCCCATGCTGTCGGTTGTCTCGGTCTACCGTCGTCGGTCGGCCGCGTTCGATCCGCGCCGTCGCCACCCGGGTCGTGGACCACTGCCCGCACACGCGCCCGGATCACGGGCGCGGTGTTCGGCGGCAACGCTTGAGCCAGGGTAGACGGATCAGGTTAGACCGATCCTCCCCCTGAAGTACCAATCGGGGCCGGCTCCCGCGAGGTACTCCGGTCCTGCCTCTCTCCTGTGGACGTCGTGGCGGCCTCCCCGGTTCGAGGGAGCCTCACCAAGTCGCGCACACGGCCCGCCGACGGTACGTAGGCTGCGGGTATGACCGACCCGACGGGGGAAAAACGGCTCGTACTCGTGGTCGAGGACGAGCCCATGATCGCCGACGCGGTGGCCGCCCGGCTGCGGGCGGAGGGCTTCGGCGCGATCACCGCACCCGACGGCCCCTCCGCGCTGACCACGGCCACGACCACCCGGCCCGACCTGGTCGTGCTCGACGTGATGCTGCCCGGACTGGACGGCCTGGAGGTGTGCCGTCGGCTCCAGGCGCTGCACCCGGGCCTGCCGGTGATCATGCTGACCGCGCGCGACGACGAGACCGATCTGCTGGTCGGCCTGGCGGTGGGCGCCGACGACTACATGACCAAGCCGTTCTCGATGCGCGAGTTGGTCGCCCGGGTGCACGTTCTGCTGCGCCGGATGGAGCGCGCCGAGGCGGCGGCCCGCGCGGTCTCCCCCGAGGCCGCGTTGAACCTGGGGCGGTTGCGGATCGACCGCACCCAGCGCCGGGTCCGGCTCGGCGTGGACGAGGTGCACCTGACCCCGACCGAGTTCGACCTGCTGGTCTGCCTCGCCTCGCGCCCGCGCGCCGTGCTCTCCCGCGAGCAGTTGCTCGCCGAGGTGTGGGACTGGGTGGACGCGTCCGGCACACGCACCGTGGACAGCCACGTCAAGGCGCTGCGCCGCAAGCTCGGCGCCGAGTGGATCCGGACCGTGCACGGCGTGGGTTACGCGCTGGAGGCACCGTCCTGAACCCCGCCGACTCGCGCCCCGCCCGGCCCCGGCGCGCGCGCCCGCGCCGCGGCAACCTGCGGCCGCTGGATCGACTGCGCTCGATCAAGGCCAAGCTCGGCGTGCTCGTGATCGCGTCCGTGTTCGTCTCGACGCTGCTGATCATCCTGGGGCTGCGGGCCGAGGTGCGGTTCCGGTACATGCTCGTGTTCACCTCGCTGGCGTGCCTGGCGGTCACCCTGGTGCTCGCGCACGGGATGACCTCGCCGCTGCGCGAGATGACCGCCGCCGCGCAGGCGATGGCACGCGGCGACTACTCGCGCCGGGTGCGCGCCACCTCGCGCGACGAGGTGGGCACTCTCGCCGGCGCGTTCAATCGCATGGCCGCCGACCTGGAGGCGGTGGACCGGCACCGGCGCGAACTGGTCGCCAACGTCTCGCACGAACTGCGCACGCCCATCTCCGCGCTCCACGCGGTTTTGGAGAATCTCGTGGACGGCGTGCAGAAACCCGATCCCGACACGCTGGGACTCGCGCTCACCCAGACCGCGCGACTGGGCCGACTCGTGTCACAACTCCTCGACCTTTCCCGGCTGGATTCGGGGGCCGTGCCGCTCCAGGCGCGCGAGTTCGCGGTGCGACCTTTCCTGGCCGCGCTGACCGAGGAGACCGGGGCCCTGGGCGGCGACGTTCGCTTCCGGGTCGACGTACAACCGACCGATCTCACCGCGACCGCCGACCCCGAGCGACTGCATCAGGTTGTTACCAATTTGGTGGCCAATGCCTGCCGGCACAGCCCCTTCGGTGGCACCGTGAGTCTGCACGCACGACGCGACGGGAGCCCGGGAAGCCTGTGCCTGGAAGTCCAGGACGAGGGGCCCGGGATTCCGTACGGCGAGCGCGGTCGGGTCTTCGAACGGTTCACCCGGGGCGGCGAGAGCTCGTCCGCCGACGGGGGTACCGGACTGGGCCTCGCGATCGCCCGCTGGGCCGTGGACCTGCATGGGGGTGATATTTCCGTAGCCGAGTCGAGCCATGGGTGCCGTATCCGAGTGCTCCTGCCCGGTGACCCGACGTAATCGGGTGATCGGACACTTACTGCACGGGACGATCCCGACATGACGTTCCGTGACCACCAATACGGCGGGAAGCAACAAACGCGACTAAACAGTCAACCGTTTGTGATCTACGCGACGCGGAGGCCGAGGGGCCTGCGCGACACTGGTCAAAGGGCGTAGCCTTGTTTCCCGCTGT
Organism: Embleya sp. NPDC001921; assembly: GCF_053594475.1. Taxonomy (NCBI): domain Bacteria; kingdom Bacillati; phylum Actinomycetota; class Actinomycetes; order Kitasatosporales; family Streptomycetaceae; genus Embleya; species Embleya sp. NPDC001921. The sequence continues at coordinate 166,609 of NZ_JBSFEO010000007.1, forward strand.
CCACCACCCCAGGAAGCGGAAGAGGGCGGTTGCCGCCGTGTCGTCACAGTCCCCTAGCAACCCGATGGCCAGCTTCGGCCCCAACGAGTGGCTCGTCGACGAGATTTACCAGCAATATTTGCAAGATCCCAACTCGGTGGATCGTGCTTGGTGGGACTTCTTCGCCGATTACAAGCCCAGCGAGCCGTCGACGCCGTCGACGCCCGCCGGCCAAGCCACCGTGGCAAGCCCGAGCGGCCCCACACCAGTGAGCGGTACCACGAACAACTCTGGAACCATCCCCGCGCCGAGCCCGGCGCAACCCCCCGTGACGGCGGCAGTGTCGTCGGCCGCGACGGGGACGACGACTCCGGCCCCGGCCCCGAGCCACCCGATAATGACGAGCGGTGTACAGGACGCGGCGCCTTCGCCCGCTCCCGTCCCGGCCGCCGATCCGGCTCCGGTCCAGGCCGCGCCCGCCAAGGTCGCCGCACCGACGCCCGCGCAGGCACCCGCCCCCAAGGCGGCCGCCGCGCCCGCGAAGAAGCAGCCCGCCGCGCAGCCGGACGCCGTCCAGCTCAAGGGCCCGGCGGCACGTGTCGCGATCAACATGGACTCGTCGCTCGCCATCCCCACCGCGACCAGCGTGCGGGCCGTGCCGGCCAAGCTGCTGATCGACAACCGGATCGTGATCAACAACCACCTCAAGCGCGCTCGCGGTGGCAAGGTCTCGTTCACCCACCTCATCGGCTACGCGCTCGTCCAGGCGGCCAAGTCGATGCCGTCGATGAACCACTCCTACGAGGAGCGCGAGGGCAAGCCGTTCCTGGTCAAGCCGGCGAACGTCAACCTCGGTCTGGCGATCGACCTGACGAAGGCCAACGGTGACCGCCAGCTCGTGGTGGCGGCCATCAAGAAGGCCGACGAGATGGACTTCTTCGCCTTCTGGCAGGCGTACGAGGACATCGTCCGGCGAGCCCGCTCGAACAAGCTCACGGTGGACGACTTCGCCGGGGTGACGATCTCGCTGACCAACCCGGGCGGCATCGGCACCGTGCACTCGGTGCCGCGGCTGATGCCCGGTCAGGGCACGATCGTCGGCGTGGGCGCGATGGACTACCCGGCGGAGTTCGCGGGTGCGTCCGCGGACACCCTGTCCCGGCTCGCGGTCAGCAAGACACTCACGCTGACCAGCACGTATGACCACCGCATCATCCAGGGCGCCCAGTCGGGCGAGTTCCTGCGCCGGATGAACCAGCTCCTGCTCGGCGAAGACTGCTTCTTCGAGGAGATCTTCCGTTCGCTGCGCATCCCGTACGAACCCGTGCGCTGGGTGCAGGACATCTCCGCGACGCACGAGGACGACGTCAACAAGACGGCACGTGTGCAGGAGCTCATCCACTCGTACCGGGTCCGCGGTCACCTGATGGCCGACACCGACCCGCTCGAGTACAAGCAGCGCCGGCACCCGGACCTCGACGTGGTCGAGCACGGGCTGACGCTGTGGGACCTCGAGCGCGAGTTCGCGGTCGGCGGCTTCGCCGGCCAGGCGCTGATGACCCTGCGCGACGTGCTCGGCGTGCTGCGGGACACCTACTGCCGCACCGTCGGCATCGAGTACATGCACATCCAGGACCCGGACCAGCGCCGCTGGATCCAGGAGCGGGTCGAGGTTCCGCACGCCAAGCCGGACCGCGAGGACCAGCTCCGCATCCTGCGCCGGCTGAACGCGGCCGAGGCGTTCGAGACCTTCCTGGCCACCAAGTACGTCGGCCAGAAGCGCTTCTCGCTCGAAGGCGGCGAGACCACCATCCCGCTGCTCGACGCGATCATCTCGGCCGCGGCCGAGGACGGTCTCGACGAGGTCGCGATCGGCATGGCGCACCGCGGCCGGCTGAACGTGCTGACCAACATCGTCGGCAAGTCCTACGCGCAGGTCTTCCGCGAGTTCGAGGGCAACATCGACCCCAAGTCGATGCACGGCTCGGGCGACGTGAAGTACCACCTCGGCGCCGAGGGCACGTTCTCCTCCGAGGACGGCGCGCAGGTCAAGGTCTCCCTGGTGGCCAACCCCTCGCACCTGGAGGCGGTCGACCCGGTCCTGGAAGGCGTCGTGCGCGCCAAGCAGGACATCATCGACATGGAGGGCGCCGACTTCCCGGTGCTGCCCCTGCTGCTGCACGGCGACGCCGCGTTCGCGGGCCAGGGCGTGGTCGCCGAGACGCTGAACATGTCGCAGCTCCGCGGCTACCGCACCGGCGGCACGATCCACGTGGTGATCAACAACCAGGTGGGCTTCACCGCCTCCCCGGCCTCGTCCCGCTCGTCCATCTACGCGACCGACGTCGCGCGGATGATCGAGGCGCCGATCTTCCACGTCAACGGGGACGACCCCGAGCAGTGCGTGCGGATCGCGCAACTCGCGTTCGAGTACCGGCAGACGTTCCACAAGGACGTCGTGATCGACCTCATCTGCTACCGGCGCCGGGGTCACAACGAGGCCGACAACCCGTCCTTCACGCAGCCGCTGATGTACGACCTGATCGACAAGAAGCGCTCGGTGCGCAAGCTGTACACCGAGGCCCTCATCGGTCGTGGCGACATCACCGTCGAGGAGGCGGAGCAGGCGCTCAAGGACTACCAGGACCAACTGGAGAAGGTCTTCTCCGAGGTCCGGCAGGCCACCGCGCCGCAGGCTCCGCAGGTGACTCCGGCCGCGCCCGCGGCGGACATCGCCTTCCCGCGGATCGACCCGACCGGGATCCCGCACGAGACGGTCAAGCGGATCGTCGAGTCGCAGGTCTCGCTGCCCGAGGACTTCGCCGTGCACCCGCGCCTGCAGCCGCAGTTGCAGCGCCGCGCGGCGATGGTCGAGGACGGCACGATCGACTGGGCGATGGGCGAGACGCTCGCGTTCGGCTCGCTCCTGATGGAGGGGCGGCCGGTGCGCCTGGCCGGCCAGGACAGCCGTCGCGGCACCTTCGGCCAGCGGCACTCGGTCCTGGTGGACCGCACGACCGGCGCCGAGTACACGCCGCTCGCGCACCTGTCCGACGACCAGGCCAAGTTCACCGTGTACGACTCGCTGCTCAGCGAGTTCGCCGCGATGGGCTTCGAGTACGGCTACTCGCTGGCCCGGCCGCAGTCGCTGGTGCTGTGGGAGGCGCAGTTCGGCGACTTCGCCAACGGCGCGCAGTCGATCATGGACGAGTTCATCTCCTCCGCCGAGCAGAAGTGGCACCAGCACTCCGGTGTGGTCCTGCTGCTTCCGCACGGCTACGAGGGCCAGGGCCCGGACCACTCGTCCGCGCGCATCGAGCGCTACCTGCAGATGTGCGCGCAGAACAACATGACGGTGGCCGCGCCGACCCTGCCGAGCAACTACTTCCACCTGTTGCGCTGGCAGGCGCTCAACCCGCACCACAAGCCGCTGGTGGTGTTCACGCCGAAGTCGATGCTGCGGCTGAAGGCCGCCGCGTCGAAGATCGAGGAGTTCACCGGCGGGCGGTTCCAGCCGGTGATCGGGGACACCACGGTGGACCCGAGCAAGGTCAAGCGCGTGGTCATGTCCTCCGGCAAGTTCCACTACGACCTGGCCGCCGGCCGGGCCAAGGCCGGTCGCGACGACGTCGCGCTGGTGCGGGTGGAGCGGCTCTACCCGCTGCCGGTGGCCGAGCTCAAGGCCGAGCTGGAGCGGTACGGTCTGGACCGCTACGGCAAGGACCTGGAGCTGGTCTGGGCCCAGGAGGAGCCGACCAACCAGGGCGCGTGGCCGTTCATCGCGCTCAACCTGGTCGAGTACGGCCTGCCGGCTCCGCGTCGGATCGCGCGTCCGTCGTCCTCGTCGCCCGCGGTCGGTTCGGCCAAGCGGCACGAGGCCGAGCAGCAGGGTCTGGTCGAGGAAGCGATGAGCTGATCCGCGGCTTTCGCTGATCCACCGACTCCGCCCCGGCCCGCGTACGATGCGCGCCGGGGCGGAGTCGCGTGCCCCGGGTGCCGGGCACCCGCGCACCCACCGGACCCACCGGACCCACCGGACACACGCGGGACACACACACCGGAGTCGGAGAGCATGTACTTCACGGACCGTGGCATCGAGGAGCTGGAGAAGCGGCGCGGCGAGGAGGAGGTGTCCCTCGCGTGGCTCGCCGAGCAGTTGCGCACGTTCGTGGACCTGAACCCCGAGTTCGAGACCCCCGTCGAACGGCTCGCGACCTGGCTCGCCCGGCTCGACGACGACGAGGACGACGAGTAGCCGAACCCCGGCGCGGGCCGGGCCCGGCCCGCGCGGCGGCGGGCCGGGCCGGGGACCGCCGGGGCCCGGTCAGGCGTCGGTGGTGCGCCGGAGCGTACGGGTGTGCCACAGGGCCCAGCCGGCGCCGTACAGCACCAGCCCCACCGCGAAGCCGCGGCCGAAGCCGGTCGCGGCGCCGAAGCCGAGCACTTCGAAGGCGGGCACCCGCCCGTCGGGGAACGGCAGCAGCGCCTTGGCCGCGCCGAGCACGCCGACCAGCACCAGCGCACCGAGCACCGCCCAGCGCCCCGCCACGGGCATCCGCAGGCCCGTGATCGGCCGTGCCGGCAGCCGGTCCACCCAGCGCCACGTCCACACCGCGCACGTGGTCAGCCCGACCACCGTGCTGACGTGCTGGAGCAGCACGTAGCCCGGCCGCAGGCCGAAGAACTCCCGGCGCAGCTCGGGCAGTACGTGTGCGACACCCGGGTCGTCGTGGTGTGTCCAGGCGTCCCACGCGATGTGCGAGAGGCCGCCCAGGATCGCGGAGACCACGAACCACACGCCCACCGCGAGGGTCTCCCGCAGGAACGGCCGCCCGGCCCGCGCGGCGGCGTACAGCCGGCCCGGCAGGCGCGGTCTGAGCGGCTCCTCCAGGGCCGCCCGCGCGCGATCCGGGCACAGCACCAGCAGCGGTCTCGCGAGCAGGTGGAAGGCGAGTACGAGCAGCGCGGTGAGTGCGATGTTCAGACCCAGCACGCCCGGCCACAGTTCGTGGGTGGCCTGCCGGTCGGCGCGCCCCGGCAGGAAGTCCAGGGACACGAACAGGATCACGTCCGGTGCCATCGCGCCGAAGGCCAGCGCGGAGGCGATCAGCGGCCCGTGTCGGCCCGCTCCGTCCCCGGCCGTGGTCCCGGTACGGGTGGCGCCCTGGAGCGGCAGCACCGCGGCGATGTGGCTGAGCGTGAATGGCATGCGTGGTGCCCCCGTGCTGGTGCCGTAGGCGGGCGCGCCCGCTCGCGCGTACGCGCGCCACGGGCACGACGCGCGGATGAGCGAAGTCCCTCGGCTTCGAGAAACGCGGAAAGCAGACCCGATGGTTCCCTTGACGTTCGACAGACGCGATATATCGTGAGTGAAGAGCTTCGCGATATATCGCGTTCGGCACTCCGACCCGAAGGGGAGGGTCCATGTCCCGATGGATGATCGAGGAACCACAGGACCTCACACTCGACCCCGTGCGCGTGCTCCGCGTGCGCACGATCGGCGGCCTGGTCGACGTCGTGGGCACCGACGGACCGCCGCGCCTGGAGGTGCACGCCGTCGAGGGGCCGCCGCTCCAGGTCACCCACGACGAGGTGAGCGGTGAACTTGTCGTCTCCTACCCGGACTTGACCGGGAAGCACCTGATGAACTGGTTCCAGAGCGCGCGGCGCCGGGCCGACTTCAAGGCGTTCATGGCGGACGGGCGCGCGCTCGGTCGCCGGCACGCCGAGGTCTCGCTGGCCGTGCCGTGGGACTGCACGGTGGAGATCGGCGTGGTCTCCGCGCACGCGACCGTCTCCGGCATGCACGGCGACACCACCGTGCGCAGCATCGGCGGCGACGTGACCCTGGTCGGCCTGACCGGCACGGTCGACGCCAACACCGTCTCCGGGTCGGTGGACGCCGAGTCGATGGCCGGTGACCTCGGGGTGGTGACCGTGGCCGGTTCGCTCACCGTGATCGAGGGCACCGGCGGCCGGGTCCGGGCCAACTCGGTCTCCGGCTCGATGACGCTCGACCTGGACGCGGTCGGCCGCAGCCACGTGCAACTGAGCACCGTCTCCGGCGAATTGACGGTACGGCTGCCGCACGAGGGCGACATGCACGTGGACGTGCGCAGCGCGGCGGGCTCGGTCGACTCGGTGTTCGACGAGCTGACCACGAGCGCCAGGTTCGGCGCGAGCCACGTCAGTGGCAAGCTCGGCGAGGGCTCGGGACGGCTCCGGATCAACTCGGTATCGGGCCCCGTGACGTTGTTGCGTCGCGCCCCGGAGGGAAAGGTGATCGCATGACCCCGGTCTTCGGTCACGGCCGCCTGCGGCTGTACCTGCTCAAGCTGCTCGACGAGAGCCCCCGACACGGCTACGAGGTCATCCGACTGCTGCACGACCGCTTCCTGGGCCTGTACGCCCCCTCGGCGGGCACGGTCTACCCGCGCCTGGCCAAGCTCGAACAGGAGGGCCTGGTCGAGCACGACGTGGAGGGCGGCCGGAAGGTCTACCGGATCACCGCCTCCGGCCAGGACGAACTGGCGGCTCGCCAGGAGGAGTTGGCCCAACTGGAGGCGCAGATTCGGGAATCGGTCTACGAGCGGGCCCGGGAGATCCGGGACGAGGTGCGCACATCGGCGCAGAACCTGCGCGAGGAACTGGGCCGGGCCGCCCGCGAGGTCCGCAAGACGCCCCGCACCGCGACCGAGGAACGCAGCGAGCCCAAGGGCTGGGAGCCGATCTTCTCGCAACGCATGGCCGATCTCGCCGAGGGCCTGGCGCACAACCTGGTCGACCTGGCCGGCAAGCCCGGCCTGCACGACCTGGAGCGCGAACTACGCCGCCGCTTCGGCGCCGGCGACCCGGAACCCACCACCGCCCGGGCCCGAGCCGAAGACGCCTGGTCCAAGGAAACCGACCGCCCCACCCGCGGCCCGGACACCTTCGACCTCGAAGCCATCCTCGACACCATCCGCACCGAACTCACCCCCCTGGCCCACCGAGCCGGCATCACCCCCACCCAATTCGACCGAGCCCGCACGGTAGTGACCACCGCGATAAACGACCTCCGCCAAATCTTCACCGAAGACCCCCCACCCTGACCCCACCACCCAAGTCACCCAGCCCGGCCGGCGCTTGAGGCCACTCAGCCCGGCCGGCGCTTGAGGCCACTCAGCCCGGCCGGCGCTTGAGGCCACTCAGCCCGGCCGGCGCTTGAGGCCACTCAGCCCGGCCGGCGCTTGAGGCCACTCAGCCTGCCCGGCGCTTGAGGGCAACCCAGCCCGGCCGGCGTTTGAGGCCAACTCAGCCCGGCCGGCGCATGAGGGCAACCCAGCCGGCCAACCCAACCCGCGCATGAGGCCAACCCAGCCCGCCCAACCGAGTTCAGCCACGCCGATGGAGCGTCGCCAACTCCACCCGCCCCAACCCCATTTGCCGCACGTCCACCGACTCGACCCGCCCGCTCCGCCCGACCGCGACCTTCGGATACACCGGCGGCAACACCACCGCGTCGCGCGCCACGATCTCCCCCGCCACCCGCGTGAGTGTCGCCCGCCGAGCGGTATCCGCCGTCCCCCAGGCCCGCTCGACCAAGCGATCCAACTCGGGATTCACATACCCCGTGCTCTCCGGACTCGTCGACACCGCCGCCGACAACACCGCGAACCCCGTCCGCCCCACCGCGTACGCCGACCCACGCAGATCGACCAGCGCGACGTCGAAGTCCCCGACCCGCCGCCGCGCGACCCATGTCGCCGGATCCACCCGCTCGACCGTGACGGTGAACCCGACCCGGTTCCACCCCTCGGCCAGCACCCGTGCCACGTCCGGGAGCTCCGCCGCCTCCCCGACCACCGCGAGCAGCGTGAACCGCACCCCGGGCGGCACCGGCGCCTCGCCGAACATCGCGGTGACCCGCTCCGGCTCGACGGTGGGCCCGACGGTCGCGCTCGGACTCGGCTTCGGGGACGCGGTCGCACTCACCCCGCGGCCGTACGGCGTGTACTCCGGGTCCCACCCCTCGTTGCCCGGCCCCAACGGCCCCTGCCCGATCACCGCGTCGCCCCGGTACACGTCCTGCGACACCCGGGTGCGATCCATCCCGAACGCCAGCGCCCGCCGCACCGCGACGTTGTCGAACGGGGGCCGGCGCAGATTGGGCAGCACCACCAGGTCGGCCGGCCCGCTCGCGGTCTGCACGTACGTGTCGTCCGCCCGCCGCAACCGCCGCACCTGCTCCGGCGTCGGACGCGGGTACACCGCGATCCGACGCGCCTTCAGGTCGGCCACCGCGTCGGCCGAGGCACGGAAGTCGATGCCCTCCAGCGGCACCGCCTCGCCGCGGTAGTCCGGATCGCGCCGCAGCGCCACCACCGTCCCGTCGGCACCCGCGAGTCGGAACGGCCCGGTGCCGACCAGCGCCCGCGGATCGCCCAGCGTCGCCCGGTGCGGGATCGGCAGGCAGGCCAGCAGGGCGCGCAGCGCGCCGAACGGCCGCGGCAGCTCGATCCGTACGGTCCGCGCGTCCGGCGCCTCGATCGCACCGAACCGGCCCGCCAGCCACGGCCCCCAGTCGCCCGCCGTCGCCGGATCTCCCACCCGGCGCAGAGCGGCCACCACGTGCTCGGCGGTGAACGCGTCGCCGCCGTGGAAGCGCACGTCCGGCCGCAGCCGGATGGTCCAGCTCAGCCCGTCCGGCGCGATCTGCGGATCGGCCCCGGCGAGCACCGGCCCGATCGTGGTGTCGTCCCGGTAGGTGTAGAGCGCCTCGACCACGGGGTCGGCGATCCAGCGCACCGGCTCGGCCGTCGCGTACACGGGGTTGAGCACGTCCGGCAGGCGGGACACGCCGACCGTGAGCGTGCCCCCGGAACGCAGTTCCCGGCCCGTGCAGGAGGCGAGCAGGCCGGCGGACACCGCGGCCACCCCCGTACCGGCCCCGAGGGCTAGTACGCGGCGACGGGACAACGGCATCCGGCGGTCCTTCCGAGACGACCCGGGCACGTGCGGACCGGCGTGATGATCAAGGGGTGAGGACGATCTTGCCGAACAGATCGCCCCGGGCCAACCGCCGGAACCCCTCACCCGCCTCGGCGAGCGGCAGCACGGTGTCGATCACCGGCCGCACCCCGCCGTGCGCGCACAGCCGGAGCAGGCCCGCCAACTCGTCCCGGTCGCCCATCGTGGAGCCGACCACGCGCAGTTCCTGGAAGAAGATCCGGGTCAGTTCCGCGGCCGCCGGCCGGTCGCCCGAGGTGGCGCCGGAGATCACGATCGTGCCACCGGGCTTGAGGCTCTTGACCGAGTGCGACCAGGTCGCCGCGCCGACGGTCTCCATCACCGCGTCTACCCGCTCGGGCAGCCGGGCACCGGACGCGAAGGCCGCGTCGGCGCCGAGTTCGATCGCCCGGGAGTTCTTCGCCTCGTCCCGGCCGGTCACCCACATCCGGTAGCCGGCCGCCTTGCCGAGCACCACCAGCGCCGTGGCCACACCGCCGCCGGCGCCCTGGACCAGCACCGTGCCGCCCGGGCGCACGCCCGAGTTGGTGAACAACATCCGATACGCGGTCAACCAGGCCGTGGGCAGGCAGCAGGCCTGCTCGAAGGACAGTTCGGCGGGCTTGGGCAGCAGGTTCCAGCGCGGTACGGCGACCTTCTCGGCGAAGGTGCCCTGGTAGCGCTCGGTCAGGATGGAGCGGGACTCGTCGGTGCCCGGGCCGCCGATCACCGAGTGCACGACGACCTCGTTGCCGTCCTCGTCGATCCCGGCCGCGTCGCAGCCCAGGATCATCGGCAGCCGGTCCTCGGTGATGCCCACGCCCTTGAGGGTCCACAGGTCGTGGTGGTTGAGCGACGCGGCCTTGACGGTCACGGTCGTCCACCCCGGCGGCAACCCGCCGTCGTGGCCGGGCTCGGGGTGCTCCCCGAGTCGGAGGCCGGACAGGGGGTCCTGGGCATCGATGCTCACGGCGCTCACGGCAAACATGGGAGGCACCCTACTGACGACGTGTGCGGTCCGCCCGGTCGGGCGGACCGCACACGTCCACGGGTCGCCGTGGAAGCGATCGCGTCGTCGAACGGTCGGCGAGGAGCCGTCGGACGATCGTCGATCCACGGACCGCGGCTCAGATACGCGCGACGCCGTCCCGACGGGCGGCCTCGGCCACGGCCTTGGTCACCGCCGGCGCCACCCGCTCGTCGAACGGCGACGGGATCACCTTGTCGGGCGAGAGCTCGTCTGCGACGACCGCGGCCAGCGCCTCGGCGGCGGCCACCTTCATCCCCTCGGTGATGCGCTTGGCCCGCACCGACAGGGCGCCGGCGAACACGCCCGGGAAGGCGAGCACGTTGTTGATCTGGTTCGGGTAGTCGCTGCGCCCGGTGGCCACCACGGCCGCGTACTTGTGCGCCAGGTCCGGGTCGATCTCCGGGTTCGGGTTGGCCATCGCGAAGATGATCGCCTGCGGCGCCATGGTCGCCACGACCTCCTCGGGCACCTTGCCCGCGGACACCCCGAGGAAGACGTCGGCGCCGCGCATGGCCTCCTCGATGCCGCCCTTGAGCTTGGCCTTGTTGGTCAGCTCGGCGACCATCCGCTTGATCTGCGTGAGGTCGTCCCGACCCTCGTGCACGATGCCCCGGCTGTCCACCACGCACAGGTCGCCGATGCCCGCCTCGATCAGGATCTTGGCGATCGCGATGCCCGCCGCGCCCGCGCCGGAGATGACCGCGCGCAGGTCGGAGAGCCGGCGCCCGGTCACCGTGGCCGCGTTGCGCAGCGCGGCCAGCGCGACGATCGCCGTGCCGTGCTGGTCGTCGTGGAAGACCGGGATGTCCAGCCGCTCCTGGAGCCGGCGCTCCACCTCGAAGCAGCGCGGCGCGCTGATGTCCTCCAGGTTGATACCGCCGAAGGACGGCGCGAGCCGGGCGATGGTGTCCACCAGCTCGTCCACGTCGGTGCAGGAGAGCGCGAGCGGCACCGCGTCGATGCCCGCGAACTCCTTGAACAGGATCGCCTTGCCCTCCATCACCGGCAGGGACGCGGCGGGCCCGATGTCACCCAGGCCGAGCACCGCGGTGCCGTCGGTGACCACGGCGACCGTGTTGGACACCCACGTGTAGTCGTGGACGAGTTCCGGGTTCTCGGCGATGGCCGTGCACACACGTGCCACACCGGGCGTGTAGGCGAGGGACAGATCGTCCCGATTGCGCACCGGGACGGTCGAGCGAACTTCCATTTTCCCGCCCCGGTGCAGGGCGAAGACCGGATCGAGTTCGTCCGTCGCCGTGCTGTCCGTGGGGATGATCTCCGCTGCCACAGTGACCCCTTTGTAGACATTGTCAGTAGAAGTGCAGCTCTCGGAACGCGATCGCAGGCTGCATGCCTCAGCGACATCGGCGCTTCGTGCAGCGCACATGATCCGGCTGAGGTTACGGGGGTCACCCGTGACGCCGATTTTGGCATACCCCCCGAATGGCGGAGCGCCGGGGCGATGAACCGATTACCACCTTTTTGTGATGGCGCGTCAGACCCCTTCGCGCAACTGGCCAAAACGCTAGTGCCACGCGCAGTAGGCTGACAGTAACCGCCGCCACATCCGACCCCGCCGACCCGTGCGAACCTCGGGCGCGACAGCGCGCGGAAAGCACGCGCCCGGAGCGAAAGCGGCGACCGCGACCGAAGGGCAGTCGTTGGATCTCTCCTCCTACGCCGAGCACGCGGTCCGCCTGGTCAACACCGAACAGCCGGCGCGCGGCGAGGATCTGCTGCGCTCCCCCGAGGACGTGCTCGCGCTGATCGCACCCGTTCGGCGGATCCCGCCACGGGTGACCGACGCCGACGTGACCCGGCTGCGCTCGGTCCGCACCCGCCTGCGCGCGGTCTTCGTGGACGCCGCCGCCGGACGCGAGGCGGACGCGGTCGCCACGCTCAACGGCCTGCTCGCCGAGTTTCCCGTACATCCGCGCCTGACCGGCCACGACGCGAGCGCGTGGCATCTGCACCTGGCGGGCGACGCGGTGGGCGCCGCCGAGGGCTTCGCCGCGATAGCCGGCATGGGCCTGGCGGTACAGCTCACCGCGCACGGCATCGACCGCCTGGGCGTGTGCCAGGCGCCCCCGTGCCGGAACGTGTTCCTGGACCTGTCCGCGAACCGCTCCCGGCGGCACTGCTCGGACCGCTGCACCTCGCGCACGAACGTCGCGCTCTACCGGGCCAGACGCCGGGCCCGCGCGCCGGAGCCCGACCGACATACCTGACATTTGCGGGTTGGCGAGTCGCGGACTGTGGCACATGTACATGGACGGCGTGATCTCGCGGTGCGAAATTACCAAACTCCGGTACACTACGTACTCGTCAAATCACATATCGTGACGTACCGTCGTGTACACAGCAGCTTCGGTCGTTCCCGCACCCGTTCCCGCATCGGTGACGACAGTTGTCGGCCGGCGCGGTAGCGTCGCTGGGGTTCCCCCGACATCGGTGGTGACCGCCCGCGGCGGCGGCCACCCACAGCAGCACCTTGGAGGTGAGGGTGTCCCAGCGATCCGCATACACGGCGGACGAAGCCGGCACCGGACAGCGGGACTTCGTCGAGGTCCGACTGCCTGCCGAAGGTGCCTATCTCTCCGTCCTGCGCACCGCGACGGCGGGCCTCGCGGCCCGGCTCGACTTCACTCTGGACGAGATCGAGGATCTGCGCATCGCGGTCGACGAGGCGTGCGCGATGCTGCTCGACCAGGCGGTGGCCGGCGGAGTCCTCTCCTGCGTGTTCAACCTGGTGGGCGACGCGCTGCACGTGACCGTGTCCGCGCCGACCACCGACGGCAGAACACCCGCGCGCGACACGTTCGCCTGGACCGTCCTGTCGGCACTCGCCGGCGAGGTGGACGCGACGGTGGACCAGGACAAGGTGGTCAGCATCAGCCTGCACAAGAAGCGCGGTGGCGGGCCGGAGCAGACGTGAGCAGTGGTGTTGAAGGCGCGGCCAACGAACCGCAGCCGAGCGCGGCCTCACCCGACGAGGCCGCCGGGCGCGGCCGAGGGGAGGGTGAGGGCATGGTGAGCGACGCGAGCATGACGATGGACGGTGGCGTCGAGGCGGCGGGGCCGGACGGACCGGCTCGACCTGCCGGATCCGCCGGACCCACGGGTCCGGCGGTGCCGAACCGGCGGCGCGCCGGTTCCGAACGCCACGCCCACGACCGGGAGGTCGCGCGCGGGCTGTTCGCGCAACTCGCGGTGCTCGAATCGGATCCGCCCGCGCGGGCCGCGGTGCGCGATCGGCTGGTGGAGATGCATCTGCCGCTGGTGGAGCACCTCGCCCGCCGGTTCCGCAATCGCGGCGAGCCGTTGGACGACCTGATCCAGGTGGCCACCATCGGCCTGATCAAGTCGGTGGACCGATTCGACTCGGATCGCGGGGTGGAGTTCTCCACGTACGCGACCCCGACCATCGTCGGCGAGATCAAGCGGCACTTCCGGGACAAGGGCTGGGCGGTGCGGGTGCCGCGCCGGCTCCAGGAACTGCGACTCGCGCTGACCTCGGCCACCGCCGAGCTCTCCCAGCGCAACGGTCGGTCCCCCACGGTCGCCGAGCTCGCCGTGCAACTCGGGATCTCCGAGGAGGAGGTGCTCGAAGGCCTCGAGTCGGCCAACGCCTACAGCACACTGTCCCTGGACGTACCGGACACCGACGACGATTCCCCGGCCGTCGCCGACACGTTGGGCGCCGAGGACGACGCGCTCGAAGGCGTCGAATACCGCGAGTCGCTCAAGCCGCTCCTGGAGCAGTTGCCACCGCGCGAGAAGAAGATCCTGCTGCTGCGCTTCTTCGGCAACATGACGCAGTCCCAGATCGCGCAGGAGGTCGGCATCTCGCAGATGCACGTCTCGCGACTGCTCGCGCGTACGCTCGCGCAGCTCCGCGAGCGCCTGCTCGTCGAGGAGTAGTTGCTTGTTGGGCGACTTTGTCGCCGGCTCGCGAGGCGCCGCTTTTTTCTCTCCCCGCTTCGCTCCTCCGAGAAAAAAGCGGCGCCTCGCTCGTGACTTCGTGTCCCTGCGCTTCGCTCCGGGGCACGAAGTCAAAGCTTGCGGCTCCGCCGCTCTCCGCGCTTCGCGCGTCGATCACCCGGGGTGGGCGGGGTCGGGGTCGCTGACGCGCCGGGGGGCGGGGTCGGCGGCGGGTGTTCAGGCTCGGCGGGCTTGGTGACGCGCTTCGAGCGCGTTGTACATGCCGGGTGTCGCGAGTGCGCCGATGGTGACCACGCCGACGATCATGGTCAGGATGCCGACCACCAGTTGATCGGCCTTGATCAGATACCAACCCATGCCGACCACGATCAGGTTGGCGGTGATCGCCGGCGATCGGCTCCAGCGTCGGCCGCGCAGCATGCCCACGAACGCGGCGACTATCCCGGCAGCGAGGATCAGCAGGTAGATGCCGATCGCGACACCCTCGGACGCGTTGGTCGGATGGCCGAACTCGCTCCGGAAGGTCAGATAGAGGGAGTACCCGAGGAGGGCGAACGCCTCGGCGCCGACCACCGCGGTGCAGATGCGCCACGTGAGGGGGAGGGCCCCGGCGGGGTCCGACTGGTCCTGGGCGGAAGGGCTCTCGGTCACCACACGACTGTAACCGGGGCGCGCGCCCATCCGGCCCACGGGAGCCCTACCCACCGGTAGATACGCTGGAGGGTATGCGCGCCCTTCTCGTCGTGAACCCCAAGGCCACGACCACCAGCGAGCGAACCAGGGACGTCCTGGCGCACGCGCTCGCCGGCGACCTCAAGCTCGACGTGGTGAGCACCGAGCACCGGGGCCACGCGACGGAACTGGCCCGGCAGGCGGCCGACGACGGTCTGGACCTGGTGATCGCGCTGGGCGGCGACGGCACGGTCAACGAGGTGGCCAACGGCCTGCTCGTGGCCGGACCCGCCCCCTCGCTGCCCGCGGTCGCGGTGGTCCCGGGCGGCAGTACCAACGTCTTCGCACGTTCGCTCGGCATGCCCAACGATCCGGTCGAGGCGACCGGTTTCCTGCTGGAGGCGCTGCGCGCCGGCCGCAGCCGGGAGATCGGTCTGGGCCTGGCCGACGAGCGCTGGTTCCTGTTCTGCGCGGGCCTGGGTTTCGACGCCGAGGTGGTCGGCCGGGTGGAGGAGCGCCGGGCCGGCGGGCGACGGGCGACGCCCGGACTGTACGTACGGTCCGCGATGCGCCGCTTCTACGGCGGGCGGGACACCCGCAAGCACGGGCCGCTGACGCTGGAGGTGCCGGGGCGGGACCCGATCGAGGGAATCTGCCTGGGGATAGTGCAGAACACGGTGCCGTGGACGTTTTTGCGCGACCGGCCGCTGAATCCCTGTCCACAAGCGTCATATGACACCGGATTGGACCTCTTCGCGCTCACCCGGATGTCAACACTGCCCACATTGCGCCATCTGGCCCAGATGCTGGGCTCCACGGGTAATGCTCCACATGGGCGTCACGTCGTGTCCCTGCACGACTGCGATGCGTTCACTCTTCGGGCTGAAGAACCTGTTTCCCTTCAGGTCGATGGGGACCATCTGGGAGAACATCGGAGTGTGACCTTCCGGGGGGTTCCCCGTGCACTGCGTGTGATTGTGTGAGTGGAAGGGCCTTTTGGCCTTTCACTCGAACGCCGATACCCGGTTCATCCCTTCGATGTAGTGGTGTGACCTAGTCGACACCGATGATTTAAAAAATCCTGGCCCAAGGGGGTTGTATCGGCGGCCGAGGTTTGTAAGGCTCTACGAGGCGGCAGGGACGTGGCCGAAAGGTCATCTTCACCGCCCGAATCCACTGCCAAACCTGGGGACCGACTTCGTCGGCCCCTTGCTTGTCGGGGGGTTCGTGAAAGCGTTCACATTCACAAGCCACAGCGGGGCCGGAAGCCCCCGCTGACCCACGAGGAGTTGGACCGCATGGACTGGCGCCACGTTGCTGCCTGCCGTGACGAAGACCCGGAGCTGTTCTTCCCGATCGGCAACACCGGTCCCGCTCTGCTTCAGATCGAGGAGGCGAAGGCGGTCTGCCGCCGTTGCCCCGTGATGGAGCAGTGCCTGGGCTGGGCTCTCGAGTCCGGTCAGGACGCGGGTGTGTGGGGCGGTCTGAGCGAGGACGAGCGTCGCGCTCTCAAGCGCCGCGCCGCCCGCAACCGCGCACGCGCCTCCGCCTGATCAGTACGACAGGCTGAACACTCCGGAGACTCAATCACCGGAACACCAAAGCATTGCCCGCAGTTGCCCCGCCAGGGTCCGATCGGACCAGGGCGGGGCAACTGCTTTTCCGGGTTCGGGTGTTCGTCGGCGCGGCGTGAACCCGTCGGTGGCCGACCCAGGCGCCGGCGGGTGACCGCGGCGTCGGTGGGTCGGCGGCGCCGTCGGGGTCGCCCGCGCCGGCGCGCTCAGCGGCGCTGGCGGATCTGTAGGTCCAGCGTGACGATCGTGCCGCCGGCCGGATTGGGCACCATGTCGAAACGGCCCGCGAGTTCGCTGCCGACCAGGGTGCGCACGATCTGCAGGCCCAGGTTGCCGGAGACCTGCGGATCGAAGTCGGCCGGCAGCCCGATCCCGTCGTCGGTGACGGTGATCAGCAGGCGTTCCGCGCGGCGTTCGGCGTGCACCTCCAGGGTGCCGGACCGGTCGGTGAAGCCGGGCCCCTCGAACGCGTGCTCCAGGGCGTTCTGCAACAGCTCGGTCAGCACCATCGCCAGCGGCGTCGCGGTCTCCGCGATCAGTTCGCCGAAGTTGCCGTGCCGGGCGGTGCGTACCCGCACCGAGGACGCGGCCACCTCGGTGACCATGGACAACACCCGGTCGGCGATCTCGTCGAAGTCCACCCGCTCGTCCAGCGTCTGGGACAACGTCTCGTGCACGATCGCGATCGAGCCGACCCGGCGGACCGCCTCCTCCAGCGCGGCCCGCGCCTGCGGCGCGTCCATCCGCCGGGCCTGGAGCCGCAGCAGCGCGGCCACCGTCTGGAGGTTGTTCTTCACCCGGTGGTGGATCTCCCGGATGGTCGCGTCCTTGGTGATCAGCTCGCGCTCGCGCCGGCGCAGCTCGGTCACGTCGCGCAGGAGCATGATCGCGCCGATCCGCTGGCCGCGCGGCTTGAGCGGGATCGCGCGCAGTTGCACCACCGCCGCGGGCGTCTCCACCTCGGTCTCGCGTGGGGCCCATCCGCTGGCGACCGCGGAGATCGCCTCGTCCACCGGTCCCTCGTGCGGCGCGAGTTCGGCGGTGATCCGGCCGAGGTGGCAACCGACCAGGTCGGTGGTCAGGCCGAGTCGGTGATAGGCGGAGAGCGCGTTCGGGCTCGCGTACTGCACGATGCCGTCCGCGTCGAGGCGGATCAGCCCGTCGCCCACGCGCGGCGACGCGTCCATGTCGAGCAGCTCGCCCGCGTGCGGAAACGTCCCTGCGGCAATCATCTGCGCGAGGTCCGCGGCGCTCTGGAGGTAGGTCAATTCCAGCCGGCTGGGCGTGCGCGCGGTGAGCAGGTTGGTGTTGCGCGCGATCACGCCGATCACCCGGCCCTCCCGGGAGACCGGGATCGCCTCGACCCGCACCGGTACGTCGTCGCGCCACTCCGGATCGCCCTCGCGCACGATCCGGCCCTCGTCCAGCGCCGCGTCCAGCATCGGCCGCCGCCCGCGCGGGACGAAGTCGCCGACCAGGTCGTCCTGATGCGAGGTGGCCCCGGTGTTCGGCCGCATCTGCGCGACCGCGACGTACTGCCCGTCGCGGGTGGGCACCCACAACACCAGGTCGGCGAAGGACAGGTCGGCGAGAAGCTGCCACTCGGACACCAACAGATGCAGCCACTCCAGGTCGGCGGCGGGCAGCGCGCCGTGGCGGCGGACGAGATCGTTCATCGAGGGCACACCGGCAGCGTACTTTCCGACCGGCCTGCGATCCTGGGCGCCCCACTCCGCCGCACCTGTGAGGTCTCGATGTCCACCGAATCGCCCACGCCCCGGCAGTCCCTCGGCGGTGGCGGCCACCCGCTGGACTGGCTCGACGTTCGGGAGAAGGAGCGGATCCAGGCGGGGCTGCGGCGCCGGCTGCGACCGCGCGCGGCGACGGCGGGCGGGCTGGATCTGGCCGGAAACGACTACCTGGGGCTGTGCCGCGACGACCGGGTACTCGAGGCGACGGCCCGCGCGGTACGCACCTGGGGCGGCGGCTCGACCGGGTCGCGGCTGGTGACCGGCTCCACCACGCTGCACGCCGAGCTGGAGACCGCACTGGCCGAGCACATGGGCGCCGAGGCGGCGCTGGTGTTCTCCTCCGGCTACCTGGCCAATCTCGGCGTGATCACCGGCCTGGTCGGCAAGGGCGGCCTGGTCGTGTCCGACGCGATCAACCACGCGTCGATCGTGGACGCGTGCCGGCTCTCCCGGGCCCGGGTGGCGATCACCGGGCACCGCGACGTCGAGGCGGTGGCCCGGGTACTGGCGGAACGGGCCGAGGAACGCGCCCTGGTGGTCGTGGACGCGGTTTTCTCGGTCGACGGGGACATCGCCCCACTCGCGGAGCTCGCGGCCGTCACACGGCGATATGGCGCCGTGTTGCTCGTGGACGAGGCGCACGGCCTGGGCGTGGTCGGTCCGGGCGGCCGAGGCGCGGTGCACGCGGCGGGGCTGGCGGGGGCCGACGACGTGGTGCTGACCGCGACCCTGTCCAAGGCGCTGGGCTCACAGGGCGGCGCGGTGCTCGGGCCGGCCCGGGTGATCGAGCATCTGGTCGACGCGGCGCGGCCGTTCATCTTCGACACGGGGTTGGCGCCGGCGTGCGCGGCGGCGGCCCTGGAGGCGCTGCGGATCCTGCGCGCCCAGCCGTGCCTGGCCGACGCGGTACGGGCGAACGCGCGCGCTCTGTCGGCGGGCGCCCGGGAGGCGGGTCTGCGGGTGACCGAACCCGAGGGCGCGGTGGCGTCGGTGCTGATCGGCGACGCGCAACTCGCCTTCGACACCGCCGCGCGCTGCGCGGAGGCCGGCGTCCTGGTCGGCTGCTTCCGCCCGCCGTCGGTGCCGGACGGCATCTCCCGGCTGAGGCTCGCGGCCCGCGCGGACCTGACGGCGGCCGACATCGCTCGGGCGGTGACGGCGCTGGGGGCGGCTACTTCGGTGTGAGCGTGCCGCCTCGCCGAGCGCCGTGGTTCGGCGCCGCGCCGGGGCCTCGGGTGATCACTTGTGAGCCCCCGCGCCGGTGAGCCCCGCACTTGTGCGGCCTGTGATTCGTCGACGTATGGCCCGAAAGCAGCCGGTATACGTGACATGTCCCGCGACATTGGTCTAGACAACTAGGATTGGTCTGAACCAAAATGGGCGACGGCCTCCCGGCCCGCACCGGGAGGCCGCCGAACGTTCGGCCGCGTAGCGGTCCCGCAGGGAAGGAAGGGCACGCGTGGCCGGCATTGGGGCACCTCGCGTGCTTGTGGACGGGACGCTTGTCGGCCCGGCCGAGGTGGGTGTGGAGCAGGGCCGGATCACCGGCGTCACCGAGGGCCCCGGCGGGCCCGACGGCCTCCGCCTGCCGCACGGCGTACTCACCCCCGGCCTGATCGACCTCCAGCTCAACGGCGCGTTCGGACACGACTTCGTGGCCGCCGACGCGACCGCGTGGCGCGAGGTCGCCGCGAAGCTGCCCTCGACCGGGGTCACCGCGTTCTGCCCGACCTTCATCACCGGCGACCTGGACACGCTCACCGCGGCCCTCGTGCGGGCCGCGGAGCTGCGCGCCAAGTTCGCCCAGGAGCCGATCGCCCGCGACCTGGGCGTGCACCTGGAAGGGCCGTTCCTGTCCCCGGCCCGGGTCGGTACGCATCCACCGCAATACCTGCGCGAGCCCACCGCCGAACTGGTCGACCGCCTGCTGCTCGACGACGCGGTCCGGGACGCGCTGACCCTGATCACCCTGGCCCCCGAACTTCCCGGTGCGCTCGAGGCCATTCGTCGCATCGTCGCCACGGGGATCCGAGTCTCGGCCGGACACACGGACGCGACCGCCGCCGAGATGTCCGCCGCCGCGGACGCGGGCGCGACCATGGTCACCCACCTGTTCAACGCGCAGCGCGGCCTGGGCCACCGCGAGCCGGGTGTGGTCGGCGCGGCGCTGAGCGACCCGCGCCTGACTCCCGGCCTGATCGCCGACCTGCACCACGTGGTGGGTCCGGTCTGCTCACTGGTCCTGCGGGTCGCCGGCGAGCGCACCGCGCTGGTCACCGACGCGATGGCCGCCGCGGGCATGCCGCCGGGCCGCTACCGCCTCGGCGACGTCGACGTGACCCTGGTCGAGGGCGACGTCCCGCGCAACCCCGACGGCACCATCGCCGGCTCCGCCCTCACCCTCGACCTCGCCGTCCGCAACCTGATCGGCCTGGGCAACCCCCCGGCCCGCGTCCTCACCTCCGCCACCCGGGTGCCCGCCGACGCCCTCGGCCGCACCGACCTGGGCCGCCTCGCCCCCGGCGCCGCCGCCGACCTGGTCTGGTGGAGCGACGACTGGACGGTGCTCAAGACATGGGTCGGCGGCGTGGTGGCCTACGAAGCGGGCATCTGACCGCCGCCACCGAACCCTCCACCGGCCGAGCCGCCGGCGTGGACACGCCCTCCCGGGGCAGCCACAAGACATGAACACGATTGCCAAGGCACTGCCCTATCGCCCGATCGGCCTGCTCGCCGGCATCGGCGCGGGCATGCTCGCCGGAAAGCTCGCCGACCACTCCTGGACGGCCCTCACCGGCCGCGACGACGCGGCCGACGCGTGGGACCGCGACCGGGGCTGGACCGAAATCCTGCTCACCGCCGCGATCGAGGGCGCGATCTTCGCCGTCGCCCGCACCGCGGTCGAACGCGCGGGCGCTCTCGGGGTGAAGCGGGCCACGGGGTCATGGCCCGGTGCCTGACAGCCTGCGGACCGCGGGTCGACCGGGTCACCGGGTCACCGGGGCACTGGGTCACCGGGGCACCGGGGCACCGGGTAGCGCGTTGGACCGACCGGATCGGGAACGCCGGGCCGGAACCGACCAAACGCGCGGATGCGGCGGGGCGAAGCCGCCCAAGGGGCGAGTGGGCCTGGTCGCGAACGGCGGAGGCCGACCGAGGCGCGCGTGCGACAGGGCCACCTGAGTCCTGAACGCGGCGTGAGGGAGCGAGCGCAGCGAGGCGACGAGGGTGGGTCGCGGGCACAGCGGCACCCGCGAGGGCGGGTCGCGGGCACGACGGGCACCTCCGAGGGCGGGTCGCGGGCACGACGGGCACCCCCGAGGGCGGGTCGCAGGCACGACGGGCACCCCCGAGCGCAGGTCGCAGGCACGACGGGCACCCCCGAGCGCAGGTCGCAGGCACGACGTTGCTGCTTGTTGGGCGACTTCGTCGCCGGCTCGCGAGGCACCGCCTTTTTTCTCTCCCCCGCAAGCTCCTCCGAGAAAAAAGGCGGGCCCTCGCTCGGGGCTTCGTGTCCCTCCGCTTCGCTCCGGGCCACGAAGCCCAAACCTGCGGCTCCGCCGCTCTCCGCGCTTCGCGCGTCGATCATGGGGTCTCAACTGCGTCGTGGGCGCTGACGCGCCGGACCGGAGCCAGGCTCGGGCGGCCGGGAGGAGCCGATTCGTCGCCGCGGCCGACCCACCCCCGGGCAGCCGCCCTGGGGGCGCAGGGACGGGTCGGATCGTCTCGGCTCTCCGCGCCCGCAGCCGCCCGACTCCGTGCTCCACGCTTCTCGCGTCGATCGCGGGGTCTCGCTGGGTCGTGGGTGCCGGCGCACGCATCGCAGCCGAACTCGGCGGCCCGGGCGAGGCCCGGTCCCCCATCGCGGCCAACCCATGTGCGAACGGCCGCACCGGAGACCGCCGCAGGCGGGATCGGGCATCTCGCCATCGCTCCGGAGGCCGCGGGGCCGCGGGGCCGGAGCAGGACACGCCGCTGCCCGTGAAACCGCAACCTCCGCACCGAACGCAACGGGTGGAGCGGGCGGGCACACAACCCCAAGCAACCCGACCCGCAACCGCAGCACGCCGCGCACACAACCGGAAAACCACGGGACATGGTCACCGGGCCGGACCGGGCCCACCGGTCACCAAAGAACCGCAACCCTCGAACCCACACGCAACGGGTGGGCGGGTGGGCACCCCTCCCGAGCCGAGCACCTCGCGGGCGCGGCCAAGCAAACCCGAGCCGAGTGAACCCATCAGGGCCACGCGGCCACGAGCATGGCGGGGGGTCAGCGAGTTTCCGTGACCTTCGCGAGTGCGCGGGGTGCGTCCGGGTCGAGGCCGCGGGCCATGGTGACCTCGTAGGCCAAGAGCTGGAGGGGGATGATCTCCAGGATGGGCTGGATCTCCTCGGCGACGCCCTCGGGGAGGACGAAGCCGGCCGAGGCGCGGGCGACCTGGTCGGCGGTACCGATCACCATCAGGTCGGCGCCGCGGCCGCGGAGGCGTTCCAGGACGGGCTGGAGGGCGTCGCCGCCCTTGCCGTCGGGGACCACCGCGATCACCGGGCTGACGTTGTCGACCATGGCCAGCGGCCCGTGCAGCAGGTCGGCGCCGGAGAACGGCTGGGCCGGGATGTAGCTGGTCTCCATGATCTTGAGCGCGGCCTCGCGCGCCGTCGGGTAGCCGTAGCCGCGCGAGGTGATCACCAGGCGCTGCGCGAAGCGGTACCGCTGGGCGAGTTCGGCCACCTCGTCCCGGCGGTCCAGCACGTCCTGGGCCAGCGCGGGCAACAGGTCGGCCGGCGAGGTGTCGCCGGCGCGCAGGCCCTCCACGAAGAGGTACAGCGCGAGCAGTTCCGCCGTGTACGTCTTGGTCGCCGGCAGCGCCTTCTCCGGGCCGGCCAGCACGTCGATGTGGAACTCGGAGACGGCGGCCAGGGCCGATCCCGGGTTGTTGGTCACCGCGAGGGTGATCGCGCCGGCCTTGCGGGCCGCCTCGGTGGAGGCCACCAGGTCGGGCGAACCACCCGACTGGGAGACCGTGATCACCAGGCAGTCGGACAGGTCCGGCTCCGCGCCGTACGCGGTGGTCGTGGACATCGAGGTCAGTCCCGCCGGCTTGCCCAGCAGCACCTCGATCAGGTACTTCGCGTACAGCGCGGCGTTGTCGCTGGTACCGCGCGCCGTCAGCAGCACGAAGCGCGGGTTGCGCGCGGCGATCTCGGCCGCGATGGCCCGGATCGCCGGCGCGCCCTCGGTCAGGATCCGGCGCAGGACGGCAGGCTGCTCCGCCATCTCGGCGGACATGATGGTGCCCCGGTCGGGTCCCAGGACGTCACGGTCGTCGGTGGCGGACATGGTGCGGCCTTCCGTTGATTCCACTTGCCTGATTTTGTTCGGTGTCGGTGGTTGCTGCGGGGGGTCGGGCGTTCGGGGCCGCGTGCCGCGGGTCGAGTACCGGGTGGCCGGTTCGGCGCCACCGGCGACGGTCACGGACCCGGACACCGGACGCGCCCGGGGCCACGGCTGCGGCCCCGGCCGCCGCTCCCAGTGTCCGCCGGCGCCATGTCCACTCGGTTCACACCGTCCGGACGCCCCGTGTCCAACCGGTTCACAGTGTCCGGACGCTTCGTGTCCGACCGGCGTGCCGCGCGGGGGTCGGCACGCTCAGCCCAGCCGCCGCCCCGTCAGGATCTCCGTCGCCGCGATCCCGCAGACCGTGGCGGCGCCGTGTGTGGCGAGGTGGGCGGCACCCGGAGTGGCAGCTCCGGGGATGCCCATCTCGACCACGACGGCGTCCGGTCGGGCGGCGAGCAGGCTCGCCACGATGTCGGTCGCCCAGTCGTGGTGGTCCAGATTGCGGACCACCAGGACCAGGGGGCGGTCGGTCGCCGAGCGCAGCACGTCCTCGACCAGTCGCGGGTCGGCGGTGCGGGCTCGGGTGACCGTGGTGCCGGGCAGGGCCTCGGTCAGGACCGGGGCGATGCCCCACGGGGTCTGCTCGCCCACCGCGATGTTGGCGGTCGGCGAGAGCTCGACCACGTGTGCGGGGGTGGTGATCGGGACCACCGTGCCGGTCACCCGGATCGCGCGCCGGGCCGCGTCCAGGCCGAGTGCGTAGTCGACCGGTTCGGCCGCGCCGACCTTGGCCCACGTGGCCAGCGCGTGTACCCGGCCGGCCGCGTCGACCAGGCGTTCCTCGGCGAGCCGGCCCTCGCGGACCGCGGTCACCAGCGCGTCGCGCAGGTGCAGGACGGTGTCCTCGTCGCACAGCCCGCCGCCCACGCACACCGCGTCGACGCCGGCCGCGATCGCGCGTACCGTGCCGTCGGCGATGCCGTAGGTGTCGGCTATCGCGCCCATCTCGATCGCGTCGGTGACGATCAGGCCGGTGTAGCCCAGTTCCCCGCGCAGCAGGCCGGTCATGATCTTGTGCGACAACGTCGCCGGGAACTCGGTGTCGTAGGCCGGCAGCAGGATGTGCGCGCTCATGATCGCCTTGTTGCCCGCCGCGATGCTCGCGTGGAACGGCACCAGTTCGCGCGTGGCCAGCGTCTCGCGCGAGACGTCCACGAGCGGCATGCCGTGGTGCGAGTCCATCGCGGTGTCGCCGTGGCCGGGGAAGTGCTTGACGCACGCGGCCACGCCGGCCGCCTGCAGGCCGGTGACGTACGCGGCGGTGTGCCGCGCGACCAGTTCGGGGTCGGACCCGAAGGAGCGCACGCCGATGATCGGGTTGTCCGGGTTGGAGTTCACATCGGCCGACGGCGCCCAGTTGAGGTTGACGCCGCACGCGGCCAGCTCGCGCCCGAGCCCGCGCGCGACCGCCTCGGTGGTCGCGATGTCGTCCACCACGCCCAGCGCCAGGTTGCCCGGCCAGTGGCTGCCCGTGTTCACGTGGATGCGGGTGACGTCACCGCCCTCCTCGTCGATCGCGACGATGAGGTCGGGGTTCTCCCGGCGCAGTTCCTCGGTCAGCGCGGTGACCTGCTCGGTGGTCGCGATGTTGCGACCGAACAGACCCACCGAGCCCAGCCCGCCGGCGATGTGTCGGCGCAGCCACCCGGGCGCGGTCAGACCGTCGAAGCCGGGCTGCAGGACGGCGAGCGCGAGGCGCTCGAGACGTTCGGACATGGTCGATCAGCCCTTTACCGCGCCGGAGGTGAGACCGCCGGTGACCTTGCCCTGCAACACCAGGAAGATCGCAAGCACCGGAAGCATGAACAGGGTGGAGGCGGCCATGATGGCGCCCCAGTCGGTGGTCAGACCGTTGCTGAACGAGTTGAGCCAGGTCGGCAGCGTGCGCTGGTTCGGGTTGTTGATCAGCAGCGCGTTGGCGAACGCGAACTCGTTCCACGCGGTGATGAAGCCGAACAGCGACGTGGACAGCAGGCCCGGGGCCAGCAGCGGGAAGACGATCTTGCGGAACGCGGTGAACCGCGAACAGCCGTCCACCCGGGCGGCCTCCTCCAGCTCGACCGGGATGCCGCCGAGGAAACCGCGCAGGGTCACGATCGAGAAGGGCAGCGTCATCACGAAGTAGATCGCGGTGAGCATCGGCAGCGAGTCGAGCAGGTCGTTGTCCCGCGCGATCAGGTACATCGGGATCATCAGCGCTTCCCACGGCGCCATCTGCGCGATGAACACCATCAGGATGAAGGGCGCCCGGCCCTTCCACTGCATGCGGGCCACCGCGAACGCGGCGAAGCACGCGACGACCAGGGCCAGCAGTACGCCGACGCCGGCCACGATCAGGCTGTTGCGCCAGTAGTCCCAGAAGAACGGCTGGTCGGTCGCGGTGGCGAAGTTCTTGAACGAGATCGAACTCGGCCAGAACTTCGGGGTCGGCGACTGCACGTCCTTGGCCGGCTTGAACGCGGTGAGGACCATCCAGTAGACCGGGAAGATCGACACGGCGAAGACCAACAGGGCCGCGACGTTGAGCGGAATCCGCTTGAGGGTGCGCGCCTTCACTTGTCGGCCTCCCGCTCCTGCTTGAACATCTGACGGAAGTAGAAGACGAGCATCACCACGAGGATCAGCACGGTGATCGTCGAGATCGCCCCGGCCATGTCGAACAACTTGAGCGACATGCCCTGCTGGTACGCGTACACGGGCAGCGTGCGCACGTCGTTGATCGGTCCGTTCTCACCCGCGATCGCCCAGATCTGGGCGAAGCACTTGAAGATCCAGATCACTTCGAGCGAGGCCACCAGCGCGAAGATCGGGCGCAGGATCGGGAAGGTGATCGAGCTGAAGATCCGCACCGGGCCCGCGCCGTCGAGCCGCGCCGACTCGTACACGTCGGTGGACACGGTGGTCAGGCCGGCGTAGATGGTCAGCGTCGCGAACGGGATCGACTGCCACACGATCAGCAGGGTCACCACCACCAGCGTGGAGGTGCCGTGCGCGAACCACGTGTAGTTCTCGTAGTCGAAGCCGAGCTTGACCAGCGCCCAGTTGACCACGCCGTTGTCCGAGCGGAAGAGCCACTTGAAGATCGTGGTGGCCGCGATCACCGGGGTCGCCCACGCGGCGACCAGGCCGATCAGCACGAGGATGCGCATGAACTTGCCGAGCTTCATCAGCATCAGCGCGCACAGCGTCGAGATCACCATGATCGCCACGACGTTGACCGCGGTGAAGTAGAACGAGCGCCGGGTGACTTCCCAGAACTCGCTGTCCTTGAAGACGGCGTCGTAGTTCTCCCAGCCGACGTACTCGGCCGACCGCGAGATGAGCTGCTTGAAGCGGTAGTGCTGGAACGACAGCATGACGTTCCGGACCACCGGATAGAACAGCAGGAAGGCGATCCCGAGGATCGCGGGCGCGACAAGCAGGTAGGGGGTGACCAGCTTGGCAATCCCCGACGGCTTGCGCGGGGGCTTCGTTGCGCGTCTGGCACCGGTCGGTGCCGCTTTGCGCGGGGGCTGCGTAGGTGTCGCGACCACCGCATCTGCCTTGGAGGCTGACACAGCTGCCTTCCCGTTGTTCGGTGTCGGGGGTCTGCCGCCCGTCCGGCCCGGTGGCGGGACGTGGCGAGAGCGCGGAGCCGGCGGCGGGGAACCGCCGGCGGGCCGCGCCGAGTGGGCCGAGCCGGTCCCGCCGCGAGGATCCACCCCGCGACGGGAGCCGGCCGTTCGGCCCGGTTGGGCGGCACCCGAAGCGCTCGGCGGTTCGGGTGCGCGCGCCGGGTCAGTTCTTGGTGTTCAGCGTCTTCTCGATCGACGCGTTGGCTTCCTTGCCGGCCGCGGCCGGGTCACCACCGGTCAGCGCCTTGGTGAGGTACGCCTTGATCGGGTTGTTCTCCTCGACGGAGGCCCAGTTCGGCGAGTTGGGGGTGGCGAAGCCGTTCTTCGCGCCCTCCATCATCGCCGCGCCACCCGGGTCGGCCGTGACGGCGCCGGCGAGCGTGGTCTTGTTCGGGAGCTGCTTGGTCGCCTGCGCGAGCTTGGTCTGCCACTCGTCGCTGTTGATCAGCTTGATGAAGTCGTAGGCCAGGTCCTGGTTCTTCGACGCCTCCGGGACCATCAGGTCGGAACCGCCGGTGAGCACCGCGCCGGCCTTGCTCGCGTCCTTGCCCGGGATCGGGAAGAAGCCGAACTTGTCCTTCAGGGCCGGGTTGGCCTTGGCGATGGTCTCGGCCTCGGCCGGCACCGCGATGAACTGGGCGATCTTGCCGCCGTCCGCCGCGAGGACCTCGGGCTGCGTCTTCTCGTCGCTGTCCTTGGGGCCCTTGCCGAGGGCCTGGAGCTCCTTGTAGAAGTTCGCGGCGGCCACGGCCGGGGCGGCGTCCAGGTTGCCCTTCCAGGCGCTGCCGGACTTGGTGGCGATGTCCGCGCCCTCGTCCTTGAGCAGGCCCGCGTAGAAGTACCAGTTCTGACCGGGCAGGTAGATGCCCTGCTGGTCGCCGGTGTTGAGCTTCTTGGTGTTCTCGATCCACTCGGCGCGCGTCTTCGGCGGCTGGACGCCGGCCTTGGCGAAGAGCTCCTTGTTGTAGATCACGACACGGTTGGCGGCGTAGAACGGGATGCCGTACGTCTTGCCCTCGACCTTGCCCGGGTCGGACAGGCCGGTCAGCCAGTCCTTGCCGGCCAGCTCGGTGACCTTGGAGCTGAGGTCCTTGAGGCCGCCCGAGGCGCCGTACTGGGCGATCTGGGTGTTGCCGGCCTCGATCACGTCGGGCGCGTCGTTGCTGGCCAGCGCACCGGTGACCTTCTGGCCGATGCCGTTCCACTGCTGGATCTGCACGTCCAGCTTGGCGCCGGGGTGGTCCGCCTCGAACTTGGCCTTGATTGCGGCGATGTAGTCGTCGGGCGCGGAGCCCTTCATCAGCCAGACGCGGACGGTCTTGCCGTTGCCCGCTGCCGGCGCGTTGGACGCCGCCGCCGGCTTGTTGTCCTTTTTGTCATCGCTGCTGTCGGATCCACAGGCGGCAACACCGGTCAGCGCCGCCGCGACACCGGCCGCGACGAGAAGACGACGCTTCACTACATCCTCCTCAGGATGTCGGGCACCGCAGTTCGGTATGGAGTTGCCGATGTCCCCCGTCGGATCCGTGAGGTGCGCGGACCGACCGAGTCCCCCACTGGGGAGGGGACTCGAATGGGAAAACACTGACGCACCAGGGACGAGGGTTGCGCGGTGACCATCAATGGTTTAGACCATTTCGGAGGTTGGCATAGACCAATTGGGGTGTCAAGGTTCCGTAGACGGCGAACCCGCGCTGTTATCGGACCGACATCCGCGCTCCTGGTCCTGGGGGGATCGGTGGTCGTGCCACGATGGGGACCGAACGTGTCAGGAGGGCACCGGTGACGGCGGAACACGCGACCACGACCGCGGCGGACAGTGCGATGGCAGGAGGCGACGCCGGCCTCGAGTCGAGCGCGCGCGTGCCCAAGTACTACCGCCTCAAGCGCCATCTTCAGGAGCTGACCAACACCCAGCCACCGGGCACGCCCGTGCCGCCGGAGCGCACCCTCGCGGCGCAGTTCGACATCTCGCGCACCACCGTGCGCCAGGCGCTCCAGGAACTGGTCATCGAGGGCCGGCTCGAGCGCGCCCAGGGTCGGGGCACCTTCGTCGCCAAGCCCAAGGTCGCGCAGAGCCTCCAGCTCACCTCGTACACCGAGGACATGCAGGCCCAGGGCCTGGAGCCGACCTCGCGTCTGATCGAGATCGGCTACATCACCTGCGACGACCACCTCGCGGAACGGCTCGCGATCCGACCCGGCAACCGGGTGCTGCGGATAGAGCGCCTGCGGCTGGCCAACTCCGAGCCGATGGCGATCGAGACCACACATCTGTCCACCAAACGATTCCCGGGCCTGCGCAAGCACCTGGCCAAGCACAACTCGCTCTACCGGGCCCTGTCGGCCGGCTTCGACGTACACCTGGCCGAGGCCGAGGAAACGATCGAGACCGCGATGGCCACCCCGCGCGAGGCGGGCCTGCTGGGCACCGACGTGGGCCTGCCGCTGTTGCTGCTGTCCCGACACAGCTTCGACACCGAGGGTGAACCGGTCGAGTGGGTCCGGTCCGTGTACCGGGGGGACCGGTACAAGTTCGTCGCCCGCCTGCGCCGCCCCCAGGAGTGAACCCGGCGGCGAACGGCCCCGCCGCGTGCCATCGGCCGGGCGATCCGGGTCCCGCCCGGGCCGCCCGGCCGATCGCCGGAGCAATGCCGTTCGCTCCCACAGCCCGTGCAGCGGGCCGCCGATGCGGCGAGTGGCGCGGCTCCGCCGAGCCGCACACCCACCACCTCCATCATGCGCCCGTCCCCGGATCGCCCACCGGGCCACAGGTCCACGAACCGCGGGTCCAAGGTCCCTCTAGGCTGAACCGCCATGAGCGTTCTCGTGGTGACCGGTACCGACACCGGGGTGGGCAAGACGATCGTCACGGCGGCCGTCGCCGCGATCGCGGCCGTGCGCGGTGGCACGGTGGCGGTGGTCAAGGCCTCGCAGACGGGCGTGGCGCCGGACGAGCCGGGCGACCTCGCGGACGTGCGGCGCCTGGCCGGGGTGACCGACCTGCACGAGTACTCCCGCTACCCGGACCCGCTCTCCCCCGCCGCCGCGTCCCGGATCTCCGGCCTGCCGCCGGTGGACCTGTACGGCGTCGCCGACCGGGTGCGCACGCTCGCCAAGGAGACCGACCTGGTCGTCATCGAGGGCGCGGGCGGCCTGCTCGTGCGCTTCGACGACGAGGGCACCACGATCGCCGACCTCGCGCACGAGCTGAAGGCGGGCGCGCTCGTGGTGACCCGGCCCGACCTGGGCACGCTCAACCACACCGCGCTCACCCTGGAGTCGATGGCGCACCGGGGCGTGGACCTGGTCGGCGTGGTGATCGGCTCCTGGCCCGCCGAGCCGGACCTGGCGATGCGCTGCAACGTCCGGGACCTGGAGACCCTGGCCGCCCGACCGCTGGCCGGTGTCCTGCCCGCCGGCGCGGGCTCGCTGCACCCCGCCGACTTCCTGCTCACCGCCCGCGCGAGCTTGTCCCCCGCCCTGGGCGGTACCTTCGATCCGGCCGCGTTCCGCGCCATACAGGATCCGACCGCGAGGTGAGCGACATGACGGAAACCCTCGACAGTGACCGTACGCAGACCGTGAACGACGACATCCTGGCGGTGGCCCGGCACCAGGTCCTCGACGAGGGACGCGGCCTGGACGCCGATCAGGTGCTGGCCGTGCTGAATCTTCCGGACGACCGCCTGGAGGAGCTGCTCCAGCTCGCGCACGAGGTCCGGGTCCGGCACTGCGGCCCCGAGGTCGAGGTCGAGGGCATCGTGTCGGTCAAGACCGGCGGCTGCCCCGAGGACTGCCACTTCTGCTCGCAGTCGGGCCTGTTCCCCTCCCCCGTACGGGCCGCGTGGCTGGACATCCCCTCGCTGGTGCAGGCCGCCAAGGAGACCGCCGCGACCGGCGCCACCGAGTTCTGCATCGTGGCCGCCGTACGCGGCCCCGACGAGCGGCTGATGAAGCAGATGCGCGAGGGCGTCGCGGCCATCCGCGAGGCCGTCGACATCAACATCGCCGCGTCGCTGGGCATGCTCACCCAGGAGCAGGTCGACGAACTCGCGGAGATGGGCATCCACCGCTACAACCACAACCTGGAGACGGCCAAGTCGTACTTCACCAACGTGGTCACCACCCACACGTGGGAGGAGCGCTGGGACACCCTGCGGATGGTGCGCGCGGCGGGCATGGAGGTGTGCTGCGGCGGCATCGTCGGCATGGGCGAGTCCGCCGAGCAGCGCGCCGAGTTCGCCGGTCAGCTCGCCGAGCTGGAGCCGGACGAGGTGCCGCTGAACTTCCTCAACCCGCGCCCGGGCACCCCGTTCGCCGACCAGGAGGTACTGGAGCCGCGCGAGGCGCTCAAGATCATCGGCGCCTTCCGGCTCGCCCTCCCCCGGACCATCCTGCGCTACGCGGGCGGCCGGGAGATCGCGCTCGGCGACCTGGGCACACGCGAGGGCCTGCTCGGCGGGATCAACGCGGTGATCGTCGGCAACTACCTCACCACCCTGGGCCGCGCCGCGGACGCCGACCTGCGACTGCTCGAGGAACTGAGCATGCCGGTCAAGGCGCTCAACCAGACCCTGTAGAGCCCCGGCCCGAGCCGCCGACGGCCCCACCGACCCGGGGCCGTCGGCGACCGCCCCCTACTGCCCGGTAGCGCACGCGGATAGGTTTCCCTCCGGCACGACGGTGGCGGCGTCTACGGCGACGGAGGCCGGGCATGCGCGCACGACGAGGGGACCGGGAACGCGAGACCGGCGACAAGCGGGTCGAGGGGCACGGTGGCGCGCTGGCCGTCGCCGCCGCCCGGGCGCACGGGATCGACACGATGTTCACGCTGTCGGGAGGCCACGTCTTCCCGTTCTACGACGCCGCGGTCGGCGCCGAGCCGCCGCTGCGGGTGGTGGACGTACGGCACGAGCAGACCGCCGTGTTCGCCGCCGAGGCGACCGCCAAGCTCACCCGCCGACCGGGGCTGGCGGTACTGACCGCGGGGCCCGGCGTCACCAACGGGATCAGCGCGGTGGCCACCGCCTGGTTCAACGGCTCGCCGATGCTGGTGCTGGGCGGCCGGGCGCCCGCGTTCCGCTGGGGCTCGGGGGCGCTCCAGGAACTGGACCACCCGCCGCTGCTCGCGCCGATCACCAAACGCGCGACCACCGTGCACGACACCGACCGGATCGCCGCCGAGGTGAACGCCGCGCTGACCCTGGCGAACAGCCCGCACCGGGGTCCGGTCTTCCTGGACGTGCCGATGGACGTGCTCTACGACCGGGCCGAGGTACCGCTGCCGCCCGTCGAGCCGCCCGCGCCGGTGCCTCCCGACCCGGACGTGGTCGCCGAGATCGCCGACCTGCTCGCCCGCGCGCTGCGACCGGTCCTGGTGCTCGGCCAGGACGTGTGGATCGGCCGCGCCGAGCAGGCCGCGCGCCGCGCCGCCGAGACGATCGGCCTGCCGGTGGTGGCCAACGGCATGGGCCGCGGCGTACTGCCCACCGGCCACCCGCTGCTCGCCGGGCGGGCCCGGGCGGCCGCGCTCGGCGGCGCCGACCTGGTCCTGGTGGCGGGCGCGCCGCTGGACTTCCGCCTCGGCTACGGCAGCTTCGGCGGCCGGGCCGGCGGGCCGCCCGCCCGCGTCGTGCACCTCACCGACTCCGCCCCGGGGACCGGCCCGCACGCGCACTGCGCGGTGACCGCCACCGCCGACCTGAGCGCCCTGTTCGACGCGCTCGCCGACGCGTGGGCACGGGTCGGCCGGGTCGGCATGTACCGGATCTGGTCCACCCACGTGCGCGCCGTCGCGCACACCGCCGCGCAGTCCGACGCACCGCTCCTGGGCAGCGCCGGGCGGCCGATCCACCCGGCCCGCGTGCACGGCGAACTGCTCCGCGTCCTCGACGAGGACGCGGTGGTGATCGGCGACGGCGGCGACTTCGTGTCCTACGCGGGCAAGTACATCGAGCCCGCGCGCCCGGGCGGCTGGCTCGACGCGGGCCCATACGGCTGCCTGGGCACCGGCCTGGGCTACGCGCTGGGCGCCCGGCTGGCCCGGCCCTCGGCCCAGGTCGTGCTGCTGCTGGGGGACGGCGCGGCGGGCTTCTCGCTGATGGACGTGGACACCCTGGTCCGGCACCGCCTCCCGGTGGTGCTGATCGTGGGCAACAACGGCTGCTGGGCGCTGGAGAAGCATCCGATGCGGATGTTGTACGGCCACGACGTGGCCGCCGACCTGGCCCCGGCGACCCGCTACGACGACGTGGTGCGGGCGTTGGGCGGCGCGGGCGAGACGATCACCCGGCCCGAGCGGATCGCCCCCGCGCTGCGCCGCGCGTTCGCCTCCGGCGTGCCGTACCTGCTGAACGTGCTCACCGATCCGGAGGCGATCTACCCGCGCGCGACCATCGGGGTGTGATCCGCAGCGTAAGCTGGACGGCTATGAATCCTCCTGTCTCCGCCGCCGCGGCCCGACCCCACGATCGGCACCCCGCTCCCGCCGGCGTCCACATTCGCCAGGCTCGTCCGGAGGAGTACGAGGCGGTGGGGGAAGTGACCGTCGCGGGCTACGCGGGTCTGCTCGCCGCCGACCGGGACTACGTCGAGGACCTGCGCAAGGCCGCGCACCGCGCGGAGAACTCCGAGCTGCTCGTGGCCGTGGACGAGGCCGGCGGGCGGATCCTGGGCACCGTCGCGTTCGTGTTGCCCGGCAGCGTGTACGCGGAGGTCTCCCGGGAGGGCGAGGGCGAGTTCCGGATGCTCGCGGTCGACCCGGCCGCGCGCGGGCGCGGCATCGGCGAGGCGCTGGTCGAGGCCTGCCTGGAGCGGGCCCGCAAGCACCACTTCACCGCCGTGGCGATCTCCACCGTGTGGGACATGCGCGCCGCGCACCGCCTCTACGCGCGGATGGGGTTCCACCGCGCGCCCGAGCGCGACTGGTGGCCGGTGCCCGAGGTGGAACTGATCTGCTACCTCAAGGACCTGCGCGAGACCCCGCAGGCCTGACCGGCCCGTGTGCCGCGGCCGCCGGGAGGGCCGGTCGGGCGATGGGGGCGCAGGCCGTAATCTACGGCCGTGACCACCATTGCAGCCTTCTGCGACCACTGCGGCGAACGGCTTGCCGGCGCCGCGCACGACGACTGTGTGCGGCGCCGCGAACTCGAACCGCCGCGCTACTGCGGGCAGTGCCGGCGACGGATGACCGTACAGGTGACCCCGCGCGGCTGGACCGCCAAGTGCGTCGAGCACGGAGTGCTCACGTCGGTCTGACCGGCGCGACGGGACCGGTGCGATCGGCTCGGCCCGGCGTGCCCGGTCCGCCGCGCTCGACCCGGGCGGAAGCGGTCGGCCCGACCCGGCCGGGGCGCCCCCCGCAGGACACCTCGGCGGGGGCGGCTACTCGATCACCGCGATCGGGTCGCCCTCCTGGATCACGTCGCCCTCGGCGACGGTGATGCGGGCGATGGTGCCCGGGAACTCGTTGAGGACCGGGATCTCCATCTTCATCGACTCCAGAATGACCAGGGTGCTGCCGGCCTCGACCGTGTCCCCCTCGTGGGCGACGACCTTGGCCACGTTGGCCACCATCTCCGCCAGGACCTGCTCGGCCATCGTCGTTCCTCCTTCGGGCCCGGGTCGGGCCGTTGTGAAGCGCGTGTCGGGCGGGGCGCGATCGCGCCCCGCCCGAAATCCAACCACGGGAACCCGCCTGCGGCGGCGTCATCGACGACAAGGCCGGCCCGCACCGGCGCCGACCCCTCCCGCTCAGTCGGTCCGCTCCAGCACCTGCGCCAGCGCCTCGACCACCCGCGGGTCGTACGCCCCGGCCGCGTCGGCGCGCAGCCGCGCGAACACCTCGCGCCGCGCCCGCGGGTCGTCGGTCGGCGCGACCAGGTCGTCGTAGGCGTTGACCACCTTGATGATCCGGCTGGCCAGCGGTGGCGGCGGCCCGGCCGCGTCGTCGTGATAGGGGTCGGCCTGCGCGGCCACGATGGTGGCGACCCGGTCCAGCACGCCGCTCTCCCGGATCACGTCCGCGCCCAGTCGGGCGATCCGGCGCTGTTCGGCCTCGGGCAGATCCAGCGTGGTGCCGCCGGGCACCGGGTCGACGAGCGCGAGTTGCCCGATGTCGTGCATCCTGGCCGCGTAGGCCAGCTCGCGCAGCTCCACCTCGCCGAGCCCGAGGTCCACCCCGACCGCGTGCGCGAGTTCGCCCACCCGGGCCGCGTGCCCCGGCGACCCGCACCCGGCCGCCTCGGGCAGCCGGGACAGCGCGTCGACGGTCTGCCGATGCACCATCCGGGTCGCGGTGTAGCGCCGGAAGGACAGCAGCACCAGCAGCGACGGAACGCAGAACACCGGCACCGCCCACAGCCCCAACGCGCTGGTGGACAGCGCGATCAGCATCCCGGTCGCGCCCACGGCGGTGCCGATCCCGGTCAGCCCGCAGGCCCTGTTCCCGGCGCCCTCGCCGTCCGGCCCGATCCGCTCGGTGGGACTCAACCCCGCGCACAGCGCCCGCAGTTCGGCGAGCAGCGCCGGACAGAACGGACCGCCCACCCGCACTATCGCGGCCGCCACCGCGTCGCACAGCGACGTGAGCAGCACCACCAGGACCAGGAACGTGCCGTAGGCCCAGCCGCGCGCCATCACCGGATCGAGCCCGCCGGTCGCGTACAGCGGCCGAAACAGCGTCGCCGCGAAGCCCGCCGCGAGCAGCCGGCGCGCGACGTACGCCGGAGCCGGCGCCCGACCGCGCGCGACGTGCGGCAACGTCCCGGCGAGCAGCGCGACCCCGACCACCGCGACCACCTGGAGCACACCGTGCCGCGACACGGTGCCGTGCACGTCCGGGAGCAGCGCGTACGCGAGCGCGCCGGCCGCGCCCAGCGGAGCGGTCTCCCGACCGTCCGGCAGCCGCACCCGGGCCATCTCTCCGACGGCGATCACCGCGCCGAACACCAGGGCGTAGGACGGCTGCACGACGCCCCGGGCCGCGGTGGCGGCCACCGCCGCGACGGCGGCGAGCGCACCGAGCACGAGCACCGCGGTACCGGTGTGCGCGCGCAGTCGCGCGGCCGTACCGCCCTGTTCGGGCCGGACCTCGGTCGCCGTCACGAGCCGCCACCGGCGCTTCCGCGGGCCACCGAGTGGGTGTCGGCGGGCGATTCCGCGCGCGGCCCGGGCACCCGGTCGCGCACCCCGCCCGCCGGCTCCGGCGCCTGGGCCGGCTCGCCGCCCTCGGCGACCTCGCCCTCCGGCCAGCCGTGCCGGTCCAGCGCCTGGGCGAGCGCCTCGACCATCCTGGGGTCGAACTGGCTGCCGCTGCACCGCCGCAGCTCGGCCAGCGCCGCGTCCGCGCCGCGCGCGGGCCGATACGAGCGGGTCGAGGTCATCGAGTCGAACGCGTCCGCGACCGCGATCACCCGGGCGAACTCGGGGATCTCGGCGCCAGCCAGGCCCGCCGGATAACCGCGCCCGTCCATGCGTTCGTGGTGGTGCAGGATGCCGCCGTGCGCCTCGCCGAGGAAGGTCAGGTCGGCCACCATCTCGGCGCCGCTGACCGGGTGTCGCTGCATCTCGCGCAGTTCGTCCGCGTCCAGCCGCCCCGGCTTGGTCAACACCCGGGTGGGCACGCTCAGCTTGCCGACGTCGTGCAGGATACCCGCGTAGCGCAGCCGGACCACGCGGTCCTCCCGCATGCCCAGCCGTCGGGCGATCAACACCGAGGCCCGGGCCACCCGTTCGCTGTGGCCCCGGGTGTAGCCGTCCTTGATCTCCACCGCGCGCACCAGGGTGCGCACCGTCGCCTCGTGCGCCGCCCGTTCGCGCGCCTGCTGGGCGTAGGCCCAAAAGGCCACGTACAGCGGGAGCAGTACGAGCACGGCCGCGAACACGCCCAGCCGCTGCTGCCACAACACGGCCATCATCAGCGCGATCGGCACCGAACCCAGCCGCCAACCGGCCGAGCGCACGAACACCTCGCGCAACACCGGCAGTCGCGCGGCGCCCTGGGTCGCGGTGCACAACCCGGCGTCCAGCAGCCCGCTCACCACGTACAGCGCCACTCCCGCCGCGGCCGTGGGCACCAGCTCGGCGGGTAACTCGGACGCGGTCGGATACCGCGACCCGCCCAGGAGTTCGTACACCCGGGAGGCGACCGCGACGGACAACACCAGATGCGCGGCGTTGACCACGGGGGTGACCGGGTCCGCGGCACGGGCCCGCGCGATCAGTACGCCGGGCACCACGATCGCCGCGGCCGCACCGCCGGGCAACAGCGGCACGGCCGCGCACACCAACGGAAAAAGCGCCCCGTCGGGGGCGCCGCTCAGGCCGGTGAGTCGGGCTCGGGCCACCGCCCCGAAGGCGATGAACAACACCGCCAACGCGCCCAGTCGATCGATGTCCACGCCCGACCACGGCAGCAGGATCAGCGCGGGCACGGACCCGCCCACCACGATCCCGACGTGGATCCGGGCGCTCGGCGGCAGCGTGCGCATGCGACTCCTCGGCTGGTCGCTCGGACCACCGAGAATAGGGCGCGCCACCAACGGCCGAAGGGCGCATGCCCGGTTTATCCCGGCCATGCGCCCTGTTTTAGCTCGTTCGGGTCAGCGACCCGCGCGGGTCGACCACTCGATCGGGTCGAGGACCCGACGGCGCCGGCGCGTGGATCGGGTCAGGACCGACCCGGTCGATCCATCTCGACCACGGTCTCCTCGACGGAGACCCGTTGCGCGTCCACCTCGACACGCACCAGCTTGATCCGCTCCAGCACCTTGTTGCGCAGCTCCGAGGGGA
Organism: Embleya sp. NPDC001921; assembly: GCF_053594475.1. Taxonomy (NCBI): domain Bacteria; kingdom Bacillati; phylum Actinomycetota; class Actinomycetes; order Kitasatosporales; family Streptomycetaceae; genus Embleya; species Embleya sp. NPDC001921. The sequence goes on from NZ_JBSFEO010000007.1 coordinate 204,360, forward strand.
CCTCGTCGCGCCCGCAGCAGCGGTGCACCAACTCCTTCACCTGCTGCTCGAGCCCGTACTTGTCCAGGCACGGCGAGCACTCGTCGAGGTGGGTGCGGATGCTGGTGCAGTCCGCGTCCGCCAACTCGTTGTCGATGTACTCGTACAGGTGCCCGAGGATCTCGGAGCAGTCCACCTCGTGGTGGTCACCGCAGCTCATGAGTCCGAGCCTTTCCGGTCGGTGCCTGCGGGGACGAGGCCGCGCTCACGTGCGTAGTCGGCCAGCAGATCGCGAAGCTGGCGCCGTCCGCGGTGCAGGCGCGACATCACGGTCCCGATGGGAGTACCCATGATGTCCGCGATCTCCTTGTACGCGAAGCCCTCGACATCGGCGAGGTACACCGCGATCCGGAACTCCTCCGGGATGGCCTGCAGGGCCGTCTTCACGTCGGAGTCCGGCAGGTGGTCGAGCGCCTGCGCCTCGGCCGAGCGCAGTCCGGTGGACATGTGCGACTCGGCGCGGTGCAGCTGCCAGTCCTCGATCTCCTCCGCATGCGATTCCAGCGGCTGCCGCTGCTTCTTGCGGTAGGAGTTGATGAAGGTGTTGGTCAGGATGCGGTACAGCCAGGCCTTGAGGTTGGTGCCCTCTTTGAACTGGTGGAACGACGCGTACGCCTTGGCGAACGTCTCCTGGACCAGGTCCTCGGCATCCGCCGGGTTGCGGGTCATCCGCAGCGCCGCCGAATACAACTGATCGAGGAACGGCAGGGCGTCCCGCTCGAACCGCGCGTCTTGTTGCTCCAAGGTCTCCGGTACGAGACCCACCTCCTTCAAGCCAGGAGTCGACGATATCGCCCGAGGCTGATCAGTGCCCGCACCCCACTCGGGCCAGGCGAGAAACGGTGCCTCGTTCCGGACAACCGAACCGGCGGCCTTGAGCATGGGAGCGACCTCCACTCGTCGACGCTTGACAGTTGGGGGAACACGTCGCCGACACGGATCATTCCCGCCCGCTCGCGGCCACCAGCCAATCGCCGACACCCGCTGTGATCAGGGCCAATGCCGCTTCCTGGGTGGTCTCGGCACGCTTGGGCACAGCGAATCCGTGGTCCGCGAACGGCACCGCGAGCACGCTCGGACCGTCCGCCGGGAACTCCGTCGGCCCCCCGAACGAGTCGCGTTCGCCCTGGACGACCAAGGTCGGCACGCCGGCGCCGAGCAGTTCAGCCAAGCGCGAACGCTCCGGCCGACCGGGGGGATGCAGCGGGAAGGCCAGCGCGACCACACCCGCCACACCGGTCTCGCCCGCCATCCGGCACGCGACCCGCGCACCGGCGCTGCGGCCGGACCCGAACACCGGCAGTGCCTCGGCCCGGTTGCGCCGGGAGATCTCGGTCAGCACCGGTCGCCAGCCCGCGTCCAGGGTCTTGGGCGCGGGAGCCAGTCGGCGGCCGGCGACCCGCCACGGCTGCTCCACCAGTGCCACGTGGATGCCGCGCGCGGGCAGCGCCGCGGCGAGCGCGACCAGGTCGCGCGCCTCGATCCCGCCGCCGGCGCCGTGGCTCGCCACGAACCACGCCCGGGCCGGGCCGCCCGTCGCGCGGTGCACGCTCACCCGTGCGACGCCGACCGGCGTCTCCACCTCGAACACCTCGGGCGCCCCGGTCGCGACGGGAACGACGGGCGCGACGGCCGCGATGGGCGCGCCCCCATCCGGCTCGACGGCGGCGACATCCGCACCGACGGCGTCCGCGCCGCCGGGCCGGGCCGGATCAGAAGAGCGTCGCGTCAACGGTGACCTCGTCCTCGGGGATCGCGTCGAGCAGGTGGGGCGCGTTGTTGCGCACGTTGTTGACGTCCGTCGAGACCGGGCGGGCGGTCATGAACCCGGCGGGCGGCGGCACCAACAGGCCGCGGACCTCCTCGGGCTCGGTCCACGCCGGGTCCAGCCACCCGTCCCACTTGTCCCGGGTCAGCACCAGCGGCATCCGGTGGTGGATCCGGGACAGCTCGGGATCGGCGTCCAGGGTCAGGATCGTGCACGTCCACAACCACGCGAGCGGGTCGTCGTCCGCGCGCCCGCGGTCCCGCCACCACTCGTAGAGCCCGGCGAAGGCCACCTCGGAGCCGTCCGCCGCGTGGATCCAGTACGGCTGCTTGCGCGAGGCGCCCTTGGGGCCGTCCGGCGCGGTCTCCGGGGTGTGCCACTCGAAGTAGCCGTCGGCCGGGAGCAGGCACCGCCGCGCGGCGAACGCCTTGCGGTAGGCCGGCTTCTCGTGCACGGTCTCGGACCGGGCGTTGATCATCTTGGCGCCCATGCCCGGGTCCTTCGCCCAGGACGGCACCAGTCCCCACTTGACCGTGCGCAGTTGTCGGGCGGGCGGGCCACCGGACTCGACCGCGCGCTCCAGAACCGCGTAGACCTGCTTGGTCGGCGCGATGTTCCAGTCGGGTGGGAGTTCGTCCGCGGGGTCGAAGCGATCGACCTCGAACATCTCGACGAGGTCGTCGGGGCTCTTGCTGGACGCGTACCGGCCACACATGGCGTCCAGGGTGCCACGTACCGAAACAAAATCGGGGGCGGGCCCGCAAACGACTAGGCTTGCGGCGTGATGTCTGCGTTGTGGTCTGCCCCTGTCGCCTCCGCTCCCGTGACCGCCACCGTCGAGGTGCCCGGGTCCAAGTCGGTGACCAACCGCGCCCTCGTGCTGGCCGCGCTGGCCGACGGTCCCGGCTATGTCCGCCGCCCGCTGCGCAGCCGCGACACGCTGCTGATGGTGGCCGGCCTGCGCGCGCTCGGCGTGGTGATCGAGGACCGCGGCCAGGACTGGTACGTGCTGCCCGGCGGGCTGACCGGCCCCGCGACCGTGGACTGCGGCAACGCGGGCACGGTGATGCGCTTCCTGCCGCCGGTGGCCGCGCTCGCCGACGGGCCGGTGCGCTTCGACGGCGACCCGCGCTCGTACGAGCGCCCCCTCGGCGGCGTGATCAACGCGCTGCGCGACCTGGGCACCCGGATCGACGACGAGGGCGAGGCCCGGCTGCCGATGACCGTGCTCGGCGGCGGCGGGGTCGAGGGCGGCGTGGTGCGCATCGACGCGTCCTCGTCGTCGCAGTTCGTCAGCGCGCTGCTGTTGTCCGGGCCGCGCTTCAACCTGGGCGTCGAGATCCGGCACACCGGCAGCTCGGTGCCGTCGATGACGCACATCGCGATGACCGTGGACATGCTGCGCGCGGCCGGCGCGCGGGTCGACGACGCCGAGCCGAACGTGTGGCGGGTCGCCCCGGGCGCGCTGCTGGGCCGCGACATGGTCGTCGAGCCGGACCTGTCCAACGCCGGGCCGTTCCTGGCCGCCGCGCTGGTCACCGGCGGTTCGGTGACCGTGCGGGACTGGCCGGAGTACACCACGCAGCCCGGTGACCGGCTGCGTTCGATCTTCACCGCGATGGGCGGCTCGTGCGTGCCGACCTCGGCGGGACTGACCCTGACCGGCGGCACCGCGGTGCACGGCATCGAGGCCGATCTGCACGACGTCGGCGAACTGACCCCGGTGATCGCGGCGGTCGCGGCGCTGGCCGACGGCCCCAGCCGGCTCACCGGCGTGGCCCACCTGCGCCTGCACGAGACCGACCGACTGGCCGCGCTGGTCAAGGAGATCAACGACCTCGGCGGCGACGTGAACGAGATCGAGGACGGCCTGGAGATCCGGCCGCGCCCGCTGCACGGCGGCGTCTTCCACACCTACGACGATCACCGGCTCGCCACCGCGGCCGCCGTGCTGGGCCTGGTGGTCCCGGGCGTGGAAGTGGAGAACGTGGAGACCACGGCCAAGACGCTGCCCGACTTCACCGGCCTGTGGACGCGCATGCTGAGCGCGCGACGCGGCTGAGGGGCTCGGGACGATGGCGGGACTCGGCTCCAACCGACGCAAGGACCTCGACGAGGACGACATCCGGATCCGCCCGGGCAAGCGCGGCTCGCGCCCGCGCACCCGGACCCGGCCCAAGCACGAGGACGCCCGCGAGGGCCGGGTGCTGACCGTCGACCGGGGTCGGTACACCTGCCTGCTGGAGGACGAGGACGCGCCGGACCGCTCGATCACCGCGATGAAGGCCCGCGAGCTGGGCCGCAAGGGCGTCGTGGTCGGCGACCGGGTCGGCATCGTCGGCGACCTCAGCGGCGAGGACGGCTCGTTGGCCCGGATCGTCCGGGTCGAGGAGCGCCGCAGCACCCTGCGCCGCACCGCGGACGACGACGACCCGTACGAGCGGATCATCGTGGCCAACGCCGACCAGCTCGCGATCGTCACCGCGCTGGCCGACCCGGAGCCGCGCCCGCGCCTGATCGACCGCTGTCTGGTCGCGGCCTACGACGCGGGCCTGGAGCCGCTGCTCGTGTTGACCAAGGCCGATCTCGCCTCTCCCGACGACCTGTTGGAGATGTACGGCGCGCTCGGCGTCGAGTACGTGGTCACCCGGAGTGCGTCCGACTGGGACCTGAACCCGATCCGCGCGCGCCTGGCCGGCAAGATCACCGTCTTCGTCGGCCACAGCGGAGTCGGCAAGACCACCCTGGTCAACGAGTTGGTGCCGGATCACCAGCGCGCGGTCGGACACGTCAACGAGGTGACCGGCCGCGGCCGACACACCACCACGTCGGCGCTGACCCTGCGGCTGCCCCCCTTCGCGGGCGACGCGGCCGAGCCCGGCGCGGGCCTGGGCTGGGTCGTGGACACCCCGGGGGTGCGCTCCTTCGGGCTCAACCACGTCGACCTCAGCCGGGTGATCAACGCGTTCCCCGACCTCGCGGCGGGCACCGAGGACTGTCCGCGGGCGTGCTCGCACGACGAGCGGGACTGCGCGCTGGACGCGTGGGTCGAGGCCGGGCACGCGGACCCGGCCCGGTTGTACTCGCTGCGCCGGCTGCTGAGCACGCGCGAGCGCGACGAGGGCGACTGATCCCGGGTGTCTCCCGGGGTGTCCGCGCGGGTCAGCGCGGCGCCGCGAGGCTGTTCCGCACGGTGGGTTCCCAGACCGCCTTCGAACCGGACTCGCCCACCCGCACCACCTGGACGACCGCGAGCACCGCTGCCACCACGGTCAGCACGGCCACGATCGGGACCACGATCGGCGGTATCGTCCGCGGCCGGAAGGTCGCGGCGGCCCGATGCCGGGCGACCAGCAGCAGCACGAGCGTGACGCCGAGCAGGCCGAGCGCGTACCAGAGCATGTCCGCGCCCCGGTCCACGTGCGTCTGCACGGCGGCGTTGCGCGTGCCCTCGCTGAGCCGGTCCAGCCGGGCGAGCAGCTTCTCGCCGCTCTCCTTGGCGACGAAGGTGGTCAGCGCGGCGGCGGCGTCCAGGCCGACCACCCACCACCCGGCGCGCAGCAGCCAGGACCGGCGGACCGCCACGAGCACGCTCGCGATCGCCGCCACCGGCACGATGACCACCGCCAAGTGCACGACCAGGACGTGGAGGGGCAGGCCGGAGACGGTGTCGAACATGAAACGGCACTCCTAAGCGGTCGGGACCCGAGGGCGGCAACGACCCTCGCACAGACCAACGGCTCCCAGAGTGCCCGGGTTCAGCGGGTGTCGAACACTCGCCCCGCCCGATCCGTCACCGTCCGCTCAGGGGGGCCAGCCCTACCCCCGGTTCGGGTGACCGCCGGATGCCGGGCCCGGGGCCGGCGCTCATACAGTTTGGGCAGCTTCGGATCACCTGTCGGGGAGAGTGTCATGAAAAGGCCGCTACGGACGTCATTGATCTTCTTCGGTGGGGTGTTCGCCATCGGAGGGATCCTGCTGGCGGCGTGGACCGGGATCACCGTGCTCTCCAGCCACGACGTGCGCGACCAGGAGGTCTTCGCGCTGAACAGCGGCGATCTGGTCATCGACACGGACAACGGCGGGGTCACCCTCGAAGCGGGTGAGCCCGGGAAGATCACCGTGGACCGCAAGGTCACCCACAGCATCAACGGCCCCGACCCGAGCTGGACCCTGGTGGGCAACCGGCTCAAGCTCCGACTGCACTGCCCGGGCTTCGTCAACGTCAACTGCGAGGGTTCCTACCGGATCAAGGTCCCGCTCGACGTGCCGCTGCACGTCACCACGGAAAACGGCCGGATCAGCGCGAACGGGCTGCGGCAGGACATGCGCTTCGATACCGACAACGGCGGCATCGACGTCAGCGACAGCACCGGGAACCTGACCCTGGGCACCGACAACGGCGGCGTCTCCGTGGCCCGGGTGAACGCCGCCCGGATCTCGGTGGACACCGACAACGGCGGCGTCCGTCTGCGCCTGGACTCCGCGCCCACGAACGTGAAGGTACGCACCGACAACGGCGGCGTCCGGGTCAGCGTGCCCGACGACGAGAACACCTACCGGGTCTCCACCAAGACCGACAACGGCGGGGTGCGCAACGACATCGACAACGACCCGCGCTCGAACCGGGTGATCGACGTGGCCACGGACAACGGCGGGATCGACATCGAGCGGGTCCCGGCCCGCTAGGCCGCGTCCCGGGCACACCACCGCCACACCGCGCGGGCGGGCCGTTCAGACCACGAACGACCCGCCCGTGCGCCAGTACACCCCGCCCTCGCGGCCGAGGAAGCCCTCGTCCACGAGGTGCCTGCGCAGCGCGGCGTGGTCGTCCATGAACCGGTGCAGCGTCTCCTCGATCTCGGCCTCGTCGTAGCGCACACCGGGCTCGAAACTGCCCGCGATGTGATCGAGGACCACCAGCCGCTTGGCCCGCTGTACGGGCAACTGGCGGACCCGGCCCCGGGCGAGGTAGGTGCGCAGCACCGCCGCCTCGGCGGGCCCGCGGTCGGCGAACGCGTCGTCGGGTTCCTCGCCCATCCCGGCCGCGGCCTGGGCGAGCGCCTCGGGACACGCGTGCCAGCCGTCCCCGGCCCGCGCGACCAGCCCCACCGACTCCAGCCGGGCCAGCGCCTTGATCGCCTCCCGGAGCGAGAGTCCCGCCCGATCGGCGATATCGGAGCTGAGACGGGCCTCCAGCACCAGCGCGGCGAACACCTTCAATCGGGCGTCGTCGGCGAGGAGACGGAGCAGTTCCGCAGGTTCGTCGGCCGGACCCATGTCTCCAGGGTAGGACGTCGGGCCCCGGCCGGGACGCGTTGCCGGGCAGGATCACCCGGATGCCCGGGGCGCGGTCAGTCGCCGCGTACGCCCAGTTCGTCGATGTGCGCGAGCAGGTCGCCCGGCTCGTCGTAGACCCGGAAGGCGTGCGCGCGTTCGAGTTCGTCCGCGCCGTAGCCGCCGGAGAGCAGCCCCACGCCCAGCGAACCCGCCCGGCGCGCGGCCAACAGGTCCCAGATGCTGTCCCCCACCACGACGCACTGCGCCGGGTCCACCCCGAGCTTGGCGGCGCCGGCCAGGAACAGGTCCGGGTCCGGCTTGGCCCGGGCCACCTCGTCGCGGGTGACCATCGCCAGGTCGGCCGGCGCGCCGAGCTTGGCCAGCATCGGTTCCGCGCCGGCCCGCCGCCCACTGGTGGCGATGGTCCACGGGATGCCCACCCTGGTGAGGTGGCGCAGCAGCTCCGGGGCACCGGGCAGGGGCTCCACGAACGGCACCCGGGCGGCGTAGTTGCGCCCGTGCGCGTCGGTCAGCGCCTCGACCTGCTCGGGCGACAGGTCGATGCCCGTCTCGCGTTGGATGCCCTTGACGAACAGCCCGCCGCTCATCCCGACCTTGCGGTGGATCCGCCACATCGCCAGGTCGATACCGGCCTCGCTGAGCGCCTCCTGCCACGACATGACGTGGTGGTAGACGCTGTCGACGAGGGTGCCGTCGAGGTCGAAGACGAAGGCGGGCGGACGGGAGCGCACAAGATCGGTCATACCGAAAATCTAGCCCGCTCTAGTCCTGTGCGCCCAGGTCCACCATCTCGGTGACCTCGGCGGCCCGGGCCCGTTCCTCCGCGCGGACGCGCCGGTCCCGGTCCAGCGCCTCGGCCTGGTCCTCGTCGTCGCGCATCATCCGCTCGACGTTGGAGTCGCCCATGTCCAGCACGCCCATCTCGGCGAAGGTCTCCCGCACCCTGGGTCCCCACAGGCCGATGTCCTTGATGCACGGGACGATCCGGCTGAACAACAACCGGCGGAACTCGCGCAGGTATTCGGAGTTCTCGGTGGCCTCGCGCGCCTCGACCTTGTCGATCTCGAAGTTCTCCCACACCTCCTCGTCGCGCAGCCGGTCGCGCATCAGGTAGCAGCCCTCGATCACGAACTCCTCGCGCTCGCCGCGCTCGGCGTCGGTCAGCTCGCGGTAGTAGTCGCGCAGCGCCATCCGGCCGAACGCGACGTGCCGGGCCTCGTCCTGCATCACGTAGGCCAGGATCTGCTTGGGCAGCGCGACCGTGGTCAGGTCGCGCAACATCCCGAAGGCGGCCAGCGCCAGTCCCTCGATCAGCACCTGCATGCCCAGGTAGGGCATGTCCCAGCGGGCGTCGGACAGCGTGTCGTCGAGCAGTGACTTCAGGCTCGGGTTGATCGGGTAGTACAGCCCGACCTTGTCCTTGAGGAAGCGCGCGTACACCTCGGCGTGCCGGGCCTCGTCCATCACCTGGGTGGCCGCGTAGAACTTCGCGTCCAGGTCGGGGACCGACTCGGCGATCCGCGCGCTGCAGATCAGCGCGCCCTGTTCGCCGTGCAGGAACTGGCTGAACTGCCAGGCGATGGCGTGCCGACCCAGCTCGTCGCGCTCGCCCTGGGACATCATGTTCCAGCTCCGGGTGCCGTACAGCGTGTGCAGCTCCTCGGGCATGCCCAGCGGGTTCATCGGGTCCACCGGCAGATCCCACTCGATCCGCCGGGCGGCGTCCCACTGCTTGTCCTTGCCCTTCGCGTACAACGACAGGAGCCGGTCGCGGCCCTCGTCGTACTCCCAGTTGAAGCGGGCGGCCCCCGACGCGGGGACCTCCCAGACGGTCATGTCGGCGGGCAGCGCGTACAGGTCGTGCGTCGACACGGGCGTTCTCCTCGCGGCAGACGTGTGACGTGCGGACGGCGGTAACCGTGTACCGCTGTCCTACGCCCTCATCGCGCGGACCGGAACCCCTTCGGGCCGATCGATTACCAGCGAGTAGCCTGGCCGGTCCGCGATCCGCCCTTCGACTCGGCCCTGGGCGTCCCGGTCCCTTCCGCGCCCGGCGCCGGGGGCGGCGTGCCCGGCTTGGCCGGTATCGACACCGCGGTCCTGGCCTGCGTCGGGATGGCCGCGGCGGGTCCGGCCGCGGTGCCCAACCGACTGCGCAGCCGCTGCCGGCGCCGGCCCAGCGACCGGGTCGCGGCGGGATTGGCCCGGCGCACCTCCTCGGGCAGCGCGAACCACACCTCGACGACGGCCAGCGCCTGCGGCCGCTCGCCCGCGCGCTCCAGCAGGTCGGCCGCGCGCTCGTAGGTCCACGCGGTGCGCATCTCCGCCCCGACACCGTGCAGCAGGGTGCCCAGTTCGCGCAGATCCTCGCGCTCGAAACGGTCCGCGAGCGGGGTGCCCTCCAGCGTCCAACCGTCCAGACTTCGACGCGGTTGGACGAGACCGGGTCCCGGTACGGCCTCTTTGCCGTGTGTCGCTCTGCGCCCGACCCCGAACAGTGCCATCGCGGTCCCGCACCCCCTCCGCCATCGACTCGTACTCGTAACACGCGCACGACCGACGAACGGTTGTCGACTCTCGCCGGCCGCGCTTCCTTGTCTGCCTAACGAGCGTACGAGGCCCCGGCGACGGCGCGTAAGTGTGTCCATGCGCGCGGGGCGCGCGGACACCCGCGCGGGCCGCCGGTACTGTTCGGTCATGCCCGGCTATGACGACGACCTGCGCTTCGCCCACGTTCTCGCGGACGCCGCCGACGCGACCACCATGGACCGCTTCAAGGCGCTCGACCTGCGGGTCGAGACGAAGCCGGACATGACCCCGGTCAGCGACGCGGACAAGGCCGCCGAGGAGATCATCCGGCATCAACTCGGGCGCGGTCGGCCGCGGGACGCGGTGCTGGGCGAGGAGTTCGGCTCGACCGGCCACGGCCCCAGGCGCTGGGTGATCGACCCGATCGACGGCACCAAGAACTTCGTCCGCGGCGTGCCCGTGTGGGCGACGCTGATCGCGCTGATGGACGGCGACGAGTCGGTGATGGGCGTGGTCTCCGCGCCCGCGCTGGGTCGCCGCTGGTGGGCCGCGAAGGGCGCGGGCGCGTGGACCGGCCGCAGTCTGTCCCAGGCCTCGCGCTGCCGGGTGTCGAAGGTGGCCGCGATCGAGGACGCGTCGTTCGCGTACTCGAGCATGGGCGGCTGGGAGGAGCGCGGCCGGATGGACGACTTCCTGGACCTGACCCGGGCCTGCTGGCGCACCCGCGCCTACGGCGACTTCTGGTCGTACATGCTGGTCGCCGAGGGCGCGGTGGACATCTGCGCGGAGCCCGAGGTCAACCTGTGGGACCTCGCGCCGCTCTCGGTGATCGTCGAGGAGGCCGGCGGGCGGTTCACCTCGCTCGGCGGCGCCCCGGGCCCGGCCGGCGGCACCGCGGCCGCGTCCAACGGCCTGTTGCACGACGAGTTGCTCGACCGGCTCGGCGACCCGCACGGGCACGGCTGAGCGGATTCCGCCGAATCGTCGGATCCCACCCGAGCTAATCCCTTCGAGTGAGTTGCCCGCTATACCTTCCCTTGACCTTCCCGGGCATGTGACCATGTGAAAACAGGGCTTGTGAACTTGTGAATTCTTTCTCGAGCACACCCCCGCCCTGACATCCACACCCCGACGGAGGTGGTGTCACATGTTCGTCCGCGACGGCATGAGCACGATCGTTCTGACCATCGGCCCCGCCCACACACTCCGCGCCGCGGCGCGCCTGATGTCCGCCCGCCAGGTCGGCGCGGCGGTGGTGATCGACCCGGACACATCCGGTCTGGGCATCCTGACCGAGCGGGACATCCTGATGTCGATCGGCGCCGGCCAGGATCCCGACACCGAGTTCGCCGGCGACCACCTCACCTCGAACGTGGTCTTCGCGACCCCGTCGTGGACCCTGGCGGACGCGGCGGCGGCGATGACGCGAGGCGGCTTCCGCCACCTGATCGTGCTCGACGGTTGCGACGTGCTCGGCATCATCTCGGTCCGCGACATCGTGCGCTGCCAGATACACGAGGCCCAGCGGGCCCAGGAGTTGGTGGGCTGAGCGCGGCGGGCGACCGGTCGCGGCCCGGTCGCCCGCGTCGGCCTCGGCCGACCCGCTCCCCGGCGCCCTCCGGACCCGGAACAGCCGGGCGGGCAACACCCGTTCGAACCCGCGCGAGTGGGTCGCGGCAAGCGGCCCGAGCACCGCCATCACCAGCACATAGCCCGCGATGAACGGCGCGAGTCGCGCGTCCAAACCGCCGGCTCCCGCCGCGAGGGCGGCCGGAACCAGCGCGAACTCGCCTCGGCGGTGGTCGGGTCCGGGCGTCGTCGGGGACGGCTGACGTCGGCAGGGCCGAGTGTCGGGTCCCGGCGCGGACCGGTGGTGCTCGTGCGGGAGGCGGGCACGGGCCGCGGCCGGCGGGTGGATCGGTGCGCGCCCCGGCGACGGGCGGCCCGGGTGCGGCCCGCGGAAGGCACGCGCCGGCGGCGACGAACGTCGCGAGGTCGGGGTGCGGGTGCGGGTACGGTCCGCGTCGGGCCGATCGAGTTCGAACGATCGGCGCGCCGGGTCCGGGTACGCGTGAGCGCCGCCCGGTACCGATTCGCGGCTCAGGTACCGGGCGGCGGTTTCGGGGGACGATCAGGCGCGCAGGTCCTTCACGGCCGCCGCGATCCGATCGCCGTAGTCCCGGTCGGCGGCCCGGAAGTGGCCGACGACACGGTCGATGACGTCCTCGCGCAAGACCTCGGCCAGGAAGCCGGAGATGTTGGCCACCAGGCGGGCCTGCTCGTCCGCCGACATCAGCCGGTACAGGTCGCCCGCCTGCACGTAGTCGTCGTCCTGGGCGTGCGCGGGCGCCGCGTGGGTCCCGGTCGCGCCGGCCACCCCGGTCGGCGCCCACAGCGGCACACCGCTCTCGTACGGGCCGCCGAAGCTGTTCGGCTCGTAGTTCTTGGCCCGACCACCGGGGTTGGTCGCCATGGACCCGTCCCGCCCGTGGTTGCGGGCGACCGTGGCGCGCGGCGCGTTGACCGGGAGTTGGGTGTGGTTGACGCCCACCCGGTAGCGGTGCGCGTCGCCGTAGGCGAACAGCCGGCCCTGGAGCATCTTGTCCGGGCTGGGGCCGATCCCCGGCACGAAGTTGGCCGGGTTGAACGCCGCCTGCTCGACCTCGGCGAACACGTTCTCCGGGTTGCGGTCCAGCACCAGCCGGCCGACCTCGATCAGCGGGTAGTCGGCGTGCGGCCACACCTTGGTCAGGTCGAACGGGTTGAACCGGTAGGTCGCGGCCTCCGCGACCGGCATGATCTGCACCTTCAGCGTCCACGACGGCGCCGCCCCGGCGTCGATCGCGTTGACCAGGTCGCGCTGGTGCGAGTCGGCGTCGGCACCCGCGAGCGCCGCGGCGGCCTCGACGGTCAGGTTCCTGATGCCCTGATCGGTCTTGAAGTGGTACTTCACCCAGAACGCCGCGCCCTCGGCGTTGACCCACTGGTAGGTGTGCGAGGAGAAGCCGTCCATGTGCCGGTACGACGCGGGGATGCCGCGGTCGCCGAACAGCCACGTGACCTGGTGGACGGCCTCGGGCGAGTGCGACCAGAAGTCCCAGACGTTGTCCGCCTCCTGGCTGCCGGTGTACGGGTCGCGCTTCTGGGTGTGGATGAAGTCCGGGAACTTCAGCGGGTCCTTGATGAAGAAGATCGGGGTGTTGTTGCCGACGAGGTCGTAGTTGCCCTCCTCGGTATAGAACTTCACCGCGAACCCGCGCGGATCGCGCACCGCGTCCGCCGAGCCGAGGTTGCCGGCGACGGTGGAGAAGCGGGCGAACACCTCGGTACGACGGCCCGGTTCGGCGAGGAAGTGCGCCTTGGTGAACCGGGACACGTCCGCGGTGACCTCGAAGTGGCCGAACGCGCCCGAGCCCCGGGCGTGCACCACCCGCTCCGGGATGCGCTCGCGGTTGAACCGGGCCAACTTCTCGATCAGGTACTGGTCCTGGAGCAGCAACGGCCCGCCGGGGCCCGCGGTCTGGCTGTTCTGGTTGTCGGCCACCGGTGCGCCGGATTCGGTGGTCAGCGTGTTCGGCTGCTGCGACATGGTCTGCGTCTCCCCTGGCGTTGCTCGTGCTGTGATCCGACGCCCAACCTAGACCCAAGTTTGGACTTTGTCCAGAACAGTATTTAGACCAATTCCAATCATGGACGTGTATCTTCGTTGCCATGAGCGACCTTCTGGAGCGAGTGCGCGCGCGGGGATGGCGCCTGACCGCGCAGCGTCGTGTGGTGGCCGAGGTCCTGAACGGGGACCACGTGCATCTGACCGCCGACGAGGTGCACGCACGGGCGGGCGAACGGCTTCCGGAGATCAGCCGGGCGACCGTCTACAACACGCTGGGCGAACTCGTCCAGCTCGGCGAGGTGCTGGAGGTGGGCACCGACGGGCGCGCGAAGCGCTACGACCCCAACGCCCGCACCGCGCACCAGCACCTGGTGTGCGGCGTGTGCGGGACGATCCGCGATGTGCACCCGGACTGCGACCCGGTCGCCGACCTCCCCGAGGCGGAGCGCTTCGGCTTCGACATCTCCGGCGCCGAGATCACCTTCCGGGGCGTCTGCCCGAACTGCAAGCGCCACTGAACCGGCGACGCCGGCGCCCGGGCCGGCGATGGACACGGGCAGGCGCGTGTCCTCGATCCCCGTCGGACTCCGCGGCGCGAGCGGAGCGAGGAGCCCGAACCGGCGGACGCGGTGCCGGGCGTCGTGCATCGGCGTGCCGGAGAAGCGCCCGCATAGCGGACCTATTCGGGCGTTTCTCCGGGGCGGCGAGCGCAGCGAGGAGCCCGCAGGGCGGATGCGGTGCCGGGCGTCGTGGAGCCCGGCGGGGGATTGAGGAAACGCCCTAGGAGGACGTGGTCCGCCGGACCAGGTGGACCGCGCCGGCCCGGGCCGCCCGGCGCAGCGCGGACCGCTCCGCGTCCAGGTGCGCGTGCAGGATGTCCAGGTCCTCGTGGCCGCCGCACTCGGCGAGACCGAGCAGCATCCCCGGCGACGCCTGGGCGCGCAGGAAGTCCCGGTAGGCGGCGGCCGGATCGGTACCGCCGGCCCGCAACCTGCGCCGCGCGGCGTCACGCACCTTGGGCGAACGATCCGCCAGGGCGCCCGCGAGCGCGGCCGGCTCCGTCCCGGCCGGCAACACCTCGACCGCCCGCTCACGCACCCGCGGGTCGGGCACCCGCAGCAGCCGCAACGCGACGTGATGCCGGTCCCGACCGCGCAGCCGGGCCAGCAGCGCATGCCCGGCGGCGGTCCGGCACGCGTGGTCCGCGTCCCGCAGCGCGATCGCCAACAGGGCTGCCTCATCCAGGAGTTCGACACCCAGGCGACGCACACTGGGCTCCTTCTCGGCGGCCAGCGCACGACCCACGGCGTCCTGACGCGGATGTGCGAGCAACGCCTGGCGATAGGCGTCCAGCACACCCTTGGACCGGGCCCGCCCGCTCAGCGCGTCGAGCACGGGCACCACCGCCCGCACCTCGTCCGGTTCGTCGTGCCAGCGCAGCGCGGCCAGCGCCCGCTCGCGCACCGAGTCCACCCAGTCGTCGGTACGCAACGCCAGGAAGACCGCGGCCAACGGCCCGGGCTCGGCTGCCAGCCGAACCACCGCCTCCTCGCGCACCCCACCGTTCTCGTCCATGCTCGACACCGCTGCCACCAACGGGTGCGGACGCGTACGCAACAACACCCGGGCCGGCCCCAAACCGCCGAGCACCCCCACCGCCGACCTCGGCCGAGCGGCCCGATCCACCCGCACGAGGGTGCCCGCGGACAACCCGACCACCCGCGCCACAACCGCGTCCAGGTCCCCGTCCCCCGTCAGCGCCACCCCACGCAGATACGCCACCAACTCCCCCGGCCCACCACCCCCGGGCCACTCCCCCACATCAAGCCCCGCGTCCCCGACCCCCCGCCCCCGCCACAACCGCCCACGCCCCATGGCCCGCCTCCCGTCCAACCCCAAACCGATCCCCAGCCCACCACACCCCCACCCCCACCCGACACCCGCCCCCGACCGCGGCACCCCACCGAACGACACCAAAACCAGCCCGTCCGGCGCTCGATGACCCCCGACCCACCACAACACCCACACGCAGCCGACCCGCCAGAGGCCACCAAAACCAGCCCGTCCGGCGCTCGAGGACCCCCGACCGCACCCCGACCCGCGTCGCGGAGCCCGTCAACTCGCCAGCGACTCCGCACGAAACGCGTCGAGCAGCCGCTGCGCCTTCACCGCGACCTCCGCAGGACCGTGCTCCACCGCCGGCCCACACCAGTGCTCCGCGTCGGCCAGGTCCCCGCGCCGCAACGCCAACACCACCAGCCGCAACGCCGCCCGCCCGTGCCCCCCGCGCGCCGCCACCGTCAACCACGGCTCCGCGCCCTCCGGGTCCCCGTGCCGCAGGTGCAGGAGCGCCAGGTTCCACGCGCCGGAGACACTGCCCGCCTCGGCCGCGACCTTGAACCGCCGCGCCGCCGACTTGTCCTCGCCGCGCCGCGCACACAGCACCCCGCAGCGCAACGCCGCCGTCACGTGCCCCGCGTCCGCGGCCACCCCGTACCAGCGCTCCGCCTGCTCGGCCGCCCCCGCGTCGGCGAGCATCGCACCGAGCCGAAACGCCGCCGTCGGCCGATCCGCCCGCGCCGCCGTCTCATACGCGCGCGCCGCCCCCTCGGCATCCCCACGACGCTCCAGCAACAGCCCCAACTGGAGCGCCGCGTCCGCGTGTCCGGCCGCCGCCGCCCGCTGCCAGCACGTCTCGGCGGCGTCGTCGAGGCCGTTGCGCGAGTGCAAGATGCCCAGGTTGTACGAGCCGTCCACGCTGCCCGCCTCGGCGGCCCGCGCGAACCATATCCGCGCCTCCTCGTCGTCCCCGCGCTCCAGCAGCAGCCCGGCCAGCGCGTTGGCCGCGTCCCCGTGCCCCGCGTACGCGGCCATCCGGAACCAGCGCTCGGCGCCCGTCACATCCTCGTGCTCGGCATGCAACAGGCCCAGGTTGAACGCCCCGTTGCACTCGCCCGCCGCCGCGGCCCGCTCGTACCACCGGGCCGCCTCGCCGGCGCGCCCACCGGCGGCGAACCACGCGCCGAGCGCGTTGGCCGCCGTACCGTCGCCGGACTCCGCGGCGACCTGCCACCACCGCACCGCGCCCTCGACGTCGCCCGAGTCCTGCAACAGGAACCCGAGCGCCCGGGCACCCTCGGCGTCGCCCTCCTCGGCCGCGAGCCGGTACCACCCGATCGCCTCCGCGGTGTCCCCCGCGCGCTCCAGCGAGGTCGCCAGCCTTACCGCGGCCCGCACATGCCCGCACGAGGCCGCGCGCAGGAACCACGTCGACGCCGCGCGCTCGTCGTCGCGCTCCTGCCCCATCCGGCCGAGCCGATAGGCCGCCTCGGGATGCCCCGCCTCGGCCGCCCGGCGATACCACCGCTCGGCCCCGGCCCGCCCGGTCAATTCGAAGAACTCGCCCAGCGTGAGCGCGGCCCGCACATGCCCCGACTCGGCCGCGTTGCGCAGCCAATAGACGCCCTGCCCGGACAGATCGTGGTACTCGCCCACGCCCGCGCCGGCACCCGCCCGCGCCGCGTCGGCCTGATCCAGCAGCAGCGCGCCGAGCGAGAACGCCGCGATCCGGCTGCCCGCCTCGGCCGCCCGGTGCCACCACAACGACGCCGCGTCGTCCCGCCCCTGACGGTGCATCAGTACGCCGAGGTTGGTCGCCGCGCCCCGGTGTCCCGCCTCGGCGGCCCGGCGCAACAGCTCGGCGGCCTCGTCCTGTTCGCCCCGTTCGAGCAACATCAGCGCGAGGCTGTTCGCGGCGGAGGGGCTGCGGCCGGCCCGCTCGCGATAGCGTCGCTCGAGTTCGGCCGACTCGTGTCGATCCAGCGCCTCGTGCCCCTCGACGCTGCCGCCGGGACTGCGCCGGCGCGGTCGGAACGGAACCAGGACCGCGTAGTCGTCGGGATGCGCGGGAGCGGTCGCGGCAGCGGCCCGCCCGCGGTCCAGGACCACGGTGTCGGGGCCCTCCGGTACCGCTTCGAAGACGTCCGGATCCGGCGGTGGGTGCTCCCCCCGCCGTCCGCGATGTCCCTTCCACGCCCCCATGAGTCCATCGTGGCATCTCGGGCCACATCCATGCAGTCGCGATTCGGCAACGACCCACCCGACTCGGACCGAATTGTGGCGGAACACACCTTGTCGGCGCACGCACGAAGGGCCCGGTCGTGAGACCGGGCCCTTCGATATGGTAGCGGGGACAGGATTTGAACCTGCGACCTCTGGGTTATGAGCCCAGCGAGCTACCGAGCTGCTCCACCCCGCGTCGGTAGACCCAACTCTACGACAGCGCCCCGGGGCAGGCAAATCCGCTCCGGGGCGGCCCCGAACGCCGACGCGGCGCCTTCGACCCGCGCGCACCGGCACGTCCCCCGGGAGAGCGGCCGGATTCAGACCATGGGGTGAACATGCGCGCACCCGCACCGAGCCCCACACACTTCCCCTTTGGCACCAATTACCCCTGGTTGCCCGGCAGTTCGATTGCGCCACAACCGGATTGCCGGCCGATTCGAAACACGATCGGGTCTCGACATGGGGCCGGAAGCCGTCACGGCGTCCCCCCGATGGGGTACGGTCTGCGTCGTGGTCATATCAGGAATGGACCATCCGAGCATGCCGCGCCGAGTCCCGGTTCCGCCGATGGACGTCGGCCGAAGCGGCGTGGGCGAGCGCCTCGAGCGGCACCTCGCCCTCATCGGCCTTGCCACGACGCAGGAGACGGCGAACAGCCTCGAATCGGCCGCCATCATCCAGAGTCTGGCTCCGCGCAACGATCAGCGCGGTACCCATCGGCTGGCACGCGTGACCCTGATGGCTCCGCTGCGCGCCAAGCGCCGCCGCCAGATCGCGCTCTAGTCCGACACCTCGAGTCCGTGCGCCCGGGCCCGACTCTCCGAGTCGGGTCACGCCCCGAACCGGATCGCGGCCGACCCGGCCGATCCGGTTCGGTGGACATCGGGCAACGCGGCACCCGGCGCGACTCACGACAGGCACAACGCGAGACAGGCACAACGCGAGAGGCCCGGTTCCTTGGGAACCGGGCCTCTCGCGTTTTCACCGAGTAGCGGGGACAGGATTTGAACCTGCGACCTCTGGGTTATGAGCCCAGCGAGCTACCGAACTGCTCCACCCCGCGATGCGTTGTGCCCTGAGCTTACGTGACCCGGGGCCGCACACCAAATCGATAACGCGACAGGCCCGCCCCCCGAAGGGGACGGGCCCGCGTCACGCGTCACGCACCGGCGGTCACGGCTTGGGCGCCGTGGAGGCCGGTGGCGTCCCGCCCGCGGGTGGCGTCGTCGCCGGCGGGGTGCCCGCCGGCGGCCGTGCCGCCGCCTGCTCGGCCGCGATGGCCTTGTTCACGGCCGCCTGGAGCCGCTTCTGCGCCTCGCCGTACTTGGCGAAGTCACCCGCCTTCATGGCCGCGTCCGCGTCCTTGAGTGCCTGGTTGGCCTCGTCCAGCGCCTGCTTGACCGTCGGGTTCTCGGTCGTCGTCGGCGGCGGCGTGGTGCCGGTGCCCGGCGGGGTGCCGGTGGACGGCGGCGTACCGGTGTCGGTCGGTGGCACCGTCGTGGTCGGCGAGCCGCTGAACACCTTGCTCAGGGCCTGATCCAGGGTGTCCTCGAAGGCGATGCTGCCGCCGTAGGAGACCAGCACCTTCTGCAGCACCGGATACGACCCGGCGGCGTTCGCCTGGACGTACACCGGCTCCACGTACAACATGCCGCCGCCCACGGGCAGGCTCAGCAGGTTGCCGTAGACCACCACCGAGTCACCGCGCTGCAGGATGTTGATCACCTGTGCGACCGCGGCGTTCGACTTGAACTGGTTCTGCATCTGATCCGGACCCAGGATCGCCGTGTTCGGCGGCAGACTCAGGAGTCTGATCTTGCCGTAGCCCGGTGACCCCGGTTCGGAGTTCACCGCCATGAAGGCCGCCAGGTTCTGCCGTTCCTTGGGCACGAACGTGCTGGTCAACTGGAACGACTGCTGCGCGTCGGGCGCACCGCCCGGCGTCGCGGACGGCATCTTCATCGACAGGTAGTACGGCGGCTGGTCGCCCGAGCCCGGCACCCGGCCCGTCGGGTCCTTGGGGACCTTCCAGAAGTCGGAGCCGTTGAAGAACGTGCGCGGGTCGGTCACGTGGTACCGGGTGAGCAGATCGCGCTGCACCTTGAACAGGTCCTGCGGGTAGCGCAGGTGCTCCATCAGGGTGGGCGGGATCGTGTTCTTCTTCTTGACCGTGTCCGGGAAGGCCTTCATCCAGGTCTTCAGGACCGGGTCCTTCTCGTCCCACTGGTAGAGCTTGACCGAGCCGTCGTACGAGTCGACCGTCGCCTTCACCGAGTTGCGGATGTAGTTGACGTTGCCGGTGTTGCCGACCGCCCCCCGGGCCCGGTCCTCCGCGTTCAGCGAGTCCGCGGTGGCGTCGCCCAGCGTGGTGCGGGTCGCGTACGGATAACCGTTGCTGGTCGTGTACGCGTCGACGATCCACTGCACCTTGCCGTCTATCACCGCCGGATACGGGTCACCGTCGATGGTCAGCCACGGCGCGACCGCCTCGACCCGCTCCTTGGGCGTGCGGTTGTACAGGATCCGGGAATCCTTGTTGATCGTGTCGGAGAGCAGGATGTTGCCCTCCTGGAACTTCGTCGCGTACAGCAGCTTGTTGAACATGCCGCCGATCGGGACGCCGCCCTTGCCGTTGTACGTGTAGGTGGCCTGACCGGACGCGGTGTCGGTCGGGTAGTCCACCTCCGTCGGCGTGGTGTTCTTCGGCGCGCCCACGATCGAGTACTCGGTGGTCGACTCGCCGAAGTAGATCCGCGGCTGGTACGGGCCGAGCGGGCTGGGCGTCTCCGCCTCCTGCGCGTCCGTGCGGATGTTGCCCTCGATGTAGACGGGCTTGCCCTCGCGGTCCACCCGGGTGCCCTCGGCCGCGACGACGCCGTAGCCGTGGGTGTACTTGGTGTGGTCGTTGACCCAGTTGTGGCTCTGACCACCCTTCGGGTTGAGCTCGCGCAGCGCGATCACGGTGTCCTGCATCTTGCCGTCGATCATGTAGCGGTCGACGTCGAGCGTGGTCTGGAAGCCGTAGTACTGCCGCAGCTGCTGCATCTGGTTGAAGGTCGGCGAGACGATGTTCGGGTCGAGCAGGCGGATGCTGGCCGTGTTCGCGGCCTGGTCCTTGAGCTCGGGCTTGGCCTCGACGTTGCCGTCGTACTTCTCCGGCTCCACCGTGTCGATGCCGTACGCGTCGCGCGTCGCCTGGATGTTGCGCTCGATGTACTTGGCTTCCTTGGCCTGCTGGTTCGGCTTGACCTGGAAGCGCTCGACGATGGCCGGGTACAGCCCGCCGATGAGCACGGCGGAGAGCACCATCAGGCCGAAGCCGATGATCGGCAGCGCCCACGTGCGGCGGAAGACGTTGACGAAGAACAGCGTCGCGCAGATCAGCGCGACGATGAACAGGATCGTCTTGGCCGGCAATACCGCGTGCGCGTCGGTGTACCGCAGGCCGGTGAATTGCGAGGCCTGCTTGAAATCACCGGACGAGACCGCGAGCGAATAGCGGTCCAGCCAGTACGCGACGGCCTTGAACAACACGAAAAGGCCGAGCAGCAGCGAAAGATGCGCCTGCGCGGCCGGTGTCGCCCGCGACCCCGGGCTCTGCACCCGGAGTCCGCCGTAGAGGTAGTGCGTGATCACCGCGAGGACGAGGCCGACGACGACCGCGACGAACGCGAAATTGATCAGGAACCGATAGAACGGCAGGTCGAACGCGTAGAACGAGACATCCTTGTGGAACTGCGGGTCCTTGGTCCCGAACGAGACGCCGTTCACGAACTGGAGCCACGTCTTCCACTGTCCCGACGCCGACGTGCCGGCGATGATGCCGATGATGACCGACAGGCCGATCAGCAACCACGTGCGGAACGGGGTGATGGCCGACCGGTATCGGTCGAGACTCTGCTGCTCCAGCGACATCCCGCGGAAGGCCGGACGCAGTCGATAGGCGACATACACGTTGGCGCCGACGGCCACGGCCATGAGCAGACCGAACACCAGGAACAACCCGATGCGCGTCCACAGCTTGGTCGTGAATACGTTTCCGTAGCCGACCGACTTGTACCAGAGCCAATCCGTCCAGAAATTCGCGAACAGCACCCACGCGACAACGATCACCACGAGGATGGCCAGCGTCAGGAGCAGGGTTCTGGACCTGCGGGACGGAGCTCCCATTCTGATCCGACGGCCACCTGAGCCGCCTCGTTCGGGCATCTGAAAAACCAAGGGTGCGCACCTCGATCATTACCTGGACGCGCCCGGTCGGCGCTCGATGGGTCAACTTACCGAGACAGGACGTGGTTCCCCACAGACACGGCCGATACAGGCTCGTGATCCGCCGTGGGGCGAAGACGGGAAGATGGGGTCATGACCGTTGCACTCACCCAGGCCCTCGTCGAGATCGAACGCCACGTGGCGGCGTACGGCTGGGACCAGCAGGCCCGCCTCTACGCGCTCGTGGACACCGCGGAATTGGCCCGTACCGAACCCGACCTCGCGGCACAGCTCGGCTTGTCCGCCGACCGTGACGCGCCCATCGACACCCTCACTCCGATCGAGCAGGAGGAAGTCCCCGAGAACGTCGCGATCGACGAGTTCCTGGCCAGTATCGCGTGGCCGGACGCGGTGCTCGGCTGCGCGCTGGTGGTCGAGCGGCTGATGTTGCCGCCATCCGCCGAGGCGACCATGCCCGCGGTGGGCAGCGATCGGGAGATCCACGACTGGGTGGCGTCGCACCCGCAGCGGCAGGAGGTCCGGCTCGCGGTCGGCGTGCTGCGCGACGGCTCGCGCGAGTCGGCGGTTCGGCTGCGGGACAAGGACGACGACTCCGAGGTGCTCTCCGGCGCGGACCTGGTGCCGGGGCTGGCCGAGGCACTGCTGGCCACGTTCGGCGACGGGGACGAGGACGAGGACCGATAGTCCCCGTGGGGGTCCGCACCGGTCACGCATGACATTCCGTCAGCGTGCCCTGGCCGGTGCGGATCGTCTCCAGGGCCTTGAGCGCGTCGTCCAGGGTCTCCACCTGGATCAGGGTCAGCCCGCCCGGCTTGGTCTGCGCGGCGGCGGCGCAGTTGGCCTTGGGCGTCAGGAAGTACTTCGCGCCCTGTCGGCGGGCCCCGATGGTCTTCATCTGGATGCCGCCGATCGCGCCGACCTTGCCCGCGTCGTCGATGGTGCCGGTGCCGGCCACGAACTTGCCGCCGGTCAGGTCGCCGGGGCTGAGCTTGTCCACGATGCCGAGCGCGAACATCATCCCCGCGCTCGGGCCGCCGACGTCCTCGAGGTGGATCTCCACCTTGAACGGGAACTTGGGCAGGATGCCCGGCGTGATGCCGACCAGGGCCCGGCCGTCGTCCTCGGCCTTGCGGGTCACCACCTGCACGTCGCGCCGGGTGCCCCGGGCGTCCGCGGGGTCGACGGTGAGCGTGACGCTCTCGCCGGCCTGGTGCCTGGTGATCGCCGCGGCGACGTCCTCGGGCTTGGCGATCGGCGTCCCGTCCACGGC
Organism: Embleya sp. NPDC001921; assembly: GCF_053594475.1. NCBI lineage: Bacteria > Bacillati > Actinomycetota > Actinomycetes > Kitasatosporales > Streptomycetaceae > Embleya > Embleya sp. NPDC001921. The sequence continues at coordinate 227,172 of NZ_JBSFEO010000007.1, forward strand.
CAGGATGATGTCGCCGGCGTGCAGTTTGCCGAGCGCGGGCGCGTCCTTGGCCACCGTGGACACGATCACCTGCTTCTCGATCGGGATGCCCAGCGCCGCGAACGCCGCGACCTTGGCGTGCTCCTGCGACGAGCTGAACTCCTCGGCGTTCTCCCGCTCGACCTCGGCCGCGGACTTGTCGTCCGGGTACAGCGACTTCTTGAGCACGACGTCCGAGTCGCCCTTGACCCAGCCGGCGAGCGCGTCCAGCAGCGGCATGTCGTAGGACTTGTTGGTCACCGACACCGTGGTCATATTCAGGTGGCCGCTGGTGGGATACGTCTCGTGGCCCGAGATCTCGATGACCGGCTTGCCGCCTTCGTCACCGAGCGTGTTGTACGTGGGCCCGGGGCTCAGCTCGGCGTAGGGCACCGGCGCGAACAGGACGGCGCAGGCCAGGGCCAGCAGCAACAGCCCCGAGACGACCAGTGTGGCGGTGCGGCGCGACATGCGCCCGACCCTACGGCACCCGGGTTTTCCCGGTGCGGCCCGGGCTGTCACGGGGTTTCGACGCCCGGTTCCGGGACCGGTCCGGCGACGTCCTCGGGGGTGGGTTCGGCTTGCACCGGGGTCGCCGTGCGGACCCGGTCCAGGGCCGCGCTCCATTCCGCGAAGTCGGACATCGAGTCGTGCATGCTCGGGGTCCGGAAGGACCGACAGGTCCACGCCGCCCAGCAGACCGCGAGCACGAGCGCGACCCCCGGGATGGCCCACCACCACGCGACAGACGCCATGACGTACTCCGTCCACAGGAGGGGCAGGGTGACGGCTTAAATCATATGTATGTGGTGGTGATGGTGCATTTCCGCTGTTTCGAGGTGGGTGTGACCCCGGGGACGGGTGGGGTCGGAGCGGATTCTCGGGCCGGGTTCAGCAGGCGCCGACCCAGTCCGAGTCGCCGTCCACGAAGTGTTGGAGCTTCCAGATCGGCACCTCGTGCTTGAGCTCGTCGATCAGCCGCCGGCACGCGGTGAACGCCTCCGCGCGGTGCGGGCAGGAGACGCCGACCACGACCGCGAGGTCGCCGATCTCCAGCCGGCCGACCCGGTGTACCGCGGCCATCGCGCGCACCGGCAGGTCGGCGGCGATCTTGTCCATCACGCGACGCAGCTCGGCCTGGGCCGAGGGGTGCGCGGAGTACTCCAGCGCGGTGACCGAGCGTCCACTGTCGGCGTTACGGACCGTGCCGACGAACAGGCTCGTGCCACCGGCCGACGGGTCGCCGAGCGCGGCGAAAACCTCGTCGACGGACAACGGCGTGTCGCGGATCTCGGCGATGCGGATGACGTCCATACCGGGCAGTATCGCGCGCGACCGGTCGCGCGCGATCATCCCGGTCCCCCTGTGCGTCTGCTCGTGCGCGTGCGCGCCGTCCGCGAGTGCCGGGCCGACGGCCGGGCGCTCGCGGACGGCGAGGTCGACGAAGGTCAGAAACCGCGGCGCCGGCGCCGGACCTTGCGCACGATCGCGGCCGTGCCCACCAGGGCCACGGTCGCGCCCGCCGCGCCGAGCGTGGTGGCGTCCTTGCGGCCGAGTCGGCGGGCCACCAGCGCGTGTCGCCCGTCGACGTCCTCCAGCAGCACCGCGAAGGCCGCCTCGTTGGTCCACACCGGGCGCCAGCCCGCCGCGCGCAGCCGCTCGGAGGGCACCACCCAGCCGTGCATCGTGTACGCGAGGTCGCCCGCCGGCGCGGGCGTGATGCCCAGCCGGTGCAGTCGTTCGGCGGTGCCCAGGGCCAGCGACGCGGGCAGCTCCATCCGGCGCATCCCGGACAGTTCCTCGATCTCCTCCTGTTCGAGCCAGCCCTCGGAGCCGACGGTGACCACACCCTCGACCCGGCCGAGCGCGGCGAACTCCAGCGCGGAGGCCAGGTCGTCCAGGTGGCAGAACTGCCAGCGCGGCTGCCCGCCGGAGACCACCAGCAGGCGCGGCGCCTCGAAGTGCCGGGTCATCACGCTGTCCGCCTCGGGCCCGCCGACCAGCGTCGCCGGGCGCACCACGGTGACCTTGACGTGCGGGTGGGCGCGCGGGGTGCGCTCGGCCAGTTCCTCGATCTCCAGCAGATCGCCGACCAGCGACGCGTCGGCCGTCGCGCGCAGCGGCGCGTCCTCGGCCAGCGGTACGGCGTTGTCCGGCAGCGCGCCGTAGACCATCGCCGAGGTGCACAGCACCACCCGGGGCACCCGGGCCGCGGCGGCGGCGGTCAGCACGGTCTGGGTGCCGCGCACGTTGCGGGCGCCGCGGGCGCGGGGTTCGGAGTCGAGCGACATGTCGAGCGCGAGGTGCACCACCACGTCCACGCCCTCCAGCCGGCCGGCCAGGGCGGGGTCGCGGACGTCCATGATCCGCCACTGTGCGCCGGGAATCTCACCGCGCCGCTCGTCGATCGCGATCAGACGTTTGACCTGGTCGTTCGCGGCCAGAAGGGACGCGACGCGATGACCGAGGCCGGCCGCGGCGCCGGTGACCGCGATGACCGGGCGCACCCGGGGCACACTCTTGTCCGAGGGCTGGTCCGAGGCCGAGGGAATGGGCTCCGGAGCGGTCTCCGAGGCATCGGTCCCGGTGCCATCGCTCGTGCTCTCCCGCCCGCTCCGCCCAGAGCGAACGCGTGGGGGCTGGGAACTCACTGGCGGTCTCCCGTGGTTAGTTTGGTACGAGCGGTTCGTCAAGAAAGGTACGCGCGACTGCTTGCCTTTCCTGTCAGTGTCCGCGATCCATCCTGCCGGAGGTGTTGTTGTGATCTTCACGCCAGGCGCGTTTCGGCCTTTGCGCGGCGTCGCCTCCGACCGGGACCGCGGACCGGCCGAGCGAGACGAGGTAACCGTGAGTCAGCATCGAGTGGTCGGGCCCGAGGGCACCGCACACCTGGACAACGTAGAGGGGCCCCACCATGGCTGACTTCCCCTTCGGCTTCGGCAAGCCCTCGGGCGACGACGATCCCGATCGCCCCGGCGGCGGTTCCGGCGGTTCGAATCCGAACGACCCGTTCGGCTTCGGTGCGGCCGGCGGTGACCCGAACAACCCGTTCGGCGCGCTGTTCGGGCAGATGAACCAGGCCGACCTGGGCGCGGCCTTCCAGCAGCTGGGCAAGCTGCTGTCGTACGAGGGCGGCCCGGTCAACTGGGACCTGGCCCGCGACATCGCCCGGCAGACCGTGGCCCAGCAGGGCGACGCGTCGATCGGCGCGGTCGAGCGGTCGGGTGTCGAGGAGTCGGTGCGGCTGGCCGAGCTGTGGCTGGACGAGGCCACCTCGCTGCCCTCCGGTGTGCACACCACGGCCGCCTGGAGCCGCTCCGAGTGGATCGAGGCGACGCTGCCCCAGTGGCGCGCGCTGGTGGAGCCGCTGGCCACCCGGGTGGTCGCGGCCATGGGCGAGATGATGCCCGAGGAGATGCAGAGCATGGCCGGGCCGCTGCTCGGCATGATGCGCGGGATGGGCGGCGCGATGTTCGGCGCCCAGGTCGGCCAGGCGCTGGGCGCGCTGGCCGGCGAGGTGGTCGGCTCGACCGACATCGGGCTGCCGATCGGGCCGGCGGGCAAGGCCGCGCTGCTGCCGGCGAACCTGACCGCGTTCGGCGAGGGCCTGTCGGTGCCGCAGGACGAGGTCCGGCTGTACCTGGCCCTGCGCGAGGCCGCGCACCAGCGACTGTTCGCGCACGTGCCGTGGCTGCGGCAGCACCTGTTCGGCGCGGTCGAGGCGTACGCGCGGGGCATCAAGGTGGACATGAGCCGGCTGGAGGAGGCCGCGGGGCGGATCGATCCGAGCAACCCCGAGGCGCTCCAGGAGGCCTTCTCGCAGGGTCTGTTCGAGCCCGAGGAGACGCCGGAGCAAAAGACCGCGTTGTCGCGTCTGGAGACGGCGCTGGCGCTCGTGGAGGGCTGGGTGGACGCGGTCGTGCACAGCGCCGCCGCACCCCGGCTGCCCTCGGCGGGCGCGCTGCGCGAGACGCTGCGGCGGCGGCGCGCGAGCGGCGGGCCGGCCGAGCAGACCTTCGCGACCCTGGTCGGCCTGGAACTGCGCCCGCGCCGGTTGCGCGACGCGGCGCGGCTGTGGGCCTCGCTCGCGGACGCGCGCGGCGTCGACGGCCGGGACGCGGTGTGGCAGCACCCCGACCTGCTGCCGACCGCCGACGACCTGGACGACCCGGACGGCTTCGTGCACCACGCCGAACTCGACCTGTCCGGCCTGGACGCCGAGCTGGACGCGGACCTGGACAAGCTGGAGTCGACCGGCGGCAAGCCCGACGACGGCGGGCCCGGCGGCGAGCGGGGCGGCGACGACAAGCCGGCCGGCGAGCCGGGTCGCGGCGAGGACTCCAAGGGCGAGGACGACGGGAAGAAGGGTCCCGGCGCGTGAGCCTACGGCTCGACGCGGTCGACGTGCTGTCGAAGTGGGACGCGCCGAACGGCCGTGCGGACCGGCTGCGCGGGGCGTACCTGGAACACCTGGCAGCGCACGAGGATGGCATGCTCAAGGCCTGTCGCGACGGGCACGTGACGGCGAGCGCGGTGATCGTGGACGCGGCCCGGGCCCGGGTGCTGCTCACCCTGCACGCGAAGATCCGCAGGTGGTTGCAGACCGGCGGACACTGCGAGCCGGCGGACCGCACGCTGGCCGAGGCGGCGCTGCGCGAGGCGCGCGAGGAGTCCGGGATCGCCGGGTTGACCCTGCTCGCGGGCGGCGCGCCGGTGGGCCTGGACCGGCATCACACGCCGTGCGCGGTGCACCTGGACGTGCAGTACGTCGCGCTGGCCCCGCCCGGCGCGACCGAGCTGATCAGCGAGGAGTCGCTGGACCTGCGCTGGTTCGCGTTCGACGCGCTGCCCGCCGACACGGACGACTCGGTGCGCGCGCTGGTGGCCCGGGCCCGCGAGGCGGTCTGAGCGGCGGAAAAGCCGCGAGGGGCGCCCGACCGTCGACGGTCGGGCGCCCTCGGCGCGGGTGTTCCCGGATCGCTACTGGCCCCAGGTGTTGCCCTGGACCCCGCCGTTCTGGCCCAGGCCGCGGTTGGCCAGGTAGCCGCCGGAGGAGATGAACTCGACGGGCGGCAACATCTCGCTGGGCTGGACCACCACGTAGCCCTCGCCCATGAAGGCCATGTTCCAGCCCTCGCCGGTGCCCCGGCGGCGTCGGTAGATGCGCGCCGAGTTGGTCTGCGCCTGCATGCTGATCGACAGCCGGGTGCTCCACGCGACCACCGCGTCGGCGTCCGCGAACACCTCGGTGCCCTGGGTGACCCGCATGATCAGCGGCTTGCCCGAGGTCATCAGCGCGATCTTGCCGTTGCCGGTGATGTCCAGGTTGTAGGAACCGGCGCCGGCGACCGACTGCGCGCTCTCGATCGCCACCACGTTCCAGCTCAGCGAGCTGTCCAGGGCCAGCACGTACTCGCCGTCCACGGTCAGGCCCTCGAAGTCGAGGTCGAGCACGTGGATCGACTGGGCCATGTTGGCCAGCCACATGGTGCCGGTGCCGTGGGCCCGCATCAGGTTGAGCTGTTCACCGGTGGCCGCGGCGGCCTGCCGTTCGGCGCCGGAGCGCATGTTGCCGTCGAAGTCGATCGCGCCCTGGTAGGCGACCATCGAACCGACCCGGGCCAGGCAGTGGTCGGGCAGCCCGTTGCCGAGCTGGACCTTGAGCATGTGCGCGTTCTGCAGACTGAACCGCTCGGGCGTCTGCACGGGCGCGTGGCCGAAAAGCGAGCTTTGCACGGTATTCCTCCTTCGCTCGCGGTCAGCCGCGCACGTGGAAACGGTCGGTGGCGTCCTCGGCCGGCTGCACGACGACGAAGCCGTTGCCCTTGAAGGACACCTGCATCGCCTCGCCGGAACCGCGCCCCACGATGCCGCCGAGCCGCATCGAGCGCTTGGTGCCCACCTTGAGGCTGGTGCTCCACGCGACGAGGGCGTCCGGGTCGACGTACGTCTCGCGTTCGGACGGGTTGAGTACGACCGGTGTGCCGCGCGTGGTGATCGCGACCCAGCCCTGGCCGGACAGCTCCATGTTGAACAGGCCGTTGCCGCTGAACTTCGCGGTGACCCCGCTCACCATCTTGATCCGGTGTTCCAGGTTCTCGTCGAACGCGAGGATGTTGCTCGCGTTGACCGACAGCCCCTCGTTCGGGTTGAGCTGCATGATGGCCACGTCCGCGCCGTAGTCGGCGAAGTAGATGTCGCCCTGGCCGGTGCACTTCATCAGTTGCATGCGCTCGCCGGTGATGCCGCTGGTCATCCGGCGCTGCATGCCCTGGCCGTGGCCCTCGAAGCGGATGTAGCCCTCGTAGGCGATCATCGCGCCCTGCTTGGCCAGCACGCCCGGCGCGCCGGGCTGGATGTTGACCCGACAGATCTTGTTGCCGTGCGCGCTCATCCGAGCCTGGGGTGCGGTCTGCCCGTACGCGGCGATCAGTTGCTGATCCATGTTCCCCTCACACCTCGTAGGGCTGGACGACGATGAAGTTGTTGCCGCCCGGCGGGCAGCGGAACTGCAGGTTGACCGTCTCGCCGCTGTGGCCGGGGAAGGCGGTCCTGCGCAGCCGCATCTGGGTCGTGGTGGAGACGTCCATGTCGGTCCAGGCCACGATCGCGTTGCTGTCCGCGAAGGTCGGACCCTGCACCGGAAGCACCAGGGGGATGCCCTGGGTCTTGATCACGATCGTGCCCTGGCCGCTGAAGGTCTGCGCGAACAGCGCGCCGCCGGGGATGCCCACACCCTCGACCCGGGCCGGCTCCATGGTCAGGCCCTCGTCGAAGGCGAGCACGTTGGCCACGTTGACGAACAGCTTGGTGCCCTGGAGTTCGACCAGGTGCAGGTGCGCGGCGTCCTCGGCGAAGAACACCTCGCCGTTGCCCTCGCAGCGCATCAGTTCGAGCGACTGGCCGGTCTGCCGGTTGTCGAAGCGGCTGCGCAGGGTCTGGCCCTGGAACTTGAACTTCACGTCGCCCTGGTAGGCCACCATCACGCCCTGGCGGGCGATCACCTTGCCGCCGGAGACGTCGACCCGGACCATCTTGGCGTTCTGCTGGGTCCAGCGACCGCCGGCGGGCACCTCGCGGTACTGCTCGACGCCGTACTGGAAGGCCGGCTCGGCCGAGGCCACGCCGACACCCTGCATGCCCTGCGGCGGGGCCGGCGGGCCGCCGGGCACCGGCATCTGGAGCGTGGGCTGCATCTGGCCGGGCTGACCGCCACCCGGATAGCCGCCGGGGCCGGGGCCGCCGGGCGGCGGGTAGCCGCCGGGGCCGGGCGGCGGCGGGTAGCCGCCGGGCTGACCCATGCCGGGCGGCGCGGGCGGCGCCATGTGGCCCTGGTGCGGGGTCTGGTTCGGGTAGCCGCCGGGGCCGGGCGGACCGGGCGGCGGCGGGTAGCCTCCTCCCGGCGCGCCGTGCGGCTGCGCGCCCGGGGGCTGGTTGTACTGCGGCGGGCCGGGCGGCGGCGGATACCCGCCGGGAGCGCCGTGCGGCGGCGTGCCGGGCTCGTTGTACTGCGGCGGGACGGGCGGACCGCCCTGCATCGAGCCGACCGGTTGCGGCGCGCCGGGCGGCGGGCCGAAGTTCGGCGCGGGAGCGGGCGGCGGCGGACCACCCCCGGGCGGCCCGAACGAGGGCGCGGGCTGCTGCTGCGGAATCCCGCCGCCGGGCGGGGCGAATCCCGGGGCGCCGCCGGGCGGTACCGGGGCGGGCTGCGGGGCCTCGTCCGGCTCGTCCTCGGCGACCTCGCCACCGAAGTTCTCCAGGAGCGCGCGGAGCCCGCCGTCGAAGCCCTGTCCGACGGCGGAGAACCGCCAGACGTCCTTCTTGTAGATGTCCGCGATCATCACGGCGCGCTCGGTGCTGAACTCACGCCCGGTGAACGCGTAGCGCGCGACCTCCTGGCCGCCCGCCACGATCCGCAGATAGCCGGAGGCGACCTGGGACATCACGCCGTCGCCGTCGATGGTCGCGGTGAACGCGAGCTTGTTGACGTTCGGCGGGACCCGGTCCAGCGTGACTCGGAAGGACTCGGTGTCACCGGCCTGCGCGCCCAGGAGCTGGATCGATTCCTCGGGCGACTTGGGCTGGTTGAAGAAGATGAAGTACCGATCGTCGGACAATCGTTCACCCGCGTCCAACCCGAAGCACGCGATGTCGAACGTCAGCCCGGGACTGTCCAGATGTACCCCGACGTACAGATCGGTCCCCGCGGTCAGGTCGGACAGCTTCGACTTCTGTCCCTTCCTGAACTCGACCACTGTGTGGCTCCCTTCCCCGCTTTTCCGCCGCCGGCGGTGCGGGCGCCCACCACCTGGGTCCCCGCCGCGCACGGCACGCTACAACATCGGATCCGCCCCGGTCCGGGTACGGCACAACGCCCGGCGGCAGTCTCGTGCTTGCGACGAACGATTGCCCGCGACCGGTTCCCGGCTGTGTACGCGCCTCACGCTATACGCCCGAATCCGGCACCGCGACGACTCTCGCGAGCCGGATCCGGGTCAGCCGCGCGGCTTGCGGGCGGTGCGATCGCGCGTTGTCCCGGCGCGCGTACCGTCCGCAGCGGCCGTGCCCTTGCGGGCCGCGCGACCCCCCGCCGCGGCGGGTCGGCCGCGGGTCGGCGGGGCCGCTTCCGGCACCGCCGACATCGGGGCGTCGGGGGCGGCGTCCACATCGTCCTTGTCGTCGCTCATCGCGAGCCCGCTCGCGGTGGCGACACCCTCCAGATATCCCCGCGCGCGTTCGGTGCGCGGATATGCGGCGAGCAGTGTCCAAAAGCGCGGTCCGTGGCCGGGCACCAGCAAATGCGCCAACTCGTGCAGCAATACATAGTCGACGACATACGTCGGCATGCCGCGCAGCCGGGTGGAGAGCCGGATCGTGCCGTCGATCGGCGTGCACGAACCCCAGCGGGTGTTCTGGTTGCCCACCCAGCGCACGCTCGCGGGCTCGGCCCGGCCGTCCAGATAGCGGGCGGACAGCTCCAGCGCCCGCGCGGCGAGATCCTCGTCACTGGGCCGCCGGCGCCGCTCCTGCGCGGCCAGGCGCTCCAGCATCACGCCGACCCAGCGTTTCTCCTCGGTCTGCGTCATCCGGCCGGGGAGCAGGACCACGGTCCGATCCCCGTCCCGGTAGGCCGACACCGTTCGTCTCCGTCGGGCGCTGCGACGCACCTCGACGGCACCCTGGTAGGGGGCTCCGGACAGCATGTCGTGTCCGGCCCCGGGATCCGCGACCACAACCAGGACGTTAACCGACGGCACCGACAGGGCGCCGCCGCTTCGGGCCGGCCGGGGGATATTCGACACCGCTTTTCACGGGCATAAGCACTATTCGTTCGATTATTCCCATTCCATTCTTCTCGGCCTAATATTTCCAAATAGCATATTCATACGCGGCCTGTGGACGACGAAATACCCGGCGCTTCCCGGGCGGGCACGCTGGGACCGGCCGAGTCGCCCCGCGCGCTTGGTCGCCGTCCGCGTTCCCGGTGCACCTCTCCTCGGAGGCCCTCTCATGCGCCCGCTCCTCAAGCCCGCCCTGCGTCGGTTGTGGCGCGATCGACAGACCCTGCAACTGGGCCTGGATCCGCGTCGGGCCGTGCTGGTGGGCGGTCTGGACCCGACCACCGCCCGCTTCGTCGAGCAGTTGGACGGCACCCGCGACCTGGAGCGCACCTGGGAGCTGGCCGAGCGGGTCGGCCTCGCTCGCGCGCACGCCGAGGCGGTGCTGGACCTGCTGGCCCGCGAGGGTGTGCTGGAGGATGCCTCCGGGCGGCCCACCCCGGTGCCCACGCTGCCCCACGAGCGCGCCCGGCTGGGTCCGGATCTGACCTCGCTCGCGCTGCTGCACGGAAGCGGCGAGGCGGGCCTGGCCGCGCTCGACCGGCGCGCCCGCGCGGTGGTGGCGGTGCACGGCGCCGGTCGGATCGGCGCCGCGGTGGCCGGCCTGCTCGCCGCCGCCGGGGTGGGTCACGTGGTGCCCGCCGACCGCCGTCCGGTGCGCCCGGGAGACGCCGGACCGGTGGCGTTCGGCTGGGACGAGGAGCGCCCGCGCCGGGAGACCACCGTGCGGGCCGCGCTGCGTCGCTCCGCCCCGGGGGTGCGCTGCGCGCTGCCCGCCGGGCGCGGCACGCCCGACGTCGCGGTGCTCGTCCCGGAGGGCCGCCCGGATCCGGAGCCGGGCGCCCGCCTGATCCGGCAGCGGGTCCCGCATCTGTACGCGGACATCCGCGAGACCACCGGGGTGATCGGACCGTTCGTGCTGGTGGGCCGGTCGGCGTGCGGGCGCTGCCTGGACCTGGCCCGCAGCGACCGCGATCCGGGCTGGCCGCGCCTGCTGGCCCAGCTCGCGGCGGCGCCCGGTCCCGGCGAGGCCCCGTGCGATGTGGTGCTCGCCACCGAGGTCGCGGCCCGGGCGGCCCTTCAGGTGCTCACCTTCCTCGACGGCGCGCCGCCCACCACCGTGGACGGCACCGTGGAGATCGAGCTGCCGGACGGCCTGACCCGGCGCCGGAGCTGGTCGCCGCACCCCCGCTGCGACTGCCGCGCCACCCGCGCGGCGGAAGAGGTGGGCCCCATCACACGTGCCGCGTCCCCGAGTCGGACACAATGGGTCGCGTGAGCGATCTTCCGCGTAGGGCCGTGACCCGCACCGCCAAGCTCGCGTCCCTCCCGCTGGGGGTGGCCGGCCGGGCGACACTGGGCCTGGGCAGGCGTATCGGCGGCAGACCGGCCGAGATCGTCGCCGCCGAACTGCAACAGCGCACCGCCCAGCAGCTCTTCAAGGTGCTCGGCGAGCTGAAGGGCGGCGCGATGAAGCTCGGGCAGGCCCTGTCGGTGTTCGAGGCCGCGCTGCCCGAGGAGGTGGCCGGGCCCTACCGCTCGGCGCTGACCAAGCTCCAGGACGCGGCACCACCGATGCCCGCGCGTACCGTGCACAAGGCGCTCGCGGAGAATCTCGGCGCGGACTGGCGCTCGCTCTTCGAGGAGTTCTCCGAGCGCCCCGCGGCGGCCGCCTCGATCGGCCAGGTGCACCGGGCGGTCTGGCACGACGGCCGCACCGTCGCGGTCAAGATCCAATACCCCGGGGCCGGCGACGCGCTGATCTCCGACCTGAACCAGCTCGGGCACGTCGCGCGCTTCGCCGGCGCGCTGATCCCGGGCATCGACGTCAAGCCGCTGATCGCCGAGCTCAAGGCCCGGGTGGCCGAGGAGCTGGACTACCAGCTCGAGGCCGAGGCGCAGACCGCGCACGCGGTGGAGTTCGACGGCGACCCGGACATCTTCGTACCGCACGTGGTGCACCAGACCGAGCGGGTGCTGATCACCGAGTGGATGGACGGCAAGCCGCTGTCCCAGGTGATCGACAAGGGCAGCCAGGAGGAGCGCGACCGGGCCGGGCACATGCTCAGCCGCTTCCTGTTCTCCGGTCCCGCCCGCACCGGCATGCTGCACGCCGACTCGCACCCCGGCAACTTCCGGCTGCTGGACGACGGACGTCTGGGCGTCCTGGACTTCGGCACGGTCAACCGGTTGCCCGAGGGGCTGCCCGAGCCGATCGGCCTGGCGTTCCGACTCGCGCTGGACGGCGACGCGGACAGCGTCATGCAGGTGTTGCGCACCGAGGGCTTCGTCAAGCCGTCGATCAAGCTCGACGCCGCCGAAGTCCTGGACTATCTGCTGCCGTTCCTGGAGCCGGCCGAGGCCGAGGAGTTCACCTTCACCCGGGCCTGGATGCGCGAGCAGGGCGCGCGGGTCGGCGACCCGCGCAATCCGGCGTCCGCGCTGGCCCGCCAGCTCAACCTGCCGCCGAGCTATCTGCTCATCCATCGGGTCACGTTGAGCACGATCGGCGTGCTGTGTCAGCTCGGCGCGACCGCGCCGTTCCGCGAGGAACTGGCCACCTGGCTGCCCGGGTTCGTCGACGAGGACTACGAGGCCGAGGAATTCGACTTCTCCATCGAGGACATCGAGGACGTGGCGGAGATCGAGGAGGAGCCGGCCGGCGTCGAGGGAATCGACAACTCCGGGGATGCCGCCGGGCGTTAGCGCCCGTCCGCACCGCCGCGAACCGCCGAAGGGCGGGCGCCCCCGAGGGGGTGCCCGCCCTTCGGCGGTTCGCGAACCGGTTGGGCGACATCAGCGGCTTACATCACCGCGATGGCCAGCGCCCGGCGCGCGCGCATGGAGGCGACCTCCGCCCGACGACGCATCCTGCGCGCCATCCGGACGTGGTACGCCCTGCGTTGGAGCTCCGCTTCACGGAGCTGTTGATCCATCTGAGCCCTCGCGAGGGCTTCGTTGATGAGATGCAACTCCCTGCTCCTGTCATTGGGCAAAACGGCGTTCGTGTCGTGAATGTGCTTCATGGGTTCCTGCGCGTACGTGGTGTGTCGGGTGCTCGTGCGTCGGGGTCCCGCCGGCGGGGTCACGCGGCGACCTCCGTCTTGCGCGGACGGCCACGGGGACGCTTGCGGGCGACGACGACGCCCTGCACGAAGAGCTCGCCACCCCAGACACCCCAGGGCTCGCGGCGCTCGAGCGCGCCCTGCAGGCACATCTCGCGCACGGGGCACTCACGGCACAGGGCCTTCGCGTACTCGACGTCCTCGGGGGACTCGGCGAAGAAGACCTCCGGGTCGTAGGAACGGCAGGGGATCGTCGACTCGAGCTGCTCGACGTCCTCGAAAGCGGTAAGGGTCATCAGGTCTACCTCCGATGTCGCTGTGGCTGTGCTGCCGGGTGCGGGGGGTTTGCCGTGGGGCACGTGGTGCTCCTGTGATTCATGGGACTCGTGTCCCCGGTGGTCGCTACTCGGTGCTGCTGACAGCCGACAAAAGACAAGGGCCGCGGATCCCGGTGTTCGGGATTCCGCGGCCCTGGAGGGTGCCGACCTGACGTGACGTCAGGTCCTGTTCCTCCAGGACGGATACCCGTTGTTACCGGCAAAGGCCGCCATGGTCATTCCATTGGCCTGCTGCGATTCCTGCGTCTGCGCCTGCTCGCAAGCCGCCGCGTTCGACGGTCGCTCGTTGCGACGCGTCGCCGCTGCCTGCTCGCCTTGCCACGGACCCTCGGCGCTGCCCGCCAGACCGACAAGACCTGAGGCACCCGCGACTGCGGACGCGCCACTGCCGTTGCCGCGCAGTCGCGCGGAGGCGGTGATCAGGGCATCGGTCCCGGCATAGGACAGATCCGTGGGGAGCCCGGCCAGGCCGGACTTGGGCAGGGAGAGATCGGCATGCGACAGCTTGGCGGAGCCCACCGACACCACGACCGAAGCGGCGGTGAACGCCTGACGCTGGGCTTTCAAGTTCCTGGTAATCACGACGTTCACCTCCTTTCGAGAGGGTTCGGGGAACACCGCAGAGGTGTTTCCAGGTTTCATGGACGAGCACGGTCGAACGTTCCGACCGTGCTCGTGAGCGTAGATGCGGTTCGGAGCGAGACGCAAACGATTTATTGCATGGTCCTCGTCACTCGAGGGAAACCCCTCGGATCTCACTCCCCCGCAGGAGCATCCTCGTCCTCCGGGATGTGCCCGAAGTCCTCCGGCGCGGGCTCGATCGCGAGGTCGTGACCGGCACACAGCGCGAGCACGTCGTCACCGAACCGCTCCAGCTTGGTCCGGCTCACCCCCGGGATCGCGGCCAGTTGCCGCTCGTTGAGCGGCCGGGTCTCGGCGATCGCGGTCAACGTCGCGTCGGTGAAGACGACGAACGCCGGCTGGCTCTGCTCCAGCGCCCGCCCCTGCCGCCACACGACCAACTGCTCGAGGAGGAACTCGTCGACGTCCGAAGGGCAGTCCAGGCAACGCCCGATCTTGCGCTCGGCGGCGTCCTGGAGCGCCCGGGCGCACACCCGGCAGCGCACCGGGCCGACCTTGCGCCGGGGCCGGGCCGTACCGTCCGGGCCGCGGGCCGGTGAGCGGAACGCGTCGGGCAGCGCGGAGCCCGCGCCGCGCGAGCCGTCCGCGCCGCGCAGCCCGTCGAGGAACCGGGACGCCTTGCGGCCTCGGCCGCCCGGGGTGCGGGCCAGGGACCAGGACAGGGTCAGCCGCTCGCGCGCCCGGGTCACCCCGACGTAGAGCAGCCGGCGCTCCTCCTCGATCTTGTCCGGGGTGTCCGCGTAGGCGATCGGCATCATCCCCTCGTTGAGGCCGACCAGGAACACCGCGTCCCACTCCAGGCCCTTGGCCGCGTGCAGCGACGCGAGGGTGACGCCCTCGACCGTCGGCGCGTGTTGCGCGCTCGCCCGCTCGGCCAACTCGGCGGTGAAGTCGCGCAGCGTCGCCTCGGGCCGCTTGACCTCGAACTCCTCGGCGAGCCGCAGCAGCGCGGCCACCGATTCCCACTTCTCCCGGGCCTGGCCGGATCCGGCGGGCGGCTGGGCGCTCCACCCGGTGTTCCCCAGCACCGCGCGCACCTCGCCCGCGAGCGGGCCGCGCTCGGCCTCGGACCCGCCGGAGATGGCGTGCGCGCGCAGGAAGCCCATCGCCTGCCGGACCTCCGCCCGCTCGAAGAACCGCTCGGCGCCCTTGAGCAGGTACGCCACACTCTGATCGGCCAGCGCCTGTTCGTAGGACTCGGACTGCGAGTTGGTACGGAACAGCACGGCGATCTCGGCGGGCCGCACGCCCTCCTCGATCAGCGCGCGGATCTGCTTCGCGGTGCTCTCCGCCTCCGCCTGCTCGTCGGCGTGCTCGACGAAGCGCGGCGCCGGGCCCTCGCCGCGCTGCGAGATCAGCTTCAGCCGGTGCTTGGCGGCCTCGCCCGTGGCGTGCGCGAGCAGCCGGTTGGCCAGGCCCACCACCTGCGGGGTGGAGCGGTAGTCGCGGACCAGCTCGACCACCTCCGCGTCCGGGTAGCGGCGGCGGAAGCCGAGCAGGTAGGCGGGTGTGGCACCGGTGAACGAGTAGATGGTCTGGCTCGCGTCGCCGACCACGCACAGGCTGCGCGCCTCGTCGGCCCACAGGTCGAGCAACCGCTGCTGGAGCGGGTTGACGTCCTGGTACTCGTCCACGGTGAAGTGCCGGTACTGCGCCTGGACCGCCTCGCGCACCTCGGGGCGCTCGTCGAGCAGGCCGATGGTCAGCAGCAGCGCGTCCTCGAAGTCCATCAGCCCCTTGCCGGACTTGATCTTCTCGTAGGCCGCGTAGACGTGGGCGACCTCGGCCGCCGCGCGCGGCGGCTTGCGGCCCGCCGCGAGCACCGCGCGCGGATAGTCGTCCGCCGCGGTCTGGGTCGCCTTGGCCCACTCGATCTCGCCGATGATGTCGCGCAGCTCGGCCCGATCGGCCCGCAGCCGGCAGTGCTGCACCGCGTCGCGGGCGAGCAGGAACTTGGTCTCCACCAGTTGCGGCGGGGCTCCGCCGAACACTTTCGGCCAGAAGTACGAGAGCTGGCGCAGCGCCGCCGCGTGGAACGTGCGCGCCTGCACGCCGGGGACGCCGAGGTCGCGCAGCCGGCCGCGCATCTCCCCCGCGGCCCGCGCGGTGAAGGTGACCGCGAGCGTCTGGCCGGGCTGCATCGTGCCGGTCAGCACGCCGTAGGCGATCCGATGGGTGATCGCGCGGGTCTTGCCGGTGCCCGCGCCCGCGAGCACGCACACCGCGCCGTCGACGGCCTTGGCCACCCGCCGCTGCTCGGGATCGAGCGCGTCCAGGACGTCGTCGGGGGAAGCGATCATCGACCCATCCTCTCAGGCATCCCCGCGGCCCGAGGCCGGTTGTGCACAGCCCCCGGTGATCCGCACAGGTGTGGAATCAAACCGACCGCGCTCATGTTGCGGATGTGGACAGCCGTTCCCGGACCGGGCGAACACAAAGGAGTGCATGACGATGTCGGCCCCCGTGACGATGTACAGCACGACGTGGTGCGGCTACTGCCGCCGGCTCAAGAGCCAGATGGAGCGCGAGGGCATCGCCTACACCGAGGTGAACATCGAGCACGACCCCAAGGCCGCCGACTTCGTGATGAGCGTGAACGGCGGCAACCAGACCGTTCCGACGCTGGTCATCCTGCCGCCCGACGGCGGGGCGCCGCTGTGGACCGCGACCAACCCGAGCCTGGCCCAGGTCAAGGCCGCCGTCGCGGAGCTCGCCGCCTGAACCCGGGCGAGCCGCGCCCCGGCGCCGCGGCGGCCCGCGACGGATTCCCGTCGCGGGCCGCCGCACGTGCGGACCGGGACTACCAGTGGTTGTCCTCGTCCAGCGCCTCGCCGTACCACTTCTCGATCAGGTGGCGGGCTATCGACAACGTCCCGGGCAGGACCACCTCGCCCGATTCGATCGCCTCCTTGAGCTGCGCCCGCGAGTACCAGTGCGCCTCGGAGATCTCCTCGCCGTCCACCCGCACCTCCTCGTCCACCGCGTAGGCGAAGAAGCCCAGCATCAGGCTGGACGGGAACGGCCAGGGCTGGCTGGCGAGGTAGCGCGTGGACGCGGTACGCACGCCGACCTCCTCGTGCAGTTCGCGCGCGACGGCCTGTTCGAGCGACTCGCCGGGCTCGACGAAGCCGGCGAAGGTGGAGAACCGCTTGTCCGGCCAGCTCGCCTGGCGGCCGAGCAGGCACCGGTCGTCCCGGTCCAGCACCAGCATGATCACCGCCGGGTCGGTGCGCGGGTAGTGCTCGGCCCCGCAGGCCGGACAGCGCCGCACGTGCCCGGCCGCGGCGATCTCGGTCGGCTGCCCGCAGCGCGCGCAGAACGTATGGGTGCGGTGCCAGTGGTGCAGGCCGGTCGCGTGCACGAGCAGGCCCGCGTCCCGGTCGTCCAGGAGCGTGCCGAGTTCGCGCAGGGTGCCCTCGCGCACTCCCGCCGCGGGCTCGGCCGGCTCCCCCACCGAGACCGCGAAGTAGCGCACGCCGTCCGCGTCGGCGCCGAGCAGGTAGCGCTCGCCCTCCGGCGCGTGTGCCGGATCGACCAGGACCAGGCGCGGCGCGCCCGTGTCGCCCGACCAGTGCGCCCGGCCCTGTCCCAGGACCAGCACGCGCGTCTCGGGCGCGCGCCATGCCCGGTCCAACCACCCCTGGTCCAGGCGGTGTTCGGCCGCCCGGTCGAGGGCGGATCGGGCCAGTGCCTGCCCGGCGACAGGCTTGGGGTGGATCAACTGACGTCCCTCCCGGTTCGTGCTTCGTGCCAGGTCGCCGCGAGGTCCTCCCAGAGGTGCGCGGCGGCCTCCGCGCCCTTGAGGAGCAGCGGCTTCTCCACCTTCTCATCGACCGAATGCCAGCCGTCGTCGGGCAGCGAGACGCCGAGGAAGACCACCGGCGCGCCCAGCACCTCCTGGAGGTCCGCCTCGGGTCCGGAGCCGCCCTCGCGGGTGTACAGGATCTCGGTGTCGAACGCGCGGCCGAGCGCGCGGACCACCGAGCGCAGCGCGGGGTGGTCCAGCGGGGTCAGGCACGGCCGGACGCCGGTGCCGAAGTCGAGTTCGCAGCGGATCCCGGCGGGCAGCCGCTCGGCCACCCACGCGCGCACGACGCGCTCGATCCGCTCCGGGTCCTGGCGGTCCACCAGCCGGAAGGAGATCTTCGCGTGCGCGGAGGCGGGCACGATGGTCTTGCGGCCGGGGCCGGTGTAGCCGCCCCAGATGCCGTTGACCTCGGCGGTGGGGCGCGCCCACACTCGCTCCAGCGTGCTGTAGCCGGCCTCGCCGCTCGCCGCGGCGGACTTCGCGTTGCCCAGCCACGCGGCCTCGTCGAACGGCAGTTTGGCGAACAACTCCCGCTCGCGGTCCGTGAGTTCGCCGACGCCTTCGTAGAAGCCCGGGATCGCGACGCGGCCGTCCTCGTCGTGCAGCGCGGCGATCAGCCGGGCCAGCGCGGTCGCCGGGTTGGGCACCGCGCCGCCGAACGAGCCGGAGTGGATGTCCGAGGTGGGGCCGAAGAGGTCGATCTGCATCTCGGCCAGGCCGCGCATGCCGGTGCAGGTGCTGGGCGTGTCCGCGCCCCACATGCCGGTGTCCGAGACCACCACGACGTCGCACGCCAGGCGGTCCCGGCGCTCGCGCAGCAGCGCCGGCAGGTGCTCCGAGCCGGACTCCTCCTCGCCCTCGACGATCAGCTTGAGGTTGACCGCGGGCGTGTCCCGCCCGGTCGCGGCCAGGTGCGCGCGCACGCCGAGCAGGTGGAAGAGCACCTGACCCTTGTCGTCGGCCGCGCCGCGCGCGTACAGCCGATCGCCCACGTCGGTCGGCTCGAACGGCGGTGTGCTCCACCCGTCCGCGAGCGCCGCGGGCTGCACGTCGTGGTGCCCGTAGACCAGCACGGTGGGCGCGTCCGGGTCGGCGCAGGGCCACTCGGCGAACACGGCCGGCAGCCCGGACGTCTCCCACACCTCGACGGTGGGGAAGCCGGCGTCGCGCAACGCGCCGCCCAGCCACCACGCGCTGCGCTCGACGTCGGCCGCCGCGGCCGGGTCGCCCGAGATCGACGGGATGGCCAGCCAGGCGCGCAGATCGGCGAAGAAGTCGGCCGCGTGCGCGTGCACATAGGTGGAGATGTCGCGGTCGGGGATGCTCATGGATTCGACCATATGCCCGCCGCCCGGGCGGGTGGCACCGGGCGCCGGCGCGCCGATCGCCGCACGCTCCGCACCCGGTGGGGTTACCGTCGGGCGATGACCACGTTGCGTGTCGCGACCTTCAACCTGCTGCACGGCATGGACCTGGCCGACGGCGAATCCGACCCGGAGCGGCTGCGCGCCGCGCTGGCCGATCTCGACGCGGACATCGTGGCCCTCCAGGAGGTGGACCGGCATCAGGAGCGCTCGGGCGGCGCGGACCAGGCCGCGATCGCGGCCGAGGCGCTGGGCATGTCGCAGTGGCGCTTTCTGGCCTCGGTGCACGGCGTGCCGGCGCCGGTGTCGGGCTGGACCGAGGACGATCCGGTGCCGGACGAGCGTCGGGTGTACACGGCGGACGAGCGGGGCGAGGGCGGCCCCGGGTACGGCATCGCGCTGTTGTCCCGGCTGCCGGTGTCGCGCTGGCGGGTCCGGCGCTTCCCGGCCGCGCCGCTGAGCCTGCCGTTGCGGGTGCAGGGCCGGCCCGGCCTGACCCGCGTACCGGACGAACCCCGAGGGGTGCTCGCGGCGGTCGTGGAGGGCCCGCACGGACCGTTCACGGTGCTCGCGGCGCACCTGTCCTTCGTGCCCGGCTGGAACATCTCCCAGCTCGCCCGGATCCGCCGCTCCACCGCCGACCTGCCCGGCCCGCAGTTGCTGCTCGGCGACTTCAACCTGCCCGGGCGCATCCCGCAGGCGGTGGTGGGTCGGCGCGGTCGCGGCGCGGGCGCGGGGGCCGTGCGCTGGCGTTCGCTGGCCCGGGTGCCCACGTATCCCTCGTATCACCCCAGGGTCCAGTTCGACCACGTGCTCGGACACGGGATCGGTCCCGAGGCGGTGCGCCGCACCGAGGCGGTCCGGCTCGGCGTCTCGGACCACTGCGCGCTGGTGGTGGAGGTGAACGTGGGTTGAGCGCGCCGGGGGTTCAGGCGCTCAGGCGCGCCCCGCGCAGCCCGTCCTGTCGGGCGACCACGGGCCGGTAGCGCAGGAGCACCATCGCCGCGTCGTCCTGGAGCGGGTGGCCCACGTGCCGCTGCACGTCCGCCTCCAGCCGGTCCAGGGTGTCCTCGACGCCGGGCAGGCTGTCGGGCGCGCGGTCGGGAAGCGGGTAGAACTCGCCGGCCGCGTTGCGCGCCTCGATGATCCCGTCGGTGTACAGCAGCAGCCGGTCCTCGGGCAGCAACGGCACGCGCAGCACCGGCAGGTCCAGCTCGCGCAGGTCCAGGATGCCCAGCGGAGGCGTCGGGGCCGGCGGGTCCAGCGCCCGCGCGTGCGCGGCGCGCAGCAGCAGCGGCGCGGGGTGACCGCAGTTGAGGATGTCCACGCACGCGCCTTCGTTCAGGAAGCCGAGCAGGATCAGCGTGACGAACTCCTCGTCGTCCTCGCCGAGCCGACGCTCCAGGCTCGCCGAGAGCCGCCGGGCCACGCCCGGCAGTTCCGGCTCCTCGTACGCCGCCTCGCGGAACGCGCTGAGCACCGCGGCGGCGGTACGCACCGCGCCCAGGCCCTTGCCGCGCACATCGCCGATGGCCACCCGGACGCCGAACGGCGTGGGCACCACCTCGTACAGGTCGCCGCCGATCCGCGCCTCGGCCGCCGCCGCGCGGTAGCGCACGCCGACGGTGAGCGAGCCCAGGGTGCGGGGCACCTGGGGCAGCAGCACCTCCTGCGCCGCCTCGGCGACGCTGCGCACCTCCTCGATGGTGCGTTCCTGGCGCATGCGCACATGTACGCCGGCCCACGCGGTCGCGGTCACCAGCGCGATCGACACGAGCGTGATGAACGGCTCGCCGCCGCCTCGGCCCTGGCCGAGCGCGGTCAGCGCCACCGCCACCACGGCCGCCACCGCGCCGGTGATCAGTGGTCCGCGCGGGGCCGTCTGGGTGAGCCCGGACAGCGCGGGCGCGACCGCGAGCAGCGGTCCCACGTGCACGTTCTCCGGCGTCGCGGCGGCCAGCACCACGACCGCGAGGATCACCAGGAACGACAGCAGGCGCAGGACCAGGCCGATCACCGGCAGCAGGGGGCGGTCACCCGCAACGCCGACAAGCCGCAGTGCCCGTCTCGTCTGTGCTGTTCCGCGCACCGGTGCCGTTTCCCGTCCCGTTCGAAGTTCGCCGTACTGCCGATCCTCATAAACCATACGAGTGTCGGAAACCGGCCGCATCGGGCCCATCGTCACCCGACCGGGGTTTCCTCCGGATCAAGAACCCTGATCCGGGGCCGGTTCGTCACCTTCCGTGAACAACTGTTCCAGTTCCTCTCGGCCGGGCAAACCCTTGGGCCGGACGAGTTCCCCGGTGCGCACGTACAAGAACGCGGCCGAGACCTCCTCGATCGGCACGTCGGCGTATTCGGCCCAGGCCAACCGGTAGACCGCGAGCTGGAGCGGGTCCGCGTTCTGCACCCGGTTGGTCTTCCAGTCGACCACCTCGAACCCCGCGCCCTCGCGATAGACCGCGTCGATCCGGCCACGCACGATCCGGCCGCCGAGGAAGAGCTGAAAGGGCGCCTCCACCCGGTACGGGGCGCGCTGCGCGTAGGGCGTGCGCAGGAACGCCTCCTGGAGCGCGAGCAGGTCCGCCTCGTCGGTGATCTCCTCGTCGGCCGCGCCCGGCAGGTCGTCCGGTTCCAGCAGCGGGCGCTCGCCGAACAACGACTCGACCCACGCGTGGAAGCGGGTGCCGCGGCGGGCCGCGGGGGCGGGCGGGCGCGGCATCGGCCGGGCCAGTTCGCGCGCGAGGCCGTCCGGGTCGTTGGACAGGCGCAACATCTGGGACGCGGACAACGTCGCGGGCAGCGGCACCTCGCGCACCCCGGATCGGCCGCGGCGCAGTTCCTCGGCCAGCCGGACCAGGTCGCGGTCCCACGACTCGATCAGGGCCAGCTCGTCCGGGGTGGGCTCGAACCGGGCCGCGGCGCCGGTCGCGGGGCCCTCGACCGCCGGGTGCCCGGCGCGTACCTCGTCGGTGTGCTCGCGGGCGTCGTCGTGGTCGCGCGAGGGCAGGTCGCGCGCGGGCGGTCCGGGGTCGTCCTCCGGGGGCGGCGCCTCGTGCTCCGGGTCCGGCGGGATGTGGGCGTCGTAGACCTCGACCGGCACTCGCTCGTCGTCGGCCGGGCCCGGGGCGACCGTGATCTCGGACTCGGACTCGGACTCGGACTCGGGCTCGGACTGGGACACGGGCTCGGGCTCGACCGAGGGGTGCTGCATCGCGTGGTCGACCCGCCGGGCGGCCTCGCGCCGGGCGAGTTCGGCGAGCACCGCGTCGGCCGCCCGGCGGCGCTCCACCAGCGCGGTCGGGTCCAGCGGCAGCGGCCAGGCGTGTTCGAGGGTGTCCGCCAGATACGGGTTGACGGGCTCGGCGGGTTCGGGCGTCCACACCTCGACGGTGCCGTTGCCGGCTTCGCAGTGCTCGCGGAGCCGGGTCAGGAACGCCGACGGGCCGCGCGGCTTCTTCTGGGTCGGCCCCCACCAGTGGCCGGACGCGATCAGCAGTTGTTTGGGGCGGGTGAAGGTCACGTAGCCCAGGCGCAGCTCCTCGGTCGCCTGGTGCTCGCGCATCGCGGCGTCGAACGCCTTGAAGCCCTTGGGCGTCAGGTCCGGCAACACCGCGAGCGCGTCCGCGTCGCCGCGCAGCGGGTGCGGCAGCGCCTTGCCGTTGGTGATCCACTTGGTCTGCGTACGCACGCTCGGGAAGACGCCCTCGATCAACCCGGGGACCACCACCACCTCCCACTCCAGGCCCTTGGACTTGTGCGCGGTGAGCACCTTCACCGAGTCGCCGGCCGTGGGCAGGCTGCCGTCCAGCCCCTTGTCGTGTTCGGCGGCGGTGCGCAGGAAGGCCAGGAACGCGGTGAGCGAGGGGTCGCCGTCCAGGTCGGCGAAGCCCGCCGCGACGTCCAGGAACGCGTGCAGCGTCTCCCGGCGGCGCGCGGCCAGCGCGCCGGGCGACGCGGACAGCTCGACCTCCAGGCCGGTACCGGCGAGCACCCGGTGCAGCAGGTCCATCAGCGGCTCGCCCAGGTGCCGGCGCAGGTCGCGGATCTCGGTGGCGACCCGGGCGAACCGGCGGCGCGCCTCGGCCGAGAAGGGGTGGTGCTCGCCGGGATCGGCGAGCGCGTCGGAGAGCGAGACCACCTCGGTGGGGTCGATCCCGGCCACCGCCTCCTCCAGGCGCGCGTCCGCGTCGTCGGCGCCGGCCCGATCGACGCGGACCAGTTCGGCGGCCCGGCGACCGAGCAGGGCCAGGTCGCGCGGCCCGATCCGCCAGCGCGGCCCGGCCAGCAGACGCACCAGCGCGGAGTTGGCGGTGGGGTCGTCGAGCACCTCGCACACGGCCACCAGGTCGGCCACCTCGGGCAGGTGCAGCAGCCCGGACAGGCCGACCACCTCGACCGGGATGTCGCGGCGCACCAGCGCCGCGTGGATGTCCGCGAAGTCGGCCGCGGTGCGCGCGAGCACCGCGACGTCGCCGGGGGTGATCGGGTCGCCGTTCTTGTCCAGGACGGTGCCGATCGC
Organism: Embleya sp. NPDC001921; assembly: GCF_053594475.1. Classification (NCBI taxonomy): domain Bacteria; kingdom Bacillati; phylum Actinomycetota; class Actinomycetes; order Kitasatosporales; family Streptomycetaceae; genus Embleya; species Embleya sp. NPDC001921. The sequence continues at coordinate 250,267 of NZ_JBSFEO010000007.1, forward strand.
GGTGCCGATCCGGTCCGCCAGCCAGTCGATCTCCGCACGGTGGGTGGGCAGCAGCGCCGCGACGGCCCACCCCTCGTGCTCGGCGCCGGGGCCCGGGCGCAGCGCCTCCACGCCGCTCTCGGGGGTGCGCAGCGGTTCGGAGAGGTCGTTGGCGAAGGCCAGGATCCGGCCGCCGCTGCGCCGGTTCTCGGACAGCGCGTAGCGGGCCGCGGGGGTGCCGTCGCGCTGCGGGAAGTGCACCGGGAAGTCGTGGATGTTGGCGACCGAGGCGCCGCGCCAGCCGTAGATCGCCTGGCACGGGTCGCCGACCGCGGTCACCGGGTGGCCGTGTCCGAACAGCCCCTGCAACAGCACGCGTTGGGCCACCGAGGTGTCCTGGTACTCGTCCAGGAGCACCACCCGGTAGGTGTCCCGCAGGATCTCGCCGACCTCGGGCCGCTCTCCCGCGATCCTGGCCGCGTAGGCGATCTGGTCGCCGAAGTCGAGCAGGTCGCGGCCGCTCTTGGCGTGGGCGTACGCGTCGACCAGGCGGGTCAGGTCGAGCCGGTTGCGCGCGGCGTCGGCGGCCTTGCGCGCGGCGGCGGAGGGCTTCGCGGCGGCCTCCACGTCGGCGACGAAGGCCCGGTCCCACTCCTGGAGCCGGTCGACGGGCACCAGGTGCTCGGCGAGTTCGCCGCCCAGGTGCAGGACCGAGGCCACCACATCGGGCAGCCGGCCGGTCAGCGTGGGGAACGGGCCCCGCGCGGTGCGCGCGGCCCGCGCGGCGAGCTGGTAGCGCGTCGCGTCGGCGAGCAGCCGGGCGGAGGGCTCCAGGCCGATCCGCAGCCCGTGCTCCTGCAGCAGCCGGCCGGCGAACGCGTGATACGTGGACACGGTCGGCTCGCCCGCGTCCTCGTCGGCGGGGATCTCGCCGCCGCGCAGTTGCCCGATCGCCTTGCGCACGCGCTGGGCCAGCTCGCCGGCGGCCTTGTTGGTGAAGGTGAGGCCGAGCACCTGGTCGGGGCGTACCGCGCCGGTGCCCACCAGCCACACCACCCGTGCGGTCATCACCGTGGTCTTGCCGGATCCGGCCCCGGCCACGATCACCCCGGGGCTCAGCGGCGCGAGCACCGCGTCGAGCTGCTCCGGTGTGAAGGGGATCCCCAGGAGACGACACAGGTCGTCCGGGTCGGTCAGTACGGCGTGCACCGGAGGAACACTAGCCCCGCACGGCGACAGGGACGGTCGCCGTGCGGGTCGGGTGTGCGCGGCCGTGGGTCAGGAGGCACCGAACTTCGACAGCGCCTCGGCGTCCACCACCTGGTCGGCCGGCGGCACGGCCGGCTCGCACTTGTTCTTGCCCTTGCTGAAGCGCATCTCGGCCGAGCCGTCGTCGGTCTTGACCAGCACCGGGTAGGGCTTGCCCTTCTCCGGGACGAACAGGGTCGTGGTGACCCCGTCCTCGTCCTTCTTGGCGAGCGGGATCAGCTTCCTGCCGTCGATCTTGACCGCTTCGCCCTTGGTCACCCCGTCGGTGGAGCCGTCGAAGAAGTCGGTCGGGTCGAACGGGCCGTCCTCGTCGTCGGCGGGCGTCTTCATGTACTTGCCGGCCATGAGCTTGCCCATCTCGCTCGGGCCGCCCTCCTCCCCGCCCATCGTCTTGGACCAGAAGGCGGCGTCGGCCTTCATGTACAGGTCGTTGCCGACCTTGATCATCTCGACCGGGGAGCCGTCCATCTTCATGTTTCCGACCAGGTCCGCGCCCTTGCGGATGCAGATGTCCCACTCCATGGACGTGTTGTCCTCGGTGTCCTTGCCGGTGCCGGTCATCTTGAAGTCGTCGACCTGCTTGAGCAGGGCCAGCGACTCGTCGGCGAGAGCCTTGGCGTCGGTACCGGCGTTGGACTTCAGCTCGTCCTCACCGCACGCGGTGAGTCCGCCGAGGGCGAGGGCTGCGGCGGCGGACGCGACGACGGCCATCCGGGTAATGCGCACGGGGCTCCTTGATCACACAAGCAAAGGGGGACTGACTTGCTCGCATGAGTATGGCTATGGCAAAGAACTGCCAATCATCCGCCCCTTTTTGATTACTTTTGATTGCTAATCAACCGTCATCCGTCCCTCCGGACGCGCGCTGCAGCACTTGCGGAAATCGCACATGTCGCAGTGCGAACCCGTGCTCGGGGTGAACCGCTCGCCGATGATCCGGCCGGCCACGTCCGCGAGCAACCCGCCCACCCACGTCCCGCCGTCCGGTCCGGGCAGCGGCGGGTCCTGGGCCAGCACCAGCGGCTGCTCGGCGTCGCCCTTCTCCGCCGTACGCAACTGGATCAACTCGGCACCGCCGGAGGCCGGTCGGCCGCCCTCGAAACCGGGCAGGTCGTCGAGCGCGCCGGCCGCGACCGCGACCTGGTACACCGCGAGTTGCGGGTGCTCCTCGATCTCGGTGCGAGTCGGCGGCCGACGCCCGGTCTTGAAGTCGACCACGTACGCGAGGCCGTCCTCGCCGCGCTCGACCCGGTCCATCGAGCCCCGGATGACCACCCGGTACTCGCCCGCGGTCAGCTCGACCTCGAAGCCGTGCTCGGTCGCCGCGACCACCCGGTGCCGCTCGTGGGTGTGCCAGGACAGGAACCGCTCCAGCGCCGTCCGGGCCTCGTCCTTCTGCTGCTCGGACTGCCACGGCGCGTCGAACGCCAGCGCGTCCCACACCCGGTCCAGCCGGTCCATCAGCACCGGCAACTCGGCCGCGGTCGCGCCGGTGCCCACCTCGTCCGCCAGCGCGTGCACCACGTTGCCGAAGCCCAGCGCCGCCGAGCGCGGCGAGTCCGCGTGCACCTCACTGCCCAGGAACCAGCTCAGCGCGCAGTCGCGCACCTTGGCCACCGAACTGCCGGACAACCGCACCGCGCCGTCCGGGTCCCGGATCGGCACCCCGGGATCGGTCGGCGCCACCAGCCCCCACCACCGGTCCGGGTGCGCGGCCGGCACCAGCGGATGCCCCTCGTCGTCGCGCAGATCCGCGAGCGCGGCCAACCGGCGCGCGGCCGCCCGGCGCAGCACGGCGGGCGCCAGCGGATCCACCGCCGCCGACCGCAGCTCGGCCACCAGCGCCGAGGTGGACAGCGGACGCCGGGGCCGCTCCTTGACCTCCACCGGCGCAACCCCCAGCTCCTCCAGGAAGCGCGAGGGCTGATCGCCGTCGTCGTAGCTGGAGTCGACCGCGGTCACCACCAGCCGCTCCTTCGCCCGGGTGACCGCGACGTAGAACAACCGCCGCTCCTCGGCGAGCAGCGCGCCCGGCGACAGCGGTTCGGCCAGGCCGTCCGAACCGATCCGGTCCGCCTCCAGCAGCGAACCCCGGCGGCGCAGGTCCGGCCACAGCCCCTCCTGCACGCCGTGCACCACCACCAGCCGCCACTGCAGACCCTTGGCCCGGTGCGCGGTCAACAATCGCACCGACTCGCCGCGCAGCGCGCTGTCGTCGAGCCGGTCGCCGGGGATCTGCTGGGCCTTGAGCTCGGCCAGGAAGTTCAGCGCGCCCCGATGGCCGGCCCGCTCCTCGGCCTTGGCGGCCACCTCGAACAGGGCCACCACCGCGTCCAGGTCGCGGTCCGCGTTGCGCCCGGCGGTACCGCCGCGCAACACCGCGCGCTCCAGCCGTCCGGGCCACGGCGTGCCCTGCCACAGCTCCCACAGCGCGTCCTCGGTGCTGCCGCCGCCCGCGAGCACCTCGCGCGCCTTGCGCACGAGCATGCCCAAGCGCAACGCGCCGCCGCCGATCCGCTGCTCGATCCCGACCAGTTGCCCGGGCTCGGCCAGCGCGTCCCGGATCAGCTCGGCGGAGGGCCGGGTGCTGGTCACCGAGGCGCCCGAGGCGGCCCGCTCCTCGGCCCGCAGCGCCCGCCCGAGCAGCCGCAGATCGCCCGCGTCCAGCCCGCCCAGCGGGGACTGCAACAACGAGCGCGCGGTCTCCGCGTCCAACACGTTCGGGTCCGCCGCCACGTGCAGCGCGGTCAACAGCGGCGACACCGCCTGCTCGGCCGCGATCGGCAACTCGTCGCCGGCGATCTCCAGCGGCACCCCGGCGGCCGACAACGCCCGCCGCAGACCCGGGATCGAACGCGCGCCCGAGCGCACCAGCACGGCCATCTCCCCCCACGGCACACCCTCCTCCAGGTGCGCGCGACGCAGGATGTCGGCGATGTTGTCCAGCTCCGCGCCGGGCGTGGGATAGGTGTACACCTCGACCCGGCTCGGGTCCCGCTCACCCGACACCGACGGGATCAACTCGCGGTGCGCGCGCACCCGGTCGCCGGGCAGCCGGCTCAGCGGCATGCGCTGGGTGACCACCCGGGACGCGGCCAGCAGCCCGGCCGGCGCCCGGCGCGAGGTGCGCAGCACGACGATGTCCGCGGGCTCGCCGTCGGCACGCGGGAAGCGGTGCGGGAAGTCGAGGATGCCGTTCACGTCCGCGCCGCGGAACGCGTAGATGGACTGGTCCGGGTCACCCACCGCGATCAGGTCCCGCCCGTCACCGGCCAGCGCCGCCAGCAGGCGCACCTGCGCCGGGTCGGTGTCCTGGTACTCGTCGACGAACACCGCCTTGTAGCGCCCGCGCAGGATCTCGGCGGTCTCCGGGCGCTCGGCGAGCAGCACCGCGCGGTGCACCAGTTCGGCGTAGTCGACCACGCCCTGCGCGTCGATCACGTCCAGGTACTCGGCGAGGAAATCGGCCGCGGCCCCCCAGTCCCGGCGCCCGGTGTCCTTGGCGAAGCGGGCCAACGCGTCCGGGTCGAGCCCGAGTTCGCGGCTGCGCGCGATCACCGCGCGCACCTCGTCGGCGAATCCCCGGGTGCCCACCGCCGCACGCAGCTCGGCGGGCCAGCTCTGGCTGCCCTCCTCGACCCCGCCCGCGAGCAGTTCGCGCACGAACACGTCCTGCTCGGGACCGGTCAACAGGCGCAGCGGATAGCTGAACAACTCGGCCGGCTGGTGTTCGCGCACCAGTGCGTAGCAGAACGAGTGGAACGTGGTCGCGGTCGGCACCGCCGCGGTCCGCGCCCCGGCCGCGCGCAGCCGCGCGGTCAACCGGTCGCGCAGTTCGCCCGCCGCCTTGCGACCGAAGGTCAGGACCAGGATCTCCTCCGGCCGGATCCCGCGCGCCACCCGCTCGGCGACCGCCTCCACGAGCACGGTGGTCTTGCCCGTGCCGGGACCCGCGAGCACGAGCAGCGGCCCGCCGCGGTGCTCGACGACGGCACGCTGGTAGTCGTCGGGGATCACGGGCGCGGGCGGGGCCACGGGGGTGCGCCGCAGGCGGTACGCCGGGGTCGGGGTGGTCATCTGGCCGAAATTGCCTTCGGGTCGCCGTCGAATCCTGTGTCTGCACGGGGCCGCGCCGTCGACGGGTCGGACGGCGGTCTCGGTCGCGGTGGGTCGGCCGCGCCCCGGTCGGCAGGGCGCGGCCGATGCCCATCAGATCACACCCGGCCCGCTCGCCCCGGGAGCACACAGGACTTCCGGGACCGGATCGGGGGCGCGACCACTGTGACCCGGCCCACCCCGCAGTGTCAGGAGATCGGCGGATCCTCCCGGTCGGCGGGCAGCTCCGCGGGCACCTCGTCGGGCGCCGGCACCCAGCGCGCCCGCCCGATGTCCACCCGCTCGCCGCCCGAACGCAACGGCGTGCCCTCGGCCCGGTAGTGCCCGGGCGCGCGCACCGCGTGGCTCGGCGGCAACGAGCCGTCCGCGCGCACCACCCGCCACCACGGCACCCCGCCGCCGTACAGCGCCATCACGCGGCCGACCTGCCGTGGGCCGCCTTCCTGGAGGGCCTCGGCGACGTCCCCGTAGGCCATCACCCGCCCGGGCGGGATGCGCTCGACCAGGTCGAGCACCCGCTCGGCGAAGGGGTTAGGGTCACTCATCCGCACATGGTGACAGAGTCGTCGGACACGGGGTCGGACGACCGCCCGCCCCTTTCGGCCGCACTTCGGCGCGGCCGGCCGCAATCCCGGACGCGGGTCGTGGCACCATCGACGCGGTGGTGACGGGTGATTCGAGAGCATGACGGAACGATCGCGACGGGGGCCCCCGGGAACGGGCGCGCCCTCGTAGTCGAGCCCTCACAACCGCTGCGCGTGCACCGATCGTCCGATTTGATCCGAGTACTGCTCGGCGTGCTCACCCTCGGCGTGGTCTTCTTCCTGGCCAGTATCGCCCGGCAGACCACCTCCGGCCTGGAATCGGACATCGTGCGCGGCGCCCAGAACAGCACGCCGCACCTGCTGCTCAACCTCTCCGGCGGGGTGTTCGCCGTCGCGGTGCTCGTGGTGCCGGTGGCCTACGGGATCGAACGCCTGGTCAGCCGGGACGGGTTGCGGGTCGCCGACGGGGTGATCGCCGCGGCCGTGACCTACCTGGCCTCGCTCGGCCTGGACTGGTGGATCACCGGCCCCGGCCCCGAGGCGCTGCGCGACGCGCTGACCCGCCCGCTGCCACTGCCGCGCAGCGGCTGGACCGACCCGGTGCACGGCTACCTCGCGCCGATCGTCGCCTACGTCACCGCGGTCGGCCTGGTCCGCAGACCACGCTGGCAGTTGGTGGTGTGGACGCTGCTCCTGCTGAACGCGGCGACCGTGCTGGTCGGCGGGTACACCACCCCCGTCGCGCTGCTCACCAGCGTGTTGTTCGGCCGCACCATCGCCTACGCCACGCTGTACGCGGTCGGCCTGCCCAACACCCGGCCGCCGGCCGAGTCGGTGGTCGCCGCGCTGCGCCGGTTCGGCCTGGTCGCGTTGTCCTGTGTGCGCACCGACGACGGCCCCGAGGAGACCCGCCGCTACGCGGTCCGGCTGGCCGACGAGCGGCTGCTGGACGTCACCGTGCTGGACCGCGACCAGCAGGCCTCCGGCGCGATCTACCGCTTCTACCGCCGCCTGGTCCTGCGCGGGGTCACCCAGCGCCGCACCGTGTTGTCCACCCGCCGCGCCCTGGAGCAGGAGTCGCTGATGGCGTACGCCTGCGCCGACGCGGGGGTGCGCGCGCCGCGTCTGGTGGCCACCACCGAGGTCGGCCCGGACGCCGCGCTGCTCGCCTACGCGCACGTGCCCGGCCGCACCCTGGACACCCTCGAGGACGACGAGCTCACCGACGAGCTGCTGGCCCGGCTGTGGAAGCTGCTGGGCCTGCTCCAGGCACACCGGCTCACCCACCGGCGGTTGGTCGCCGAGAGCGTCCTGGTGGACGGCACCGGCGAGCCGTGGCTGGTGGACCTGCGGGCCGGCGAGATCGCCTCCGGCGACCTGGCGCTGCGGATCGACACCGCGCAGTTGCTCACCACGATCGCGCTGCGGGTGGGCGAGGAGCGCGCCGTGCACACCGCCGCGGAGGTGCTCGGCGCGGACACCGTGGCCGCGTGCCTGCCGCTGTTGCAGAAGGTCGCGCTCAGCCGCAGCACCCGCGCGGTGCTGCGCAAGGACAAGAACCTGCTCTCCCGGATCCGCGAGCAGATCCTGGAGTTGCGTCCGCAGGCCGAGGTCGAGCCGGTCCGCCTGGAGCGGGTCCGCGCGCGCACCCTGGTCACCGTGGTGGCCAGTGCGTTCGCGGGCTACTTCCTGCTGTCCCAGCTCAGCCACGTCGACCTGGGCGAGATCTTCGACAGCGCGAACTGGGGCTGGGCGGCGATCGGCCTGCTGGCCTCCTCGCTCAGCTACGTGTGCGCGGCGCTGATGTTGCTCGGCTTCGTCCCCGAACGGCTGTCGCTGTTTCGCACCACCGTGGTGCAACTCGCCGGTTCGTTCGTGAAGCTGGTCGCGCCGCCGGCGGTCAGCGGCGTCGCGTTGAACACCCGCTACCTGCAGAAGGCCGGTATCCCGCCCACCCTCGCCGCCGCGAGCGTGGGCGTCTCGCAGTTGGGCGGCCTGGTCTTCCACGTCGGTCTGTTGGCCTTCTTCGGCTACATCGCGGGCACCGCCGAGACGCCGTCCTTCGCGCCGTCGGGCGCGGTGATCGCGGGCCTGCTGGTGCTGGCCCTGGTGACGCTGCTGGTGATGGCCGTACCGCCGCTGCGGCGCTGGATCGTCAAGCAGTTGCGCCAACTCTTCTCCGGCATCGTGCCGCGTCTGCTGGACGTGCTGCAGACCCCGACCAAGCTCGCGGCCGGGCTGGGCGGCACCGTGTTGCTCACGCTGTCCTTCATCCTGTGTCTGGACGCCAGCGTGCGGGCCTTCGGCGGCTCGGCCAACTTCGCCGCGATCGCGGTGGTCTTCCTGGCCGGCAACGCGATCGGCTCGGCCGCACCCACCCCGGGCGGCATCGGCGCGGTCGAGGCGGCCCTGATCGCGGGCCTGACCAGCACCGCGCGCCTGCCGTTCGAGACGGCGACCGCCGCCGTCCTGCTCTACCGCTTCCTGACCTTCTGGCTCCCGGTGCTGCCCGGCTGGCTCGCCTTCACCCACCTGCAACGCAAACAGGCGATCTGAGCCCTGGCCACAGCCTTGAAAAAACGCCGGACGGGCCGATGGGAATCGGCCCGTCCGGCGTTCGAGCACATCCGGCCGGAGCCCGATCCGTCCGGGCCGTCCGGCGTTCGAGGGCACCTCGGCCGCAGGGCGGGTGCGCCCCGCGGCCGTCCGGCCCCGCTTGGTCCCCGAGGAGCTAGTAGACCGGCTTCTCCGGCTCGATCTGGTTGACCCACCCGATCACGCCACCGCCCACGTGCACCGCGTCGGCGAAGCCCGCGCTCTTGAGCACCGCCAGCACCTCGGCCGAGCGCACGCCCGTCTTGCAGTTGAGCACGATGCGCTTGTCCTGCGGCATGTCCTCCAGGGCCCGGCCCATCAGGAACTCGTTCTTGGGGATCAGCCGCGAACCCGGGATCTTGACGATCTCGTACTCGCCCGGCTCACGAACGTCGATCAGGTCGATGTTCTCGCCCGCGTCGAGCCATTCCTTGAGCTGGCGGGGCGTGATGGTCGAACCGAGCGCGGCCTCCTGGGCCTCCTCGGAGACCACGCCGCAGAACGCCTCGTAGTCGATCAGCTCGGTCACGGTCGGGTTCTTCCCGCACACCGCGCACTCGGGGTCCTTGCGCACCTTGACCGTGCGGTACGTCATCTCCAGCGCGTCGTAGATCATCAGCCGGCCGACCAGCGGCTCGCCGATGCCCATCAGCAGCTTGATCGCCTCGTTGACCTGGATCGAGCCGATCGACGCGCACAGCACGCCCAGCACGCCGCCCTCGGCGCACGAGGGCACCATGCCGGGCGGCGGGGGCTCCGGGTACAGGCAGCGGTAGCACGGGCCGTGCTCGGACCAGAACACACTGGCCTGGCCGTCGAAGCGGTAGATCGAACCCCACACGTACGGCTTGTTCAGCAGTACACAGGCGTCGTTGACCAGGTACCTGGTGGCGAAGTTGTCCGTGCCGTCGACGATCAGGTCGTACTGCCCGAAGATCTCCATCACGTTGTCGGCCTCGAGCCGCTCCTCGTGCAGGACGACCTTGGTGTACGGGTTGATCTCCTTGACCGAGTCGCGCGCGGACTCGGCCTTGGACCGACCGATGTCGCTCTGTCCGTGGATGATCTGGCGCTGCAGGTTCGACTCGTCGACGGTGTCGAACTCGACGATGCCCAGCGTGCCGACACCGGCCGCGGCGAGGTACATCAGCGCCGGCGAACCCAGGCCACCGGCGCCCACACAGAGCACCTTGGCGTTCTTCAGCCGCTTCTGCCCGTCCATCCCGACGTCGGGGATGATCAGGTGGCGCGAGTAACGACGGACCTCGTCGACGGTCAGCTCGGTGGCCGGCTCGACCAGGGGTGGTAGCTGCGACACGGAAACTCCGATGGTCGGACTGTTCATCTCGGCTCTTTTCCTACCGCAACAGTGCCACGCTCGTCCCGATTCCCGGGCACCGGGTCCGGTCCGTGAGATTCGCGCGCGCGAGGGCGTTCCGGGCGCCTTCGACGGCGCCCGGAGCGGCCCGGCCGGGGCTACTTGGTGAGCTTGCCCGTCGGGTACGGCCACGGGTTGGCCTCGCAGGTCTCACCCTTCATCGCGCCCTCACTGGCGACCCGGGTCTTGGTCTGCTGCATCATCACCGGGGCCAAGTCCGAGCCGATGCCGCCGGCACCGCAGGACTTCTCGTGGTTGTGCCCGAGCCGGTGCCCGACCTCGTGGTTGATCAGCATCTGCCGGTAGCCGACGATGTCGTCGCCGTAGGCGGTCGAGCCCTGCGCCCAGCGCCACGCGTTGATCATCACGTACCGGGTGCCGTACGCGTCGCACGAGACGTTGTCCGCGCTGGTGTCGCCCACGATCGGGGTGCACGCCTTGTGCACCGACTGCGGGCTGGCCAGTCGCACCACGAAGTCCGCCTTCGGCGAGTTGTCGGTGCGCTCGAAGGTCAATCCGCCGGTGGCCCAACTGCGCTTGTCGTTCAGGGTCTTCTGCACCGTCTTGGCGAACAGTTCGCCGTCCAGTTGCAGGCCCTGCTCGATCTCCACCGCGTACGTGTACTTGCGGCCGGGGCCGGGCGCGGCCTCCTTGCCGGGCACGGTGTCGAAGCTGCCGTTCAGGCCGAGCTTGGGATCGAGCGGGAAGCGCACGGTGAGCTGGTCGGTGGTGGTCGGCGACGCGGGCGTCGGCAGCGGCAACGAGGAGGCACCGCCCTGCGCGACCGGGTCCCGATCCGAGGAGCGCGACGCGGCCTGGTCGGTGGGCCGCGGCGCGGCGCCCGGCGCGGCCTGGTCGTCGCCCGAGGCCTGGCTCGACGTGCCCTCGTCGGGCATCTGGAGCACGACCGCGCCGGCGAGCACCGCACCGGTGACCACCGCGCCGCTCGCCGCGACCAGCGTGCGCCGGCCCTTGCGCGGCGCGGGACGGTTCGCCCGCCGGGTCTGCGCGCGGCCCTTCGGCGGGGCGCTCCCGGCGTCCGGTTCGAAGCCGTACTCCGGCTCGGGCTCCACCGCGTACGCCGACTCCGACTCCGCGTCCGCGAAGTCGTCGCCCGGTTCGGTCGCGAACGAGAGCTGTTCCAGGTCGAGTTCGGGGGCCGACACGGCCCACGGCTCGGCCTCCATCGCATACTGCCCGGCACCGGGACCGGCCGCCCGCACCGACTCGGCGGGCATCTCGTACAGCGCGTCCACCAGCGGATCGCGCACGGGCGCCACGGCCTGGTAGGCACCCGACGCGTCGTAGCCGTAGCCGACGAAGCTCTGCGGCTCGAACGTGGTGGTGTCGTACATCGGCGCGGCCGGCGCCTCGACGACCGCGTGCATCCCACTGGGGTAGCCGTCCGCGGCGTACAGGTCGTTCGCGTGGCCCACCGCCGTGTAGCCGCCGGTGGCGTACGGGTCGGCGCCGTAGGAGTCCGCGCCGTAGGCGTCGCCGCCGAACGAGCCGGTCGCGAACCCGGTCGCGCCGAACGTGTCGGTACCGAACGTGTCGGTGCCGAACGTGTCGGTGCCGAACCCGTCGGTGCCGAAGGTGTCCGCGCCGAACGGCTGTGCCGCGTAGCCGGCCGAGCCGGCCTGCGCGCCGTACGGCTCCAGCGGGTCGTCCCAGTGCGCGGGCTCGCCGGGCATCGTCCCGGCCGCCGTCCAGATCCCGGAGCCGGCCTCCGGCGCGGGGTGCTCCCAGCCGTGCTGCTGCCCGCCGTCGTAGCCGAGGCTCCCCTGCGGCACGGCCTGGTAGCCGCCGTAGCCGGGGTCCGCGGGGTAGCCGTGGTAGCCGGTGTCCTGCTCGGGATACGCGCCGGCGTACGAGGTGTCGATCAGGCCGCCGGCGTATCCGTCCTGCTGCACCTGTCCGTACGCGCCCTGCTGCGGCACCGCGGCGTAGCCGCCGGACAGTGCGTCGTCCGGCAACCCCTCACCGCCGTACTGCACGCTCGTCTGCGTTCCCGAGTGACGTCCCATGAGTCTGCGTTCACCCCACCACGTTCGACGGCGATAGGGCCCCGTCGAGAAGTTCGCGGAAACCCCGGGCCACCACGCGGGGGTGTTCGAGCATGGCCACGTGCCCGGAGTCGGGCACCACCAGCAGTCGTGCGTCCTGGAACGTCTCGGTCGCGCGCTTGGCCATGCGCGCGTCGACCAATTTGTCCCGGCGCCCGTAGACGAGCAGCGTCGACGCCCGCACATCGGCCGCCTGCCGCCACAGCGCCCGTTCGCCGCGCTCCAGGTAGGCCCCGATGACCGACCTGGTCGAGTGCGAGAACGCGTCCATCATGTACGGGAGTTCGAGTCGACGCCGGTACTCGGCGGCGGCGTCGGCGAAGGCCTTCTCGCCGACCGTGTCCGGGTTGCCGTACATCATCGCGATCGACATCCGGGTGCGCTGCTCGGGCGTCATGTTGCGGCTGAGCCGCAGCAGCGCACGACCCACACCGGGCACGCCGAGCATCGCCGTCGGCAGCACCGACGTCCGCACCCGCAGGTCCGGCAGCGCGGGCGAGATCAGGGTCAGCGTGCGGACCAGGTCCGGGCGTCGCGCGGCGAGCCGGGTGGCCACCGCGCCGCCCATCGAATTGCCGAACACGTGCACCGGGCCCTTGCGCAGCGACAGGATCGCGCCCTCGACCGCACGACAGTGCGCGGAGATCGAGTAGTCCCCGTTCCGCGGCGGCGGCGAGTACCCGAAGCCGGGCAGGTCGATCATCTCGACGGAAAGATCCGACCGCAGTTCGGCGGCCAGTTCCGTCCAGTTCAGGGAGGAGCCGCCGAGGCCGTGGATCATCATCGCGGGCGGCAGGTCGGCGTCGCGGAGCGCGTCTCGGCGCACCACGACCTCGTTGCCGGTGGCGACTTCGACCGTACGCGCAGGCCAAGGCGTCGCGTCGGCTTCGCTTGCGGGGCTGATGGTCGTCACGGTGGGCAATATTACGAGATGATCACTGAGACGGAAGGGCGGATGCCTCGACCGGCTTCGTCGGCCCGGGTGCTCTCGGCTCTTATGCCCTGTTTCATGACGTCACTGTAAACGCTTCGCACATCACGTTTCGACATCGATCCCGAAAGTGCGACAACGAACGCGGGGCGGATCATGGACTTGCGGGAACCCCGCATAGCGGAGCACCGCACGGGCAGGGAGGCCGTATGTACCGCATCGACGAAACCCCCGAGTTCGAAGACGTCACGGAAGGTGACGCCGCACTCCCCGACGAGACGGCCGACGACCCCGAGATTCCGGTTCCGGACGCGGTGGATCAGCACACCGCGGTGGAAGCGGACGACGGCGACGGCGATCCCGTATGGGAGTCGGTGCCCGACGGCGTGGACCCCGCGGACGCGACCGAGCAGCGTCGAGGAGTCGGGCGCCGGGAGGACGACGACTATCGCTGAGCGTCGATTCCCGCGCCGTCGCCCAGGGCTCGCGACCACCCTCCGCGCACTTCACGCGCCCTTGCGGGGGTTGTCACGGGCGCGGGATCCTGTTTCGTTGCGCCACGAAACTTACGCCCTGGGTTACCCGAAAGTAGGATGACGTGGTGGAGAGACCCGCCGGATCACCGAACCATCCGGTGTCCGCGACACGTTGAGCGACACCTTGAGGAGCCCCGTGACAGCCATCCAGGATGCGGACCCCCGTCCTCGCGGTACCCGGCTGCCCCGGCTCGCGCGCAGGACGCAACTCCTCGGCGCCGCCCAGGAAGTCTTCGTCAAGCAGGGCTACCACGCAGCCGCGATGGACGACATCGCCGAATGCGCCGGCGTCAGCAAGCCCGTGCTGTACCAACACTTCCCCGGCAAGTTGGAGCTGTATCTGGCGCTGCTCGACCAGCACTGCGAGGCGCTGTTCGCGGCGGTGCAGCGCGCGCTGGAGTCGACGCACGACAACAAGTTCCGTGTGGCCGCCACGGTCGACGCCTATTTCGCGTTCGTGGACGACGACGGCGGCGCGTTCCGTCTCGTCTTCGAGTCGGACCTGACCAACGAGAGCGCCGTGCGCGAGCGCGTCGAGCGGGTCAGCGAGATGTGCGCCGAGGCGGTGAGCAAGATCATCGCCGAGGACACCGGACTCGGCCAGGAGGAGTCGATGCTCCTGGCGATCGGCCTGACCGGCATGGCACAGGTCACCGCGCGCTATTGGATCGCGCGCGGCGCGACCATCCCGCGCGACGCCGCCTCGCTGCTGGTCTCGTCGTTGTCCTGGCGCGGCATCTCGCGGTTCCCGCGCAAGGACGACCCGCAGCACTGAACGCCCGCCGGCCTGCGGCGTCGGGCCGGGAGCACGCTTGTTCCCGTCCGGCGTTCGCGTTCGGCGTACCCGTCATGGCGTGGGGTGACCCCGGCTCTCGACTAGCCTGCTGGAATGGGTACGGCCCGCGGTCGTCGCGGCGCCGATCTCCAGAATTTCAAGGCCGGAGGGACAGCCGTGGAGATCAAGATCGGCGTACAGCACGCCGGGCGGGAACTGGTGCTGGAGAGCACGGACAACCCGGAGGACGTCGAGCGGGCCATCGCCGACGCGCTGTCGGGGGCGTCCAAGCTGCTGTCCCTGACGGACGAGAAGGGCCGCCGGGTGATCGTGCCCGCCGACCGCCTCGCCTACGTCGAGATCGGCGAGTCGTCGGCGCGCAAGGTCGGCTTCGGCGCCAACGCCTGAGCACCGGCTGCCGATATCGGCACCGCACGACCCGAGGGTGGGTGGATCCGCACGCGGATCCACCCACCCTCGGTTTTCGGCAAGGTTTCCCGGGCGGCCCGCTTCGGGTCAGGACGCCAGCCCGAGCGCGGCCATCCGCTGCTGGTGCGCCTCGGTGATCCGGTTGAACATCCGCCCGATCTCGGCCAGGTCGAATCCGGGGCCCGCGCCGCCGCCGATCAGCATCGTGGACAACACGTCCCGCTCCGCGGCGACCCGCTGCGCCTGGCTGAGCGCCTCGCCCATCAACCGCCGCCCCCACAGCGCGAGCCGGCCCGCCACCTTGGGATCGCGCTCGATCGCCGAGCGCACCGCGTCGACCACGAAGGCCGAGTGCCCGGTGTCGCGCTGCACCTCCACGATCAGGTCCCGACTGACCTCGTCCAGGTGCGCGGCCACCTCGCGGTAGAAGTCGGCCGCGATACCGTCGCCCACGTACGCCTTGACCAGGCCCTCCAGCCAGTCGGCGGGCGCGGTGTGCACATGGAACTCGTCCAGCGGCGCGATGAACGGGTCCATCGCGGCGGCCGGGTCCGCGCCCAGCGCGGCGATGCGGTCGCGCAGCAGTGTGTAGTGCTGGAACTCGGCCACCGCCATCGCGGCCAGCGCGGCCTTGTCGTCCACCGTCGGCGCCATCTTGGCATCCTCGGCGAGCCGCTCGAAGGCGGTGATCTCGCCGTAGGCGAGTACGCCGAGCAGTTCGATCACGGCGGCCCGCATCTCCCCGGTCGGCTCCGTACCTGCGCTCATGTCGGCCCCTTCGTCCGTACCCGCCGCCCCAGTGTTCACAAGTACGCAGCGTAGTGAGCGCACCATGCTCACGGGGGCACCACGTCCGGGCGGAGTCGCCCATCTCCGGACAAGCAGTAATGAGCATCACCCCACCGGCCGCACCTCGCCGGGTACAGTGGTAGTGAACGCGGATGCCCGGTCGGAGGACGACTGGCTCCGACCGACCCGCTCGGGTGGCCGCCCGAAGGCGAGAGGTCCCGTGGAGCGCCCCGCAATTTCGGTGGGCGCCATGGTCTCGACCCGCTTTCGGTACGGACGGCCCCCAAACACACAGAAGAGGCTGGACCCCTGACAACTTTTCGCGAACTCGGAGTACTTTCGGAGACCGCCGAGGCCCTCGAGGCGCTCGGCATCATCGAGGCCTTTCCCGTCCAGGAGATGACCCTTCCGGTCGCCCTGTCCGGCAACGACGTGATCGGCCAGGCCAAGACCGGAACGGGCAAGACCCTCGGCTTCGGTATCCCACTGCTGCAGCGGATCACCGTCGCGGCCGACATCGAGGCCGGCCGCGCGCCCGCCGGCACGGTTGCCGGGCGTACGCCGCAGGCGCTGGTCGTGGTTCCCACGCGCGAGCTGTGCGTGCAGGTCACCAACGACCTCCAGGCCGCGGGCAAGCTGCGCAACGTGCGCGTGCTGGCCGTGTACGGCGGGCGGGCGTACGAGCCGCAGATCGACACGCTCAAGAAGGGCGTCGACGTCGTCGTCGGCACCCCGGGTCGGCTGCTCGACCTGGTCGGACAGGGTCACGTGAACCTGTCCGAGGTCAAGATGCTGGTGCTGGACGAGGCCGACGAGATGCTCGACCTGGGCTTCCTGCCCGACGTCGAGAAGATCGTCGAGCGCCTCCCGGCCCGCCGCCAGACGATGTTGTTCTCGGCCACCATGCCGGGTCAGATCATCACCCTGGCCCGCCGCTACATGAGCCGCCCCACGCACATCCGCGCGTCCGAGCCGGACGACGCGGGTGCCACCGTCAAGTCGGTCCAGCAGCGCGTCTACCGCGCGCACGGCCTGGACAAGCCCGAACTGATGGCTCGGGTGCTCCAGGCCAACGGGCGCGGCCTGGTGATGGTGTTCTGCCGGACCAAGCGCACCGCGGCCGACCTGGCCCAGGGCCTGGCCGAGCGCGGCTTCGCCTCCGCCGCCGTGCACGGCGACCTCGGTCAGGGCGCGCGTGAGCAGGCGCTGCGCGCGTTCCGCAACGGCAAGGTGGACGTGCTCGTGGCCACCGACGTCGCGGCCCGCGGGATCGACGTCGAAGGTGTCACCCACGTGGTGAACTACCAGTGCCCCGACGACGAGAAGACCTACCTGCACCGGATCGGTCGCACCGGCCGCGCGGGCGCCTCCGGCACCGCGGTGACGCTGGTGGACTGGGAGGACATCCCGCGCTGGAGCCTGATCAACAAGGCGCTGGACCTGGGCTTCGCCGAACCGGTCGAGACCTACTCCACCTCGCCGCACCTGTTCACCGACCTGGACATCCCCACCACCGTGGGCAGTGTGCTGCCGCGCGCCGACCGCACCCGTGCGGGCCTGGGCGCGGAGGACGTCGAGGACCTGGGCGAGACCGGCAAGAACAGCCGGGGCAACTCGGGCCGCAAGGGCACCGGTGGGCGCAGCCGCAGCGGTCCGGCCGCGTCCGGGCCGGCCGCCTCGGGCCCGTCCTCGGCCGACGCCGAGGCGAGCGACCCCAGCCGCCGTCGGGCACCGGGCTCGCGTCGTCGTCGTCGCGTCAACGGTGAGACCGGCGAGGCCGTCGCGATCGACCCGACCGCGACGTTCGTCGAGCCGCCCGTCGCGGTCGCGGTCGCCACCGCTCCCGCCGACGGCCCGGCCGTCGCCGGGGAGGCGGACGCGGACGGCGAGCGCGCGCCGCGCCGTCGCCGTCGCCGCACCCGTCGCCGTCCCGAGGGCGCCGAGGCCGGCGCCGTGGCGACCGACGAGGGCTGACACACGAGGGGCCGACACACGAGAGCCGGCGCTCGACGGCGGGCTCGAAGGGTCGACTCGAACATGAAGCCGACGGCCTCCGGTGTGGAGTGTGGACGATCACGTCCGCGCTTCGCGGCGGAGGCCGTTGTCGTACCTGCGGGTAAGTAGGCTCGAAGGCGTGAGTACGCCACGCTTTCTGACCTTGCCCGGGACCGTCCGCTCCCGTCGCCTGGCGACCGGGCGCGGACGATTCGCCGTCCTGGAGTCCGCCCCGCCGACCGCCGCGCCGCGCGTGGGCACCGCCGTGCTGGTGCCCGGTTTCACCGGCAGCAAGGAGGACTTCATCGCGCTCGGCGACCCGCTGGCGCGACGCGGCTTCCATACGGTGTCCGTGGACCAGCGCGGCCAGTACGAGACCGAGGGTCCGACGGATCCGGCGGCGTACACCCGCGACGCGCTCGTGGCGGACGTGCTCGCGATCGCCGACGCGGTGGCCCCGGGCGAACCGATCCACCTGGTGGGGCACTCCTTCGGCGGCCTGGTGTGCCGTTCGGTGGCCCTGCGCGCGCCGCACCGACTGGCCTCGCTGACCCTGATGAGCACCGGCCCGGCGGCGATCTGCCCGGACGAGGTGACCCGGCTGCTGCTGCTCGAGGAGGTGCTCCCGGTGCTCTCCCGGCAGGAGGTGTGGGACGCGATGCGAGCCGTGGAACTCGAGGAGGGCCTGCTGCCGCCCGCCGACCCGGTGATCGCCGAGTTCGTGCACGCGCGCTGGCTGGGCACCACCCCCGAGGGCCTGCTCGGCATGGCCGAACAACTGCGCACCGAACCCGACCGGGTGGCCGAACTGGCCGCGCTCGTGGCCGCCGGCCTGCCCGCGCTGGTGGTCTCCGGCGTCGAGGACTACGCGTGGCCGCTGCCCTGGCAGGCCGAGATGGCCGACCGCCTGGGCGTACCGCACGTGGTGATCCCGGGCACGCACCACTCCCCCAACGTGGAATCGCCCGAGGCCACGGCGACGGCCCTGGCCGACTTCTGGACGAGCGTGCCGGCGTACGCGGATCGGGCCTGAACGCGGACCCGAGCGGCGGCGGGCCCGGGGTCTCGGGCCCGCCGGATCGGGCGTAGCGTGGCAAAAGAGACACTTCTGTCCCCGCGGGCGTCGCCCGTGCTCTCGGTGTCCGGACACCCGGGGTGACCACACTCCGGGCGCATGGGGGTTCGCGCACCCACGGCGGCTCCCGTCGAGCCGACCGATCGGGAGTTGCCATGACCGTCATCGACGTCGACCCCGCGCGACGGGAAGCTTTCGCGGGACGAATGCTCGACATCGTCGACGACGGCTGCCTGGCCTTCCTCGTCAGTGTCGGCCACCAGACCGGACTGTTCGACACGATGGCCGAGATGCCGGCCGCGACGAGCGACGAGATCGCCCGGGCCTGCGGGGCGACCGAGCGCTACGTGCGCGAGTGGCTGGGCGGCATGGTCGCGGGCGGGATCGTCGAATACTTCCCGGAGACGGCCACGTATCGGTTGCCGCCCGAGCACGCGGCGTCGCTGACCCGCGCGGCCGGGCCGGAGAACCTGGCCGGCTTCACCCAGTACCTGGCCCTGATGGGCGAGGTCGAGCAGCAGGTGGTGCACGCGTTCCGACACGGGGGCGGCGTGCCGTACTCGGCCTATCCGCGCTTCCAGGCGCTCCAGGCCGAGGAGTCCGGCCGGATCTGGGACGCGGCGCTGGTGGCGGGCGTGCTGCCGATGGTGCCCGGGCTGGTCGAGCGCCTGACGGCGGGCATCGACGTGCTGGACGTCGGGACGGGCCAGGGGCACGCGGTGAACGTGCTGGCCCGGGCCTTTCCGAACAGTCGGGTCAAGGGTGTGGACATCTCCACCCAGGGGATCGCCGCGGCGCGCCGCGAGGCCGAGCAACTGGGCCTGGAAAACGCGGAGTTCGCCGTGGTCGACGCCGCCGAACCGCTCGGCTCGCACGATCTGATCACCGCGTTCGACGTGATCCACGACCTGGCCCGGCCTACCCGCACGCTGGCGGCGGTGGCCGACGCGCTGCGCGAGGACGGGGTGTTCCTGATGGGCGAGATCAACGCCTCCAGCCGCCTGGAGGACAACCTCGACCACCCCCTGGGCCCCGCGCTGTACACGTTCTCGGTCTTCTACTGCATGACCGTCTCGCTGGGCGAGGGCGGCGAGGGCCTGGGCACGGTCTGGGGCGAACAGGCCGCTCGCGCCGCCCTCACCGAGGCCGGCTTCACCGACATCCGAACCCACTCGATGGAGGGCGACTTCCTGAACGTGTACTTCGTCGCCCGGAAGGGGTGACCGACCCGACCGCACGGGGCGAACGGCGGGAGCGACGGGCCGCGACCACGCGCCCCCACTCCGATCCGGACGACTCGCGGCCGTGCCCGTCGACGTCGCCACACCCCATGACCTACGTCACTGATACACCTCTACTGAACTCACCGGTAACGTCCCTATCCTCGGAGCCATCCGCCGACGCACTCGCCGAGCCGTCGTCACCCGACCCATCCGGGCGGGTATCCGACCGGGGCTCGACGATCGTCGGACGCGAACGTCCTGATCGATGTGCCACCAGGTGAGAGGGGACCGACATGCAGTTCGGCCGCTACTACGAAGAGTTCGAGGTCGGTGCGATCTACAAGCACTGGCCCGGCAAGACCGTGACCGAGTACGACGACCACCTGTTCTGTCTGCTCACGATGAACCATCACCCGCTGCACATGGACGCCAACTACGCCGAGAACACCACCGATTTCGGCAAGAACGTCGTGGTGGGCAACTACATCTACTCGCTGCTGCTCGGCATGTCGGTGCCGGACGTCTCCGGCAAGGCGATCGCCAACCTGGAGATCGAGTCGTTGCGACACGTGGCACCCACGTTCCACGGGGACACCATCTACGGGCAGACCCTGGTGCTGGACAAGTGGGAGTCCAAGTCCAAGGACGACCGCGGCGTCGTGTACGTGGAGACCAAGGGCTACAAGCAGGACGGCACGCTCGTGTGCGTGTTCAAGCGCAAGGTCATGGTGCCCAAGGAGAGCTACGGCGAGAAGCGTGGCGGCGAGCAGCCCGGACGCCCCGAGTTGATCGAGAGCTGATCGCTCGCCGATCGGTCACCAACCCCGGGGTCCGCCTCCGGAATCGAACGCGGGCGGGTCGCCCAGGGACGGCGCGGCCCGCCCGTTTCCGCGTCCGGAGGCGGCTGTCGCGTCCCGAGGCTGTCGCGTCCCGAGGCGGGCTTCGCGTCCCGAGGCGGCTACCGCGTCCCGGTGGCCTTCGTGGCCCGCGCGCTACGGCAGTTCGTCCGCCGTCGGATACGACGACTGGGCGCCCGCGCTCCGGACCGCCGCCGCGCCCACCCGGACCGCGTACCGGGTCGCCGCGACCGGATCGTCGCCGGCCGCCAGTCGCCAGGCGAGCGCGCCCGTGAACGCGTCGCCCGCGCCCGTGGTGTCGACCGCGGCCACCTTCGGCGCGGCCACGTGTACCGCTTCTGCGTCGCCGACCGCGACCAGTGCGCCGCCGCCGCCCAGGGTGAGCACGATCGAACGCGGACGCGGGTCGAGCGAGCGCAACACCTTCAGCGCCTCGCCCGCGTCGCCACCGCCCGCCGCCGCGCGCGCCTCGTGCTCGTTGAGCACCAACGGGTCGCACGCCCGCAACACCGACGCGGACGTCAGGACGTCCCGGGGAACGACCGGCGACAGGTTCAGCGCCACCCGGGTGTCCGCCGCCTCGCAGCGGCGGATCACCGCCCACACGGTGTCGAGCGGGATCTCCAACTGGAGCGAGACGACCGCGGCGGCCTCGATCGCCGGTGCCAGGTCGGCCAGGTCCGCCGGCCCGAATCGTCCGTTCGCCCCGGGCGCCACCGTGATGGTGTTCTCGCCCGCGTCGTCCACCGTGATCAAGGCCACCCCCGAGGCGCCGGGGACGGTACGCGTCGCGTCGGTCCGCACGCCCTCCCGGCGCAGCGTCGCCCGCAACATCCGACCGTGGTCGTCGTCGCCCACCCGCCCGGCGAACGCGACGTCGGCGCCCAACCGGGCCGCCGCGACCGCCTGATTGGCGCCCTTGCCCCCCGGGTGCACGACCAGGTCGCCGCCCAGGACCGTCTCGCCCGGCCGCGCGTGCCGGGGCACCCGGACCACCAGGTCGGCGTTGATCGACCCGACCACGAGCAGCCGCGCGTGGTCGTCGCTCACGCCACCCCCGGCACGTTCCACTCGCGCAGCGCGTCGAGCAGTCCGTCGACCAGGTCGAGCCGACTCAGCTCGCCGGTGGCCACCCACCGCACCGCGTCCGCGTCGTCACCCGCGCGCAGCGCCCCGCCGTGCGGCGTGCACGCGTAGTCCCTGATCTCGTACGTCCCGCCGCCGGGCGCGGGCCGCAGCACCGAACCGACCAGTGGTCCGACGGTCACCTGCAGCCCGGTCTCCTCGACCATCTCGCGGGCGAGCGCGACCGCGTCGGTCTCGCCGTCCTCGACCCGCCCGCCGGGCAGCGACCACTGTCCCTCGCCCGGCTTTTTCGCGCGTTGCACCAGGAGCACCCGCCCTTCGGAATCGAGGACGATCGCGCCGACGCAGGGAATGAGCCGCATGCCTGCCGAGCCTAGTCCCCGACGCCGGCGTGCAGCGGGACATCGACCACAGGCCGCGCGGCGCCCGGCAGCGCGAGGGCGCGCGGCCCCGGCGCGCAAGGCGCTCCCGTACGCCGGTCGGGGGTGTGGACGCACCGAAGGAGTGATCGTCCTTGACGCGGGGCCCCGGGCAGTGGACCGTCTAGTCCTATGAAGGGCGAGCCGAGCTGCCCCCGCTGCGGCGGCCGGGTCCGCGCTCCGGGTCTGTTCTCACAGACGTGGGAGTGCGAGATCCATGGCGCCGTTCCCCCGCTGCAACCCGTCGTGCCGCCCAGCGTCGAGGCGCTGGACGCGGTGGTGCGCCGCTCGCGGGTCCCGGTCTGGCTGCCGTGGCCGCTGCCGGTGGGTTGGTTGTACACCGGCGTCGCGCACGCGGGCGACGATCGGGACGGCTCGCGGGCGGTGGCGGTGGCGTGTACGGGTCCCGCGCCCCTGGGCGGACGCGGCGAACTGCTGCTGATCGCCGAGGAGGTGGGCGTCGGACTCGGCGCCCGGTACGCCGGGTTGACCGGGCACGACCCGGGCGGCGACTTCGTCAAGTCCGCGCCCGCGAAGGTGATGGCGGCCGGCCGGCCGACCCCGCTGTGGTGCGTGATCGACGCACCCGCCGACCGCGCGGTGTACGCGGGCGAGGCGATGGGCCTGTGGTTGTGGGCGGTCCTGTGGCCCGGAAAGGCGGGCCATCTCGTCTACGACGACGTGGTGCTCACCGATCTGCGCGACGCCGGCGCCGAGTTGCAGTTGTTGCCGTGCGGCGCGTTGTCCCCGCAACTGCTGGAGTTCTGACCGCTCCCCAACGCGAAGGGCGGCACCCGAAGGCGCGCGGAGCGGACGGCGACGGGCGCCGCGAGCGGGACGACGGCCGCCCGGACCGGCCGGCCCATGAAGGCGCTCGGCCGGGGTCGTTAGGGTCGGGAGCGTCCATCGACCCTCCCGGCAGACGAGGTCAGCGTGCGCATCGACCTGCACACCCACAGCACCGCATCCGACGGCACCGACACGCCCGCCGAACTGGTCGTCAAGGCACACGCCGCCGGTCTGGACGTGGTCGCGCTCACCGACCACGACACCACCGCCGGCTGGACGGCCGCGGTCGAGGCGCTGCCGGACGGGCTGACCCTGGTCCGGGGTGCGGAGATCTCGTGTGTGGCCGAGGGCGGGATCAGCCTGCACATGCTGGGCTACCTGTTCGACCCGACCGAGCCGGAGTTCGCCCGGGCCCGCGAACTGGTGCGCACCGACCGGGTCCGCCGGGCCCAGGCGATGGTCGAGCGCTGCCGCGAACTCGGCGCGCCGATCACCTGGGCCCGGATCGAAGAGATCGCGGGCGGCGGCGCGGTGGGTCGGCCGCACGTGGCCACCGCGCTGGTCGAGGCGGGCGTGGTCGCGGACGTGTCGGGCGCGTTCACCGCCGAGTGGCTCAAGGACGGCGGGCGGGCGTTCGTCGAGAAGTACGAGATCCACGCGATCGACGCCGTCCGACTGATCGGCGGCGCGGGCGGGGTCGCGGTGTTCGCCCACCCCGGTGCGGTGGGGCGCGGCCGGACCGTCTCGGACGCCACGATCGCCGAGCTGGCCGATGCCGGTCTGGCCGGTGTCGAGGTGGACCACATGGATCACGACGACGCGATGCGGGCGCACCTGCGCGGGCTCGCGGGCGAGCTGCGGCTGATCACCACCGGTTCGAGTGACTACCATGGCACTCGCAAAACGATCCGTCTCGGAGAAAACACTACGGATCCCGACTCGTACGGGGCGATCGCGGAACTGGCAACGGGAGCACGACCCATCACCCCGTGAACCGGTTCGACGCCACCATCGTCGGCCCGTCCTCACGTGGTTCCGGTGCCCCGCCTCTCCGGCCTCCTGCTGTCCGCGATCGCCGTACAACTGTGCGCGGACGGGGTCCGGGGCTTCGTCGAGGCGAAGCCATAAGGTGCGAAGCGGAGCATCCAGCGGTTGGGGAGAGGCGGAGGACATGAGCAAGTCGGTACGCGGCGTCGTCGCGCGCGGCAAGGGCGCACCGGTCTCGATCGAGACCATCGTGGTGCCGGACCCGGGTCCGGGCGAGGCGCGCGTGCGGGTCCAGGCGTGCGGCGTCTGCCACACGGACCTGCACTATCGCGAGGGCGGCATCGGTGACGAGTACCCGTACCTGCTCGGCCACGAGGCCGCGGGCGTCGTGGAATCGGTCGGCGAGGGCGTCACCGAGGTGGCCGTCGGCGACTTCGTGATCCTGAACTGGCGTGCGGTGTGCGGTGATTGCCGTGCGTGTCGACGCGGCCGGCCGCAGTACTGCTTCGCGACGCACAACGCGAAGCAGAAGATGACGCTGGAGGACGGCACCGAACTGAGCCCCGCGCTCGGCATCGGCGCGTTCGCCGAACTCACCCTGGTGGCCGCCGGACAGTGCACCAAGGTCGACCCCGAGGCCGACCCGGCCGCGGCCGGCCTGCTCGGCTGCGGGGTGATGGCCGGCCTGGGCGCCGCGATGAACACCGGCAACGTCGGGCGCGGCGACACGGTCGCGGTGATCGGCTGCGGCGGCGTGGGCGACGCGGCCATCGCCGGCGCCCGGCTCGCGGGCGCGGCGCGGATCATCGCCGTCGACCTGGACGACCGCAAGCTGGAGTGGGCGCGCCGGGCCGGCGCCACCCACACGGTGAACTCGAAGGCGGGCGACCCGGTCGAGGCGATCCGCGAACTGACCGGCGGCTTCGGCGCGGACGTGGTGATCGACGCGGTCGGCCGCCCGGAGACCTACAAGCAGGCGTTCTACGCCCGCGACCTGGCCGGCACCGTGGTCCTGGTGGGGGTGCCCACCCCGGAGATGACCATCGAACTGCCGCTGCTCGACGTGTTCGGCCGCGGCGGCGCGCTCAAGTCGTCCTGGTACGGCGACTGCCTGCCCTCGCGCGACTTTCCGACGCTGATCGACCTGTACCGCCAGGGCCGCTTCGACCTGGACGCGTTCGTCAGCGAGCGGATCACCCTGGAGGACGTCGAGGCCGCGTTCGAGAAGATGCACCACGGCGACGTGCTGCGTTCGGTGGTGGTCCTGTGACCCGGATCGACCACGTGGTCACCTCGGGCGTCTTCTCGCTCGACGGCCAGGACTTCGACGTGGACAACAACGTGTGGATCGTCGGCGACGACCACGAAGTGGTGGTCGTGGACGCCGCGCACGACGCGGCGGCCATCGCGGCCCGGGTCGGCGATCGCACGGTGACCGGCATCGTGCTCACCCACGGCCACAACGACCACATCAACGCCGCGGCCGAGTTGGCCGAACTCACCGGTGCGCCGATCCACCTGCACCCGGGGGACCGGATGTTGTGGGACGTGGTGTACCCGGACCGCGCGCCGGACGCCGCGTTGGCCGACGGCGAGGTGATCACGGTCGCGGGTACCGAGTTGCGGGTGGTGCACACGCCCGGCCACGCGCCGGGCGCGGTGTGCCTGTACGCCCCGGAGCCGAGCGTGCTCTTCTCCGGCGACACGTTGTTCAAGGGTGGCCCGGGTGCCACCGGGCGCTCGTTCTCGTCGTTCCCGGTGATCCTCGACTCGATCAAGGCTCGCCTGCTCGCGCTGCCCGAGGGCACGCGCGTGCTCACCGGGCACGGGGACGAGACGACGATCGGCGCGGAGGCGAAGGACTACGACGCCTGGGTGGCCCGAGGGCACTGAGCCGGGCCCGAGAGCCCGTGGACATGGCGAGGGCGCTTCCCCCACACGGGGAAGCGCCCTCGGTTCACGCAATCAGCCGGCTTCCGCCACCTTGACGGGGCGGATGTACAGGCGCTCGCCGTATGCCTCGGCTCGTTTGAGAGCCGCTTGCACGGTGTCGATGTCGGCGGCGCAGTTGACCGGGTTGGACCCGGTCTTCTCCTGGGCTCGGCTGAGGTTCGTGATTCGGTAACGCATACGCGTCTCCCTTCCCTCCGGTCCGAAGTCGCACGGGGCCGAATGGTGCTACGGCCTCGTCTACAAGGATTGGGTGCCGGGATCCATCCGGATCGACGAAGACCCGGCAGGGGTCACTACCGGCACCACACTGAACAACAGCGGTCACACCGATAGCATTCCCTTGACTGAAATGTTCCTTTCCTGTCTTTCCCCGGGTTACACGTGACGCATGACGCGACATCACGCGCCGAGCAAGCGAGGACGCGACGGCGACCGGCATAGGACAATGCCGGTCTGACACACATCGGCGGGCGCCGATCGGGCAGCAGCAGCCATGGGAGGACGAGAGACTTTGCACGATCCGGGAGAGGACGACGTCCGGACGGGCGCGACGGCCGTCTTCGGCGCCGTGGTGCACGAATCCGGCGGGGACCTCGGCGCCGAGCACGGTGGTCCGCTCGAAGACCATCCGGTCGCGGGCTTCGAGGGCGGACCCGGACCGCTGCCGGACCTGGCGGAACCGTTCACCCGACCGGCCGTACTGGTCCAGTCCGTCTCACCGCCCCTGCACTTCGGTACGCACGCGCTGTTCGTCGACGTCGGCTACGTGTACGCGGCGATGGGCCTGCTGGTGGCCGGCTCGGCCGAGCGCCGGGCCTTCCGGGTGGACGCCGAACAGCTGATCACCGGCCTGATCGACGAGGCGCGCCGGGTCTTCCCGGAGGGCCGACTGCTGCGGGTGTACTGGTACGACGGCGCGCGCGAGCGGGTGCACACCGTGGAGCAGCGGCAGATCGCCGAGTTGCCCGACGTCAAGGTCCGACTGGGCAACCTCAACGCGCACAACCAGCAGAAGGGCGTCGACTCGCTGATCCGCAGCGACCTCGAATCGCTGGCGCGCAACCACGCGATCGACGACGCCGTGGTGATCAGCGGCGACGAGGACCTGGTCTCGGCGGTCGAGGCCGCGCAGTCCTACGGCGTACGCGTGCACCTGTGGGGCGTCGAGCCGGCCTACGGCACCAACCAGGCCGACCCGCTGGTGTGGGAGGCCGACGTCACCCGGATGCTGCATCGCGAGTTCTGCGAGACCTGCGTGACGCCGGTGATGCTGCCGCCGTCGCACGCCGGCGCGCTCGCGGTCCAGCCGGGCGGCCCGCCCACCGCCGACCAGGCGTGGCGGATCGGCCAGGAGATCGCCAAGCGCTGGCTGGTGGTGCGCGGCCGGGAGAACCTGGCCGACCTGATGCCGGGCCCGATGTTGCCGCAGGCCATCGACCGGGGCCTGCTCGTGGACGCGGAAAGCGTGCTGCAATATTCGCTCCGCCCGCACGAGGACCTGCGCCGCGCCCTGCGCAACGGCTTCTGGGACCGCCTCAACCAGGAATTCGGCCTCCCGGGCACGGAACTGACGGAGGGTTGAGCGGCCCGCCACGGAGTGGGCGTCACAGCGGGAAGGACAGGCCCCCAGCGGGCCAGGTGATTCGCTGGTCGTGCGAGTCGATCTCCAGATGGAGAGCCGACGGTTCGATCGGGCCGTGTTCCGAGGTCAGGCGCCGGGCCCGGTCCAGGTATCCCCACAGATCCAGCGGGCCCGCTGAGTGCACGGTCGGTCGGCCGCCGGATTTGGGCACTTCGGCACGAGCCCATGAGCCGGACGGGTGCAACAGCCACACCATCGAGCGGTCGTCGAGGTCGATCCACCGATGGTCGACGGCCGGTTGCAGCAGTTCGAGGAGCAGAGCCAATCGCCAGTCGTCCCGAAGGTTCGGCACGTCACCGTCGAAGGCCCGCACTTCGTCACCGTCGGCGGTTCGAGCAGAGAGGTAGACGCCGTGCAGAGCCGATCCGTCCTCGGGGCCGCTACGCACGGGCATGAATCGCGCACCGTGTGACACGACACGACCGTGAGCATGTGTCGCGTCGGTCACTGTCACCCGGAGGTGAAGGGAGGTCCCGGCGAGCGTGGTCGAGATGACGCCGCCGCTCCGTACGGCCGCCAGCCATGTCGACGGAATGGTCCGCGTCGAGAACATCGCCACGGCGCGGTCGAACCCGTCCTCGGGCAGTGCGTGGGTCGCATCGATGGTCGTCATCCGTGGCGCGCGGCCGAAAGTGGCGAGCCGTCGGCGGGCAGCGCTCACCAGGTACTCGTCCACGTCGACGGACAGCACCCGATCGTCGCCCAGACGGTGCCCGAGCAGAGCGGCCGAATAGCCGCTGCCGGTTCCGAGGTCGAGTACCTTCATGCCCTCTTCGATCTCCGCGACGTCGAACATCCGGAGCACGAGCGAAGGCAATGTCGTCGACGAGGTGGGAGGTCGGTCGGACGGCGGCGCGACGTCGTCACCGGCCGTGTCGGCATGCAGTTCGCCAACCTGCGTCACAAGCGTTCGGTCCTGATATGCGGTGCCGATCCACGACGCCGGGTCGGTCATCCCTCGATGGAGGCGCCAGTCGAAGCCGTCCTGTTCCCACCAGTTCGGCACGAGGAGGTGACGCGGGGTGCGCGAAACCGCGTCACGCCACGGCGAATCGACCGCAACGTCGGCGGCCAATGTCGCGGCGGCGGCGTCCCAGGTTCTCAATGCTCGGTCCCTTCCGCGAGAGCGTCGACCAAGGCATCAGTGATGCCCAGGCCGGGAAGACGGCGTTCAAGCCAGCGGTACTGACCACTCGCGTTGACCTCGAAGAACCGCCAACGACCGTCCGGGGTCACCGCGAAGTCCAACGCGCCGAAGAACAGACCGAAGTGCGTCATCAGCGCCGACACACCGGCCTCCACCTCCTTCGGAACGGGAACCGAGCGGTACGTCAACGCGCCGTAGTCCACTCGGAAATCCAGACGCGTCTCGTCGCTGTGGGCATGGATCGCCGCCGCGAACATTCGGGCACCCACGACCGTGAGCCTGACCTCGTACGCCTTGGCCACGCGCTCTTGGAGCAGGACCGCCGTCGACGCGATCGATGCGTCCATGCTGCCCGAATCCACCACGGTCGTGGGAATCGTCGAGGTCGTCTCCGCCGTGTGTACGCCCCCGCCGAGGGCCTTGTAGATGACCTCACGTCCCGCCGCACCGTGGGCCCGGGCAAACGTCGCGGCGTGCGTCGGGTCGGTGGTGACGATCGTCGCCGGCGGATCGAGGCCGAGAGTCGCGGCTACGGCCAGTTGCATCGGCTTGTAGTTCGTGGCGAGGTTGGCCGTGGGGTGGTTGATCCACCGGACGGGCAGTGACCCGAGGACCCCGAGCAGTCCCGCTCGGGCTTCGGAGGCGGCAAACGTACGGGCGGTGGGAGTCCAATCGCTCGGCAGTCGGAACTCGCCCGGCCTGCGCCACCAGACACTTTTCACGCGAGCCAGGTCGATCGTGCGAGTGCCCACCCGGAGGGCACCGCCCCAGCCGCCCCCCGTCAGGGAGGCGGCCAGGGTGGCGCGGGCAGGAAACTCGGCCGTGTCGAAGCGCACTACCTCGACACCACGTTCGGAGAGTTTCACCACGACCGGATCGGCGGTGGCATCGTCCGGCGATGTGACGACCACGACGGTGGCGCGACGGTTCACCACAGGTCGGTGCCGTCGCCGTCCGACTTGCCATCCGGCTGGGTCTCCGTCTTGGTGTCTCCGGGCATCAACACGTGCCACGGGTTGCCTTCGGCGGTCACGCCGATCTGAAGCTCCGGGTCGTAGTGCATCGTCGGTACCGGCCGCGTGGGGACTTCGGTCAGGTGACGCAGGCCGAACGGCGTCGGCAGTACTGCCCTGCTGGTCATCTTTTCCTCCGGTGAATGGGTGTCGGATGCTCTCCGCGCGCGGTCCGGCGGGGAGCTTGTAGCGCCGCCGTACCTACCGTCCGTGGCCACTTACGGCGGTTCGGCAGTCAGGGGAGAGGCGGCCAGGTGATGCGGCCTGTGGGGTAGTCGGGCACCAGGTCGTCCGGATGGCCGACCCGGGTCGGCGTGCCATCGCAACGCTGTACGACCGCGCTCGGGCCGTCCGGTCCGGGAAGGACGCACAGGTAGATGCCGACCGGGTCCTTGGTGTCGCGGTGGCGCACCGGTTGTCCCGCACGTGGCGCGGGCAACGTGTCGATCACCAACCGGCGCACCGGTACGACGAATTCGATTCCGCTTCGGGTTCGCACCCATGCCTGTCGACCGTCGACGGCCGTCAGTTCGCCTTCGCGCCCGGTGGGCCCGCGCACGTCCTCGTGCACCAGCGCCCCGAGGTAGCGATATGCCAGGACTCGCCCGGCCATCCTGTCCGCTTCGGTGGTCTCCTCCATGCGCACGACGTCACCCGCCCTCGCCGCATGGGGCCAACACCGTGCGGGCCGCGTCACCGACGGCGGCATCCACCAAGTGCCGCACGGAGCAGGCGACTTCCAGCCCCTGCCGGGTCCGCAGCACGGCCAGGAGACCCTCGACTTCGCGAAGGCGGCCGACGGTTCCCCGATACGGATCGCGGAACAACTTGCCGTAATGGCGCACTCCCCATCGCGCGATCCGGACCAAGGTCCAGTCCACCGCGCCGGTCACGGCAGCCGAGCGTGCGGTGTCGGTCGTGAACATGGCTCTTGCCTCCGGTTGTCGTCAGTACGGCTTCGGCCACGGCATCGGCAACTCGCTCTGCTCGCCGTTTCGCAGTTGGGGCAACGACCTTGAAGCGTCACCCAGTTCGAAGTCTTCGCGAGGCTTGATGTCCTCGCGTTCACCACCGGGGTAGAGGCGGTAGACGCGCATGGTCATCCGGCTCTCGCCCTCTCGCACACCCATGGGTCTCTCCTGACAATGAGGTACTGATCTCACGTTTGGCCTGCCCCGCGCCCGTCGACGGCGTGACAATCAGTCAACTGAATTTCACTCTTCGTCGGTACCGCGATGGGGATCGCACGCGGTTTAACGGGTTTAAGCCCAGAATTCAGGGAGCCATGGCAAACGCACGTACACCGAACACGGCCCTCGTGGACGTGATCGCCCAGTCGGGCTGGACGTACGACCGGCTCGCGCGTGCAGTGCGGGCGATTGCGGCCGAGAACGGCGAAGTTCTGCACACCAACAAGTCAGCCATTGCGCATTGGACATCCGGTGTGCAGCCGGGCAACAGAACTCGGCGATACCTTGCGGAAGCGCTGTCCAGACGCATTGGGCGGACGGTCACCCTGGTCGAGATCGGACTTGCGCAGGCCGAGGACTCTCACCCGCTTATGGTCGATCCGATCACGGCTGCCGCAGATCTCGGCCGTGCGGGGATGCGGCGGGACAGTTTCCTCAGCGTGGCGGCGTTCACGGTTGGCTCGATCGGCGCGCCGCTGTCCTACGACCACGATGCCGTGTCGCGCATGCTGCGGGCCCGCCGACCAGGCACCACAATCGGCGCCGAGGAGGTTGCCACCATCCGGCACGTCACCGCTGCACTCGGTGCCGCAGACGAACGTCATGGCGGAGGCCATGGCCTGACCACGGTGATGGCTTACCTTGCCGATACCGCCGCCCCGCTGTTGTCCGGGCGGTTCCCCTCCGAGGTCGTGCGGCGCGACGCCTTCGGAGCGGTTGCCGAACTCGCCTATCTCGCGGGCTGGAAATTTCACGACCTTGGCAGCGAGGGAGCCGCGCAACGCTACTACCTCACTGCCTATCAGCTCGCCCATGAGGCGGACCCGCTCGGTCACAGTGCGTGGATGCTGCGCGTACTGGCACATCAAGCACTTCATCTCGAGCACGCCGATTACTGCCTGGAACTGACGGATGAGGCACTGCGGCGGGCATCGGGGCGCGTTGGCGGGGGCATGGAGGCCGTCCTGTGGGTAACGCGCGCGCGTGCCTGTGCCGCCTCCGGCCGACCCACCGAGGCCGCGCGGGCGCTCCTTCACGCGGCCGACGCCGTAGCCCGCACAGACGAGCCGACTCCGTCCTACGCCACGGCAACCGGCCCGGCTTCGGGCACCGTAGCCAGTCAAACTGCGAGGACCCTCAGGGACCTGGGTGATCACCGCAACACGGAACGGCACTATCGAGCCGCCCTGTCCGAGCGCGATCCAGAGGCTTTCCGCCGCATTCACGCCCTCACCTTCGTCGATCTGGGGGTCTCGCTCGCCTCACAGGTCCGAGCGGATGAGGCCGTCGCCACGTGGGGCGAGGCGATGGACCACCTCGGTGGCGTCGCATCATCAAGGCATCGCGAAGCGGTCGCAGCCATGCGGCGTACCCTCACGACCTATAAGCGGCGACGAGTTCCAGGCGCAGCCAACCTCGACGAACGTGCGCGGGGTCTGCTCGCCACGTGATCGGTTCGACGCCGACGTCACGAGGAAGGAGGCGCACGTGCCTGACGAGTTCCGCCGTGAGCCGCATCTGATGGTCATGCTCGCCGTCTCGGTCATCGTGCATGATCGGGCGAACAAGCGAGTCGTACTCCTGCGTCGGGGCAACAAAAAGGCGTTCGCGCCCGGGATGTGGAGTCTGCCCAGCGGCAAAGGAGCGCCCGGGGAACCCATCACGCACACGGCCGTTCGCGAACTCCGTGAAGAGACAGGCCTGGAGGTCAAACCGCAGGCGTTGCGTCTTGCCCATGTGACGCACAGCGCGGACAGCCCGGAGGCGCCGGAGGGGTTCGTCGTGCTGGTCTTCGCTGCGGAGGAGTGGGACGGCGAAGCGGTCAACGCCGAGCCGGGCAAGCACTCGGCCGTGGCCTGGGTCGACACCGACGACCTGCCGGCCGACTTCGTTCCGTCGACCCTGCACGCGTTGGAGCGGTACCTCGCGGGTGAGCGCCCCGAGGTGGCCATCGACGGGTGGGACGGCACATGAAGCCGTTCGCTTGCCCGCTCCCGCAAGCCGACCGGCCGACCCGCACCCCACGCGCCGCCGCCCCACACCGCACCCGCGCCGGACCGGTTGCCGTGTCGGCCGCGTAGCGGACGGGCGTCCCGGCGCGGAGCGAGCGGCCCGACCCCGGCTGCGGAGCAGACGTGCGACCGGCCCCGGAGACCTCGCCGGCTCATGCGACCCGCCCGACTGACCCCTCGACCCCTCTCCCCGGCTCGATTCGAGAACCCTTGCCACTCATATACATGTAGGCTACATTTATTAGCGAAGCTAACTAAGCAAGAACAGGCTCGCGGCGCAACGCGCAACAGCGCGCGTCGAACAAAGAGTGCGGAGGTCTCGCATGCGGTCCCTTTCCGACGGCGGGCAGACCCGGGGCAATACCCAGGCCGAGCACACCCCCGAACACGCCCCCGAGCACGCCCCCGAACAAGGTCGCATCCTCAAACAGCCGATGGCCGTGTGGGCCACCGCGTTCGCGGCCGTGGTCGCGTTCATGGGGATCGGCCTGGTCGATCCGATCCTGCCCTCGATCGCCAAGGGGCTGGACGCGTCGCCGAGCCAGGTGTCGCTGCTGTTCACCAGCTACTTTCTGATCACCGCCGTGGCCATGTTGGTCACCGGCTTCGTCTCCAGCCGGATCGGCGGCCGCCGGACGCTCCTGCTCGGCCTCGCCCTGGTCGTGCTCTTCGCCGGACTCGCCGGCACCTCCGGATCCGTCGGCGAACTGGTCGGCTTCCGAGCCGGCTGGGGCCTGGGCAACGCGCTGTTCGTGTCCACCTCGCTGGCCGTGATCGTCGGCGCCGCGAGCGGTGGCTCCTCCGCCGCGATCCTGCTCTACGAATCGGCGCTCGGCCTGGGCATGGCATGCGGTCCGCTGCTGGGCGCGGTGCTCGGCGACGCCAGTTGGCGCTACCCGTTCTACGGCACCGCCGCGCTGATGGCGATCGGCTTCGCGCTGATCGTCGCCCTGCTCAAGGAACAGCCCAGGCCCGCCCGCAAGGTCGGCCTGCTCGACCCGCTCAAGGCGCTCGGCCACAAGGGCCTCGCGACCACCGCCGCAGGCGCGTTCTTCTACAACTACGGCTTCTTCACCGTGCTCGCGTTCACCCCGTTCGTGCTGAACATGAGCCCCTACCGCAGCGGCGCTGTGTTCTTCGGCTGGGGCGTCCTGCTCGCCGTCTGCTCGGTCCTGGTCGCCCCTCGACTCCAGGCCCGGTTCGGCTCCGCGAACGTGGCCGCCGTGAGCCTGCTCCTGTTCGCCGTCGACCTGGGCGTGCTCGCGTACGGGTCGAAGGCCGTCATTGTGACCGGTGTCATCGTTTCGGGGGCCTTCATCGGTATCAATAACACCGTGTTCACCGAGCTGGCGCTCGAAGTCTCGGACTCGCCGCGACCCGTGGCGAGCGCGGGGTACAACTTCGTCCGCTGGTTCGCCGCCGCGGCCGCGCCGTTCCTGGCGCCGAAGCTGGAGGAACACTTCAACGTGCACGTGCCGTTCCTGGTCGCCGGCGCGACCTGCATGGTCGCCGCCGCGGTGCTGTTCGGCGCGCGCCGCACACTGGCCGCGGTCGACCACCACGACACCGCGGCGGTGCGCACAGCGCAGCCGGTCCCGGCAGCCGCCTGACCCGGCCGCAGCCCGACTCGGCCGAGCGAGTACAAATAGTTCGATATCCATAAAACCTGCGGAAAAGGAAGTGCACGACATGTACGGGCGGATCCTGGTCGCGGTGGACTCCACGCCCGAGGCCGACGAAGTCCTGGCGCACACCGCTCGACTGGCGACCGCCGGCGGCGCCGCCGTCCGCGTCCTGCACGTACAGACCCTGGACGTGGTGGACGGCGGCGGAGTGGGCGGCGTCGTCGAGGACGAGACCGCCGACGCGGCGGTCAAGGTGGTCATCTCCGCCGTCGACACGCTCAAGGCGGCCGGCGTGACCAACGTCGAGGGCTGGACCGAGGAAACCGTGCGCGGCGACGTGCCCAACGCGGTCCTGGACCAGGCCCGCGCCTTCGACGCCGACCTGCTCGTGCTCGGCGCCCGCCGACACGGCGGCGTGGCGAGCCTGTTCCTCGGCAGTGTCAGCGACACGGTCGCCCACCGCTCGGTGTGCCCGGTCCTGCTGATCCCGTAATCCACCGCACGCGAAAAGCGCACGCGAAAGGCGCACGCGCACCCGAAAAGCGCAAGCGAAGGGCGCACCTGAAAAGCGCAGCCGAAAAAGCGCGCCCGAAGGCGCACCCACACCCCAAAGGCCGCCGGCCCCGGATCTCCCGACACGGAGGCCCGGGACCGGCGGCCCGAGCGCACACCCCGAACCCACCCGAGCGCGCCAACCCGCCCCTCAACCCAGCGGCACCGCCCGGCGGTTCGGATCACGCAGGTCCGTGCCCGCGCGCAGCCATTTCTCCTGGAGCGCCTCCGCCCCCTGGACCCGCTTCCAGGCGGCCTCGGCCGGAGTCATCGGCAACAACGGGAAGAAGCGGACCGGGTCGGCGGGTTCGGGCAGCGACAGGTCGGCCAGCAGGCCGCCGGGTTCGGCCACCAGCACCGCGTGGAAGCCGGCGCCGTCCCACAGCGGGCCGCCCAGGTCGAGCGAGGCGCCGGGCGCGATCACCAGACCCTCCACCTGCGGGGTCGCGCCCAGCACGGCCAGCGGCCGCAACACCGAGTCGCGCCCGCCGCGCACCGACAGCACCAACTCGGCCCGCGGACCCGCGACCGGATCGGCCAGCATCGCCGCCGGATCGGCCATCGGGGCCCGGGACATGCCCAGCGTCGCGTACCGGACCACGCCGCCCGCGTCGGGACCGAAGCGCAGCACCTCGATGCGATCCGCCCCGACGAAGGTGACGCCGGCCCGGCCGGTCGGGTCGCCGAACGCGGCCGTCAGATGCGCCTCGACCTGCGGGGTGGGGTCGACCGGCTCGGGTCCCGGCGTGAAGTCGAACATCCCCGCATGCTAATTCGCCGTCAGGAGCCCTTCGCATACCGGCCATTGCAGCCGGCGCCCTGGTGTACTCTACGTAGTCGGCCCGAGGATGTGGACATCCTCGCGCGCCATCGGATGACGGACTCGCCCTCGCCCCGACCCACCCGGTCGACGAGCGAAGGCTTTCCCCCAGCGGGGACCGGCCGTGGGAGGTGATCGTGGTGCATACCAGCACACCGTGCAGTACCGGCGGCTCACCCGATCTTCCCCGATCCAGTCGCACGCCCCGCCCTTTCTGAGGGTTTCCGAGACTTTCGCCGAGTCCCGGCCACCGCATCGCGGCCCGGTACCCGATCTCCGAATTTCCTCCGTGACGGGGCGTCAGGATCTTTTGCCGTTCTTTCGGTGATTCGTTCCGCTTGCCCGTGTCGACGCTCCCCGCGGCCTGCCGTCGCGGCGTGGCGGCGTCGGCGCGTGCCGGTCAGTGCAGGAGACCCGTCATGTCGATGATCCGCGACCTCCGCGCCGCAGTCCGCCCGTACCGCCGCACCCCGCTGCCGTCCACCACCCCCGTGGCGACCGGGAACTGTGTGGTGGATTGCGCCGTGTACCGCGACGGCCGGCGCCTGGACGGGTACGCGAATCCCGATTCGGCGATCCACGAGGTACGCGCCGGCGGCGGCTTCGTCTGGATCGGCCTGCACGAGCCCAGCGCCCTCGAACTGTCCGGTATCGCCGAGCGGTTCGGGCTGCACCCGCTCGCCGTGGAGGACGCCGTGCACGCGCACCAGCGGCCCAAGCTGGAGCGCTACGACGACACGCTGTTCGCGGTGTTCAAGACGGTCACCTACGTCGAGCACGAGCAGCTCTCCGCGACCAGCGAGATCGTCGAGACCGGCGAGATCATGGTCTTCCTCGGCAACGACTTCGTGGTCACCGTGCGGCACGGCCGGCACGGCGCGCTCGCCGACCTGCGCTGTCGGCTGGAGGACGGCGGCGAACTGCTCGCCGCCGGGCCCTCGGCGGTGCTGCACGCAGTCGCCGACCGGGTGGTGGACACCTACCTCGACGTCGCCCAGCTCATCCAGGACGACATCGACCAGGTCGAGAACGACGTGTTCGGCGGCGGTGGCGCGGGCGACGCGGGTCGGATCTACCAGCTCAAGCGCGAACTGCTCGAACTCAAGCGCGCCGTCGCACCGCTGGCCCGCCCGCTGCACGCGCTGGCCGAGCGGCCGATGCGCCAGGTGCACCCGGACATCCGCGAGTACTTCCGCGACGTCGAGGACCACCTGTCCCGCGTCGGCGAGCAGGTGGCCTCGTTCGACGAACTGCTGACCTCGATCCTGCAGGCCAATCTCGCGCAGGTGACCGTCGCGCAGAACGAGGACATGCGCAAGATCTCCGCGTGGGTGGCGATCTTCGCGGTGCCCACGATGCTGGCCGGCGTGTACGGCATGAACTTCGAGCACATGCCGGAACTGAAGTGGCGGTACGGCTACCCGATGACGCTGTCGGTGATCGTCGTCGTGTGCACGCTCATGCACCGGGGGTTCCGGCGCAACGGATGGTTGTGACGCGCGCGTTCGCGCCGACCGCGCACGTACACCGGCCGCGCGCGGATGCGACGGCCGCGCGCGGGCCCGCGGTCGCCACCCGGACGGACGCGCCCTACAGGTCGAGCCGGCCCACCAGATTGCGGGCCCGCTCGGCCAGGTCCGGGCGCACCATGACGTCGTAGCGGGAGGCGACGATCTGGCTCGTGGAGACGAAGTCCCGGCGCCCGCCCAGTGCCTTGTAGCCCAGCCAACCGAACAGCGCGCCCGCCGCGATGCCCCAGACCAGGCCCATCAGCACCAGCCAGAGCCAACCGTGCGCGCGGACCGCGAAGATGCCCAGGAACAGTCCGATCATCAGACCGAACCACGCGCCGCTGGCCGCGCCCGACGCCGCCGCCTTGCCCGCCGTGAGTCGACCGAGCACGTTCTCGACCATCCGCAGGTCGGCGCCGACGATCGCGGTGTTCTCCACCGGGAACTCGTTGTCGGACAGGTAGTCGACCGCACGCTGGGCACCCGCGTAGTTCGTGTACGACGCGATCACCTGGCCGGTGTTGGCGAGGTCGGGGCCGGGCGCGCCGGCGCCCGGGGGGAGGTTCTGCTGACCGAACATGGGTGTGCCGCCTCGCATCGATGCCGGGTGGTTGTTCGACCCGATGCGTGTACCCAGCGAAATTGGTCACAACACGTGACCAATCCGACGGAAGCCGATCAATCCGACAGCACCTCGCGCACCGCGTCGGCGACCGCGTCCGGGCGGTCCAGCATCACGAAGTGCGCGGAGTCGTCCAGCACATCACAGCGCCCGCGCGGGGACAGGTTCGCCAGCGTGCGCAGCGCGCGCACCCAGCGGGCCCGCGCGGCCAGGCTCTCGTAGCCGCCGGCGGCGGCCAGCACCCGCAGCGGCACGGCCGGCAGCGGCGCGACCCGGCGCAGGTCGGCGAGTTCGGCGGCGACGTCGAAGTAGGTGGCGTTCTCGGTCAGCGCGGTCGCGAAGAACCGGCCGGATCCGTACGAGCCGCGCACCCAGCGCGCGTCCGCCACGTCACGATGCCGGCGTGACTGGGTGAACAGGATCGACCTGCGCGCGGCGGGGCCGATCGCCCGGGCCAGCCCACTGACCCGCATCGCTCCCCCGGCCATCCGCGCGGCCCGCACCCGGGCTCGGCGGGCGGGTCGGGACCTGGGCTTGTCCTCGTTGCTCGGGTCCACCAGCACGAGTCCGGCGGTGCGCTCGGGATACAGCCGCGCGAAGCCCTCGACGTGGAACGCGCCGAGCGAGTGGGCGAGCAGGACGTACGGGCCGGGCAGCGCGAGCGCGTCGGCCAGCGCGGCGATCCGCTCCGCCTCGCCCACCAGGGTGGGCGGTCGCGGGTCCGGCTCGGAGTAGCCCAAACCCGGCCGGTCGAACCGCACCACCGTGCAGTCGGCGGTGAGCAGCGGCGCCACCGGATCCCAGTCGAACCACGCGCCGCCGAGCCCGCTGGTGGCGATCACCACCGGTCCGGTGCCCTCGCGCACCACGTGCACGGCGGTCCCGTCGATCCGGACGAATGTGCCGGGCGGTACCGGTACCGGGCGTCTCGCGGCCATGGTGGGCTCCCCGATCACTGGCGGTTACACGTTTCGCCATCATCGATCGCCACCCGACCCTCGCCCCGCAACGACGCGACCACTACGCCGACCGAGCCGATACCGGACCCGGTTGGTCGCATGAGGCGTTCGTGTCGTCGACCGGGCACGCGTCGCGGCCCGCCCCGAGGATGCGCGGACGGGCTGCGACGACCCGGGGCCTCAGCCCTTGAGCTTGTAGTCCTCCAGCAGGCGCCGGCCGATGATCATCTTCTGGATCTCGGCCGTGCCCTCGCCGATCAGCAACATCGGCGCCTCCCTGTACAGGCGTTCGATTTCGAACTCCTTCGAGAACCCGTACCCGCCGTGGATCCGGAACGCGTCCTCGACGACCTCCTTGCAGTACTCGGAGGCCAGGTACTTGGCCATCCCCGCCTCGAGGTCGTTGCGCTCGCCCGCGTCCTTCTTGCGTGCCGCGTTGACCATCATCGCGTGCGCGGCCTCGACCTTGGTCGCCATCTCGGCGAGCTTGAACTGGATCGCCTGGTGGCCGGTCAGCGGCTTGCCGAAGGTCTCCCGCTGCTGCGCGTACCGGATGCCCAGCTCGAACGCGCGGTGTGCGACGCCGCAGCCGCGCGCGGCCACGTTCACCCGACCCACCTCGACGCCGTCCATCATCTGGTAGAAACCCTTGCCGGGCACCCCGCCCAGGATCCGGTCGGCCGGCACCCGACAGTTGTCGAGCACCATCTCGGTGGTGTCGACGCCCTTGTAGCCCATCTTGTCGATCTTGCCGGGGATGGTCAGGCCCGGCCGGGTCTCGCCGAAGCCGGACTCCTTGTCGATCAGGAACGTGGTCATGTTCCGGTAGACCGACTCCTCGCCCAGCTCGGTCTTGGTGAGCACCGCGACCAGGTTGGCGCTGCCGCCGTTGGTGAGCCACATCTTCTGGCCGTTGAGCACGTAGAACTCGCCGTCCGGCACCGCCTTGGTGCGGATCGCCGAGACGTCCGACCCGCAGTGCGGCTCGGACATCGAGAACGCGCCGCGGATCTCGCCCTCGGCCATCTTCGGCAGGTAGTACGCCTTCTGCTCGTCGGTGCCGTGCTGCTTGATCATGTACGCGACGATGAAGTGCGTGTTGATGATGCCGGACACGCTCATCCAGCCGCGCGCGATCTCCTCGACCACGAGCGCGTAGGTAAGCAGCGACTCGCCGAGGCCGCCGTACTCCTCCGGGATCATCAGGCCGAACAGGCCCATGGCCTTCATGCCCTCGACGATCTCCGCCGGATACTCGTCCCTGTGCTCCAGCTCCGTGGCGACCGGAATGATCTCCTTGTCCACGAAGGTGCGCACGGTGGCGAGGATCTCCCGCTGGACATCGGTGAGTCCGTCGGTCTGTGCGAGGCGGCCCATGGGCGGCGCTCCTTCCGTCTGCGCATGTCCGGGCCCCACCACCGGGGTCCCGGCCACGCTTCTGGTTGAGAGAGTTACCGGGGAGTATCCACGAGCGCGGCGGGTCGCGACAGAGGGGGTCCGTAACGCGGGCACGTCGATTTCGAACGGTCTGTCGGACGCGCGCCCCGGGGAGTACACCCGCCCGTGCCCCGACGATTACCCCCGGTCAGACCCGCACTCCGGCGCGCCACACCCCGCGCACCAGCGGCACCCCGGGGCGGTAGGCCAGGTGTACGTGCGAGGGCGCGTCGAGTTCGACCACGTCGGCGCGCGCGCCCACACGCAGTACACCCACGTCCTCGCGGCGCAGCGCGCGGGCGCCGCCGGCGGTCGCCGCGTACAGCGCCTGGTCCGGCGTCATGCCCATGTCGCGGACCGCGAGCGCGACGCAGAACGGCATCGACGTGGTGTAGCTCGATCCGGGGTTGCAGTCGGTGGACAGCGCGACGTCGACGCCGGCGGCGAACAGCCGGCGGGCGTCGGGGTAGACCGCGCGAGTGGAGAATTCGGCCCCCGGGAGCAGCGTGGCGACCGTGTCGCCGGCGGCCAGCGCGTCCACGTCGGCGTCGGTGAGGTGGGTGCAGTGGTCGGCCGAGGCCGCGCCGAGTTCGACCGCGAGCCGTACCCCGGGTCCGTGTCCGAGTTGGTTGGCGTGCACGCGCGGGATCAGGCCCCGGGCGGCGCCGGCCTTCAGGATCGCCCGGGCCTGGTCGCCGTCGAACGCGCCGCGCTCGCAGAACACGTCCACCCAGCGGGCGTGCGGGGCGCACGCGTCGAGCATCGGACCGGTGACCAGGTCGACGTAGCCGGCCACGTCGTCCGCGTACTCCGGCGCGACGATGTGCGCGCCCAGGTAGGTGGTCTCGGGGGTGAACGCGGACGCGATCCGCAGCGCGCGTTCCTCGTCCGCGACGGTGAGGCCGTAGCCGGACTTGATCTCGATCGTGGTGGTGCCCTGGCGGGCCGCCTCCTCGATCAGCCGCGCGGCGTTCGCGGCGAGCTGCTCGTCGCTCGCGGCGCGGGTCGCGGCGACCGTGGTGCGGATGCCGCCGGCCCGGTAGGCCTGTCCGGACATCCGCGCGTCGAACTCGGCGGTGCGGTCGCCCGCGAACACCAGGTGCGCGTGCGAGTCGACGAAGCCGGGGTGCACCGCGCGATTCTCGGCGTCGTGGCGGGTGTCGGCGTCCGGGGCACCCGCGGCGGCCCCCACCCACGCGACCCGGTCGCCGTCGAGCACGAGAGCCGCGTCCTCGATCAGGCCGAGCGGGCCGGTGCCGAGGTCGGGGTCGTTGGTGACCAGCGAGCCGATGTTGGTGATCAGGGTGGTGGCCACGCGCGAGTGGTCCCTTCCGGTTCGAGGGGGATCGGCCGCTCCGGGGCGGAACGGCCGCGGATCAGCCGAACAGGCCGTGGACGGCCGTGCCCAACGCCTGCGGCACCGCGTCCACGAGTTGGTGCACGCCGTCGCGGACGATGATGCGTCCGCCGACCATGACGTGCGTGACGTCGCTCGCGGTGGCCGCGAACACCGCCGCCTCGGTGGCCAGCCGCGGGACGGTGCCGGCCAGTCGGACCGAGTCCAGGCCGATCGTGGTCAGGTCGGCGAGGGCGCCCGGTTCGATCCGGCCGGCGTCCGGCCAACCGAGCGCGCGGTGGCCGCCGGCGGTGGCGTACGCGAGCAGCGCGGCGGAGGTGAAGTGGCCGCGCCGGCCGGTGCGCAGCCGCTCGTCGAGTTCGACCGCGCGGGCCTCCTCGAACAGGTCGATCACCGCCTGGCTGTCGCTGCCCAGGGACAGCGGCACACCGGCCCGGGCCAGCTCGCCGGCCGGGCCGATGCCGTCGGCGAGGTCGCGTTCGGTGGTCGGGCAGAAGCACACGCCGGCCCCGGCCCGGGCCAGCGCGGCGATGTCGGCGTCGGTGAGGTGGGTCGCGTGCACCGCCGTCGCGTTCGCGCTCCAGAAGCCGTGCGCCTCCAGCAGCCCGGTGGGGGTGAGCCCGTGGTGCGCGACGCACGCCGCGTTCTCGGCGGGCTGCTCGGACAGGTGCACGTGCACCGGGACACCCTCGGTACGGGCGGCCCAGGTCGCGTAGCCGTCCTTGGTGTCGAACGCCCGGACCGAGTGGACGGCCGCGCCGATCCGGGTGTTGTCGTCGCCGCGCAGCGCGCCCCAGCGCTCGTACCACGCGTCCGAGCTGCCGTCGCCGAATCGGCGCTGCACACCTTCCAGCGGCCGGTAGCCGTCGGCGGTGAGGCCGCCGTGCAGGTAGCAGGTGTCCAGCAGGGTGATCCGGACGCCGGCCTGGCGGGCCGCCTCGATCAGCGCGTGGCCCATCGCGTTGGGGTCCTCGTACGGCGTGCCGTCCGGACCGTGGTGCAGGTAGTGGAACTCGCCGACGGAGGTGATCCCGGCGAGCGCCATCTCCGCGTACACCGCGCGCGCGAGCGCGAGGTAGCTGTCCGGGTCCAGCCGCCCGGCCGCCTGGTACATCTGGTCGCGCCAGGTCCAGAAGGTGCCGGTGCCGGTCTGGGTGCGTCCGCGCAGCGCCCGGTGGAAGGCGTGCGAGTGGGCGTTGGCCAGGCCCGGGAGGGTCAGCCCGGGCAGCACCGAGGCGCCGCCCGGCGCCGGGCGGTCGGGGGTGACCGACGCGATCCGGCCGTCCTCGACCACGAGCAGCACGTCGCGTTCGATCCCGGTGCGGGTCCGCACCAGTTCACACCAGTACTCGCTCACCCGAGGTCCTCGCTGATCAGGTCGGTCACCACGTCGGCGAGCGCCGTGACGCCCGTGAGGCAGTCCACCATCTCGGCGCTCTCCGCCGGCGAGTGCGACACGCCGGTCGGGTTGCGGACGAACAACATCGCGGTGGGCACGCGCGCGGACAGGATGCCCGCGTCGTGTCCGGCGCCGGTGGGCAGGATCGGCGCACCGCCGAGGTGCTTGGCGATCCGGTCGCGCAGCGTGCCCTCGAACTCGACGACCGGCGTGAACGACTCGCGGGTGACCTGTACGCCGACCCCGTCGCGGTCGCCGCGCTCGGTGGCGGTGCGGATGATCTCCGCGACCAGGTCGTCCAGCGTGTGCTCGTCGGCGGCCCGCGAGTCGAGCCAGCCGCGCACCTCGGAGGCGATCGCGTTGGCCGCGCCGGGCCGCGCGTCGACCTTGCCGAAGGTGGCCAGCGCACCGGCGAGGTGGGCCTTCTTGCGGGCCGTGAGCACGGTGTTGGCGTAGGTCAGCATCGGGTCGTGCCGGTCCTCCAGGCGGGTGGTGCCCGCGTGGTTGGCCTCGCCCCGGAAGTCGAACCGCCAGCGGCCGTGCGGCCAGATCGCCGAGGCCAC
Source organism: Embleya sp. NPDC001921 (assembly GCF_053594475.1). Classification (NCBI taxonomy): domain Bacteria; kingdom Bacillati; phylum Actinomycetota; class Actinomycetes; order Kitasatosporales; family Streptomycetaceae; genus Embleya; species Embleya sp. NPDC001921. Next base: position 293,908 of record NZ_JBSFEO010000007.1, read on the forward strand.
GCCCACCGCGCGGTCGCGGTGCACCAGGTCGCGGCCCTGCTCGACGTGCAGTTCGACGAACGCGCGGATGCGGCCCAGCTGCTCCGGGTCGGCGCCGATCCCGGCCGGGTCGACGCCGGCGCGTTCCATCGCGTCGCCCAGGAAGACGCCGTCGGCGTCCTTCAGCGCGCGTGCCTGATCCGGCGTCAGCACCCCGGCGGACAACCGGGATCCGACACACGCGACGTTGAACCGGGCGCCCTCCTCGTCGGCGAAGTTGACGATCCCCAGTGGCCGCGCCGGGTCGGCGCCGCGCTCGCGCAGCAGGTCGAGCGCGGCGAACGAGGAGACCACGCCGAGCGGTCCGTCGTAGGCGCCGCCGTCCGGCACCGAGTCCAGGTGGCTGCCGATCACGATCGCGTCGGCGCCGGGCGCGGTCCACGCCCACTGGTTGCCGTTGCGGTCCTCCTCGTAGATCAGGTCCCGACTCCGGGCCTGTTCGCGGAACCAGGCGCGGCACTCGCTGTCCGCGTCGGTCCACGCGTACCGGCGGTAGCCGCCGGTCGTGGCGCGACCCACCGGAAGCAGGTCGCGCCACATCGCCTCGAAGCCGGTGCTCACGCGTCGCCTTCCCGCATCGGCACCCGCACGCCGCGCTCGTCGGCGACGTCGACGGCGTGGTCGTAGCCGGCGTCCACGTGCCGGATCACGCCCATGCCGGGGTCGTTGGTGAGCACCCGGCGGATCTTCTCGCCCGCGAGCGGCGTGCCGTCCGCGACGGTGACCTGGCCGGCGTGGATCGAGCGGCCGATGCCGACCCCGCCGCCGTGGTGGATGGACACCCACGAGGCGCCGGAGGCCACGTTGACCATCGCGTTCAGCAACGGCCAGTCGGCGATCGCGTCGGAGCCGTCGAGCATGCCCTCGGTCTCCCGGTACGGGCTGGCCACCGAGCCGCAGTCCAGGTGGTCGCGGCCGATCACGATCGGCGCGGCCAACTCGCCCGAGGCGACCATGTCGTTGAACCGCTCGCCGGCCTTGTCCCGCTCGCCGTAGCCCAGCCAGCAGATCCGCGCGGGCAGGCCCTGGAAGTGCACCTTCTCCTGGGCGAGCTTGATCCAGCGGGCCAGCGACTCGTTCTCCGGGAACAGGTCGAGCACGGCCTTGTCGGTCTTGGCGATGTCGCGCGCGTCGCCGGAGAGCGCGGCCCAGCGGAACGGGCCCTTGCCCTCGCAGAAGAGCGGCCGGATGTACGCGGGGACGAAGCCGGGGAAGTCGAACGCGCGGGTGTAGCCCGCCAGTTGCGCCTCGCCGCGGATCGAGTTGCCGTAGTCGAAGACCTCGGCGCCCTTGTCCTGGAAGCCGACCATCGCCTCGACGTGGCGGGCCATCGACTCGCGTGCGCGGTCGGTGAACTCGGCGGGCTTGGTCCGCGCGTACTCGGCCATGTCCTCGAACGCGACGCCGACCGGCAGGTAGGCGAGCGGGTCGTGGGCCGAGGTCTGGTCGGTGACGATGTCGATCGGGGCGTCCATCGCGAGAAGCTGCGGGACCAGTTCGGCGGCGTTGCCCAGCAGGCCGATGGACAGCGGCCGGCGGGCGTCGCGGGCCTCGACCGCGAGTTGCAGCGCGGCGTCCAGCGTCTCGACCCGGGTGTCGCAGTAGCCGTGCTCGATCCGGCGGTCGATCCGCGAGGGGTCGCAGTCGATACAGATGACCACGCCGCCGTTCATGGTCACCGCCAGCGGCTGCGCGCCGCCCATGCCGCCGAGGCCGGCGGTCAGCGTGATGGTGCCCTCGAGGGTGCCGCCGAAGCGCTTGGCCGCGACCGCGGCGAACGTCTCGTAGGTGCCCTGGAGGATGCCCTGGGTGCCGATGTAGATCCACGAGCCGGCGGTCATCTGGCCGTACATGGTCAGTCCGGCCGACTCCAGCCGGCGAAACTCCTCCCAGTTGGCCCAGTCGGGCACCAGGTTGGAGTTGGCGATCAGCACGCGCGGGGCCCACTCGTGGGTCTGCATCACGCCGACCGGGCGGCCGGACTGCACGAGCAGCGTCTCGTCCTGCTTCAGCGTGGTCAGCGTGCGGGTGATCGCCTCGAAGGAGCGCCAGTCGCGCGCGGCCTTGCCGGTGCCGCCGTAGACGACCAGCTTGTCGGGGTGCTCGGCGACCTCGGGGTCGAGGTTGTTCAGCAACATCCGCAGGGCGCCCTCCTGCTGCCAGCCGCGGGTGGTGAGCGTGCTGCCGCGTGGTGCGCGAACCTCGCGCGGTCCTGCGGTGTGGTCCGACATGGCGGCGCCCCTTCTGTCTCCGTGCACGTTTTCTGTATGAAAACATTCAGTACCTTCAAGAGTGAATCTATCTGTTCTGCAAGGCGTCGCCAAGAGAGCCGGCCGAAGGGGTGGTGTGGGCAGCGCGACATCGAGGGTCTTGACCCATTCGGTGCCATTTCACGCGATCGGTGGTCGGCGCGGACCGGCGCCGGGTAGCCGGGCGGCATGGATCTGCAGGAGGTGCTCTGGGCGATCACCGCACTGGGCGCGTTCGTCGCGTTCGCGGGCCTGGTGATGTTGGTGCGCGGTCGAGGGCGCGAACCGGGCGTGGTGGCCCTGGTGGTGATGATCGGCGCGCTGCTGTGTACCGGCGGCTTCCTGCTCAGCATCCCGCGCTACGCGGACACCGCGCTGATCGCCGGCGGCGCGGCGCTCGTGGGCGTACTGGCCATGCTCGGCGCCATCTCGATCATGCCGGCGCACCGCGGCCACAACAGCGCGTCCGGCGTGTGAGCTCACCCGACGCCGCGCGACACCCGACCCCGGCACCGCACCACGGCAAAATCAGCCCGTCCGGCGTGTGAGCTCACCCGACGCCGCGCGACACCCGACCACAGCACCGCACCCGGTCACGGCGCAATCAGCCCGTCCGGCGTTTGAGGACAAGCCGGCCGCAGGCCCGGCCGCCGCCGCGAGGCTCACACGTCGAACAGCCCGCGCTCCCCGGCCTGCTTCTCGAACTCCTCCAGTCGAGCCTGCGCCCGCGCGGGCTCGATGTCGCACATCGCCTGGAGCAGGATCTGCCCCATCAGGATCGGCGCCCCGTACGAGTCGAAGACCAACTGCGAGCCGACGCCCGCGATCAGCACCGCGTCGGACAGCGCCGCCGCCGGCGCGAACGGGCTGTCGGTGACGGTGACGATCCGCAGGCCCAGGTCGCGCGCGACCCGCAGGCCCTCGCCCAACTCCCGCGGATAGCGCGGCAGCGCGAAGCACAGCAGGCCGGTGGCGCCCGCCGCGCGGGCCTGGTCGAGCCGGTCCACCAGGAGCGAGCCGCCCTCGTCCAGCACCCGCACCTCGGGCAGCACCTTGGCCGCGAAATAGCCGAAGCCGCGCGCCGGCGCCATCCCGGTACGCAGGCCCAGCACCACCAGCGGGCGCGAGGGCGCGAGCAGCGCGGCGGCGCGGGCGATCGGGCCCGGGTCGGCGAGCTGTTCGGCGAGCCGGGTCAGGTTGGCGATCTCGGCGTGCACGGCGCCGACGTACTCGTTGCGGTCCACCTCGGCGGAGGACTCGGGCGTGGTCGGCAGCCCGAGTTCGCGCAGGTGACGGCGCAGTGCCGGGTAGCCGTCGAAGCCGAGCGCGACCGCGAACCGGGTCACCGAGGGCTGGCTGACCCCGGCGAGTTGGGCCACCTCGACGCTGGAGAGGAACACCGCCTCGCCCGCGTGCCGGACCAGGCAGTGGGCGATCCGACGCTGGGTGGGGGTGAGCCGGTGACGCTCGAAGAGGGCGAGCAGGCGGGCTGAAGGGCTCGCGTCGTCGTCGGCCACCGACATGTCTCCTCGTTGCTGGGGCGTCGCCGTTGCCGGCGCGTCGCTCGGGCACGCCCACCGGGTGCGGCGGGCCTGGCTGCGGACGCTGCGGGAAGGCGCGGACCGCCGCGGGTGGCGGCGGTCCGCGCCAGGCAATCCTGCCCGATCCGGCTCGAGGTCGGATCGGCGCGCTCGGGCTCGGTTCGGCGCGCGGGGGTCAGTTCAGCTCACCGGTCGCCGAACCGGCGGCCTCGATCACCTTGCCGGCCCGGACGAAGGCGTCGGCGGCCTCCAGGTCGGGGGCCAGGAAGCGGTCCGGGCCCACCCCCTCGGCGCCGCTCGCGCGCAGCGCGGCGATCACCGCGGCGGTGGCGGGCGCGGGCGCGCCGAGGCCGGCGGCGACCCGCATGTCCAAGGCGCGGGCGGCGGTGGTGAGCTCGATGGCCAGGATGCGGTTGAGGTTGTCGATCGCGCGGCGCAGCTTGCGGGCCGCGCTCCAGCCCATCGAGACGTGGTCCTCCTGCATCGCCGAGCTGGGGATCGAGTCGGCCGACGCGGGCATCGCCAGGCGCTTGCACTCGGAGACCAGCGCGGCCTGGGTGTACTGGGCGATCATCAGGCCGGAGTCGACGCCGGGGTCGTCGGCGAGGAACGCGGGCAGGCCGTGCGAGCGGGAGGGGTCGAGCAGTCGGTCGGTGCGGCGCTCGGCGATCGAGCCGAGGTCGGCCACCGCGACGGCGAGGAAGTCGAGTACGTAGCCGACCGGTGCGCCGTGGAAGTTGCCGTTGGACTCGATCCGGCCGTCCTCCAGGATCACCGGGTTGTCCACGGCGGAGGCGAGTTCGCGGTCGGCCACCAGCAGCGCGTGCGCGAGGGTGTCCCGGCCGGCGCCCGCGACCTGCGGCGCGCAGCGCACCGAGTAGGCGTCCTGGACGCGCGGCGCGGCGTCCTGGTGGTGCCCGGTCAGCGCCGAACCCTCCAGCACCCGCAGCATGTTCGCCGCGCTGGCCGCCTGGCCCGGGTGTGGGCGGATGGCGTGCAGCGCCGGGTCGAGCACGCGGGAGGTGCCCAGGAGCGCTTCCATCGTCATCGCGGCGGTGATGTCGGCGGTGGTGAACAGGCGGGCGAGGTCGGCCCCGGCCATCAACAACATGCCGAGCATGCCGTCGGTGCCGTTGATCAGCGCCAGGCCCTCCTTCTCCTTGAGCTCGATCGGCTCCAGCCCGGCGGCGGCGAGCAGTTCCGCGGCGGGTCGCACCACGCCGTCGGGGCCGGCCGCCTCGCCCTCGCCGGTGAGCACGAGCGCGCAGTGCGCCAGCGGCGCCAGGTCGCCGCTGCACCCGAGCGAGCCGAATTCGCGGACCACCGGCGTGATGCCCGCGTTGAGCAGTCCGGCCATGGTCCGTGCGACGATCGGCCGCACCCCGGTGCGTCCCGAGCACAGCGTCTTGAGCCGCAGCAGCATCAGCGCGCGGACCACCTCGTCCTCGACCCGGGGGCCCATTCCGGCGGCGTGCGAGCGGACCAGCGAATGCTGGAGTCGGGTGCGCAGTTCGGGGCTGATGTGCCGGACGGCGAGCGCACCGAAGCCGGTGGACACCCCGTACACGGGTTCGGTGCGCGCGGCGAGGCCCTCGACGACCGCGCGCGAGGCGGCCATCGCCTTGATCGCGCTCTCGGCGAGTTCGACGCGCGCGCCGGCGCGGGCGACCGCGAGGACGTCCTGCGGGGACATCCCGGCCTCGCCGATCAGGACGGTGGCGGGGGCGGTCTCGGGGGCGCTGTGCAGATCATTATTCACTCGAACATTATGTGCATGGATCGCGACAACGCCAGGGCGGCTACCGTGCCGGGAGGCGTACGGCACGTTCGCGTCGTTTCCGTGCCACCGGTCGTGCGCCGTCCGGAGCGGATCCGACCGCCCGGAGCGGACCGAGGAAAGGCAGTGCAGTGGGTCGGGTCACCTCTCGCCACAAGGTCCTGCGGCTGGGCGGCGACGCCCCGGCCGTCACCCGCACCGACACGCTCGTCGCCGAGGAGCCGCTGGACATCCGGATCGGTGGGCGCACGATCACGGTGACCATGCGCACCCCGGGTGACGACTTCGACCTGGTCGCCGGGTTCCTGGCGGCCGAGGGCGTGATCGGCGCGGCCGGGGACCTGACCGCGATGCGCTATTGCGCGGGCACCGACGAGGAGGGCCACAACACGTACAACGTGGTGGACGCGGTGCTCGCACCGCACGTGCCCGCCCCGGATCCGGGCCTGATGCGCGGGGTGTGGACATCGAGCGCGTGCGGGATCTGCGGCAGCACCGGGATCGACGGGCTGCGCCGGATGTCGCGCTTCGACGTGCGCGCGGACCCGGTTCGGGTGGACGCGGAGGTGCTGTACGCGATGCCCGATCGGCTGCGGGCGGCGCAGAAGGTGTTCGCCAGCACCGGTGGCCTGCACGCGGCGGGCCTGTTCACCGCGGCCGGCGACATGGTGTGCGTGCGCGAGGACGTGGGTCGGCACAACGCGGTGGACAAGGTGGTCGGCTGGGCGCTGCGCGAGGGCCTGCTGCCCCTGGCCGGCCACGTGCTGATGGTCAGCGGGCGGGCCTCGTTCGAGCTGACCCAGAAGGCCGCGATGGCGGGGGTGCCGGTGATGGCCGCGGTGTCCGCCCCGTCCGGACTGGCGGTCGACCTGGCCGCGGACGCGGGGGTGACCCTGGTCGGCTTCCTGCGCGGGCGCTCGGCGAACGTGTACAGCCACCAGGATCGGGTCACGGTGCGCTCGTCCCTGCCGTTGGCCTGATCGCGGGGGCGGTCCCGACCTGGCCCGCCTGATCCCGGGACGGTCCGGGCCCGGCCGGCCGGGTCCTTGCGGCGGTCGCGGTCACCGCGTCGGCACAGGGCCGGCCCCTGCGGCCGCCCCGGGAGCCGGGAAGGCCCGGAAGCCGGGGGCCGGGAAGGCCCGGAAGTCGGGGAGCCGGGCCGGGAAGACCCGGGAGCCGGGGAAGCCGCGCGCCCGTCCTCGCCGTCACTCCGGAAGCGAGGCGCCTCCGGTCAGCGCGACCGCCACCAGCGCGCGCAGCACCGGGGCCAGGCCGGTGACGCTCAGGCTCAGGTCGTCGGCGTAGATCTCGACCAGCCAGCCGCCCGCCGCGTTGCTGCCGCCGGCCGCGACCATCGCCTTGTAGCCGCCGACCAGGAGCAGGTCCTCCTCGGCCGGGTCGGTGCCCGGGTCGCCGAGTTCGGCGACGAAGCTGCCGCCCTGCACCGCGTGCGCCGTGGCCGGATAGTGCGCCAGGTCGTATTCGGCGGTGACCGCGTCGTAGCGCTGCCCCGCCTCGCTCTGCACGCCGGTCAGGCGGTGGATCGAGTAGCGCACGGTGCGCAGCACCCGGCCGCCCGGCGGCAGGTAGGACACCCACCACGCGACCCCGTCCAGCATCCGCGCGAAGGTGTCGGCGACGATTTCCAGCCGGCCCAGCGTGTCCGCGCGGTGCACGCTCTTGGGCTCCCGCTCGTCCAGGACCGCGAGTACCGCCGCGAGCAGCCGGCCCGGTTCGGCGTTGTGCAGCGCGCCGCGGAACCGGCGGCGGTCGCGGTGCGGGCCGGGGCCCTCGGTCTCCGCGTCGTCCTGCGCCTCGCGCGCCAGGGACAGGGTCAGGTCGGGCTGTTGGCCGCGCCCGGCGACCACCGGCCGAGTCGAGCGCGAGCCCTTGGCCCGGTACTGCGCCGCGTCGGCGAGCCGGAACAGGCGGTCCGCGCTGGTCACCGGGCCCACCGGGTCGCCGGTGGAGGCCACGCCGCAGGCCACGCCCTCGCCGTCGTGCATCCGCAGCGCGCGCCGACACAGTTCCTCGGCGACCGCGACCACGTCGTCCGGCGGGTAGCCCTCGGCGAGCACGCAGAACTCGTCGCCGCCGAGCCGGGCCGCCATCGCGCCCGGCAACATCGCGCCGCACGCGGAGAGCTGGTCGGCGAACCGCTCCAGGAGGCGGTCGCCGACGTCGTGGCCGCGCTCGTCGTTGAGCCGCTTGAGACCGTTGACGTCGCAGACGATCAGGCTGACCACGACACCGTCGCGGTAGTGCCGGGCCATCGCCTCGTCCAGCCGGGCGTCGATCGCGCGCCGGTTGGCCAGCCCGGTCAGCGGGTCGGTGAAGGCCAGCTTCTCGATCCGCTCGAAGTGCTCCGCCTGGGCCAGCCCGGCCGAGATCTGCGCGGCGAGCACCCCGGCGAACTCGGCGTCCACCGGCTCGAACCGCGGCTGGTCGGAGCGCCGGGCCAGGTACAGCTCGCCCCACACCCGACCCTCGACCATGATCGGCGCGACCATGCAGTCGTGCCGGCCCCGGCGCAGCATCGCCGCGACCCGCTCGGGGTCGCGCGCGTGCTCGGGATCGTCCACGCAGCGCGACCACGTGGTGGGCCAGGAGCCGGACTCGATGATGTCCGGGAAGTCGGTAACGGGGTACGTCTCCGCGGCCGGCAGCGGTTCCTCGCCCTCGGCGAGTTCGCCGTCGTTGACCAGCACGCGCAGCCGCCCGGTGTCCCGCTCCCAGACCGAGATCGAGGCGTGCGCGGCACCCATCGCCGACCGGGCCTGGGCCGCGGACACCCGGACCACCTCGAGGAAGTGGTGGGTGGTGGCGAGCGTCTTGGCCAGATGGATGATCGCGTGCAGCCTGCGGGCCGCGTCCGGCCCCTCGACCAGGGCGACGGGTTCCGGACACGTGTCGCCGGGCATGCCGGGCAGATCGTCGGGCAGGCCGCCCGAGCCCTCGGTTCCGGGAGCGCTCGAATCGGGTCGCGAAGCTACGGTTCTCACCCCCAATCCACCAGCACCGAGACCAGAGGATATGTCATATATTGCCCGATTAACGGCAACGTGCACCCGCGTCATGCCGCCACCTCGACGGGTCGCTGTTCGCGTGTGTTCCAAGTTGTGGGCCCCGGCCGGCGCCGACGTGGCCGCCGTGCGCCCGCGCGTGAGCCCGGGGGCTCGCTCCGGTGCGAGCGAAGCGCTTGTATACCCCGGCTTCGCGTCCTGCGCACATTACTCCTGTGCCTCGCGCCCGCAACGCCCCGTGTCCGCTCCGTAGCGCAGCAGGGCGCATCGGGGCGCGAGGTTGTGAAGACAACGTGGAGGGGTCCCACGATCTCGGCCGAACGAGTACGGTCGCGGGCACAGCCCGAAGGAGCGACGCGTGCCCACGCTTTCCGTCATCGCCGCGATCGACGTACCGGCCATCCGGATCTGGGAGGCAGTAGGAGACTTCGAGGACCCGTCCGGGTGGTACCCCTGGCCGGTGGACGAGCACGACGGGAACGAACGACGCGTCCGCAGACCCGACGGCTCGACCGTGCGCGAACGACTGGTCTCGCACGACGCGGCACACCACACCTATACCTACCGGGCGCTGGACGGCCTGCCGCTGCTCGGCCGGCTCGCGCTCGAATCGATCGCCGGCGGCACGATGTGCCTGGTGGTGTGGTCGGTGCGGTTCGAGAGCACGCCGGCCGAACAACTCGCGGTGCTGCGCGAGCTCGAACACGCGGTGATGCGGCCGGCGCTGCGCGACCTGCGGGCGGCCTTCGCCTGACCGCGTCGCGAACACCGGGGCGCCGCCGGGCGTCCCGGGCCGGATCCGGGCCTCATCCGACCGCCGGGGCGAGCGGATCGGGCAGCGGGCTTCCCGGCCGGCAGACCGTCCAGGGTTCGACCAGGCCCAGGCCACGCACCGGGCGGCGCCACATCGGGTGCAGTTCGTAGCGGTTGTCACCCTCCAGCGCCGCGGCCAGTTCGCGGTCGACCACCACCGAGTCCTTGGGACTCAGCGCGGTCAACCGGCTGGCCAGGTTGACCGTGGTGCCGAACACGTCGCCCATCCGGGAGAGCACGTGGCCGTACGCGATCCCCACCCGCAGCGCGGGCAGGATCTCCTCCTGTGCCATCGCCTCCACCAGCCGCAGGCCCAGCTCGACCGCGGAGTCCGGCGAGAAGGTCACGAACAGCACCTCGTCGCCCAGCGTCTTGACCAGCCGCCCGCCCTGCTCGGCGATCACGTCGACGGCGGTGTCCTCGAAGGTCTGCACGAGGCGGCCGAGCTCGGCCTCCTCCAGATTGCGCGACAACCGGGTGAAACCGACCAGGTCGGCGAAGCCGACGGCCAGTGACTGGCCCACCGTCTGCGGATCGGTCAAGCCCTGCATCGCCCGCGAGCTGGCCGCGGCCAGGTGTCGCCGCCAGGCGTAGATGACCAGCGGTTCGAGCTCGAGCATCACGTCGCCCGCGGTGGTGACCACCTGCTCGGAGCGGCTGCCGGTGAGCTCGTTGCCGATGTACTCCACCCACGCCTCGGTCTGCCATTCGGCGAACCGGGCCATGGTCTGGCCGACCGAGCGCACGAACTGCGCCGCGACCGTGGCCGGCAGCAGCCCGGACTCGGTCAACTCGCGCAGGTGCTTGAGGGCCGCGACGTCGGCGTCGGTGAACGCGCGGGCCGGGCCGAAGTCGGCGAAGCCCAGGCCCCGCCACAACCTGCGGGCCTCGTCGAGGGGCACTCCGACCAGGTCGGCGACCTGGCCCGAGGTGTATCGCCGGGGTGCGCCCAGGACGACCTGCTCGACGTCGGCGATGGTGTTGTTGACCGCCTCGATGTCGGACAGGTCGGGCAGGGCGTGCTGATCGGCCGCGTCGGCCCCGGCGCCCGCGCCGGGCTCCACGCGGGTCCGTTCCTCGGGCATGTGGCTCCACCGGTGTGCGAAGGATGGTCTCGTCGGAGCCACACTACGTGTCGGGGGTCACAAAGGTTCGGGGTCGGGCGCAGCCGCGTGCTTCCCGCGCTCGGCGGCGGCCCGCCGCACGAGCACGAGCAGCTCGCTCTGCAGCCGCACCACGCGCGGCAGACCGGGCAGTTCGAGCTGATCCCGGTCGCCGACCGGCACCAGCACGAGGGTGCCCGCGCCGAGCAAGCGGTCCACGAACGACTCGTGCTCGATCAGTACGTCCTCCACCCGCGCGAACGGAACCACCCGGATCTCCCGGGTGAGCGTGCCGGTACGCACGGTCAGCCGATCCGCGGCGACCGAGTACAGCGTGCCCAGCCAGGCCAGCCACGGGAGGACGCTCCAGCGGATCAGCGCCGCGAGGCCGGCCAGGAGCACGGCGGGTTGGATCCAGCCGGCGGCGGCGTTCGGCGGGGTCAGCGCGGCGAGGAAGCCGGTGACGGCGACGGTGGCGAACAGGGCGAGGGCGGGGCGGACGAGGTGCATCCAGTGCGGACGCACGACGAAGAGCGTGTCGTCGTCGACCTCGGCTGTGGTTGGGAACACCGGGCCTCCTGATGGGTCACCCACGATTGTGCGGGTCCCCTGGGCGGGGGGCCGGGAGGCGTGCCGAAGGCACGGGTTTCGCGCCCACCCGCCCACCCGTTACGCCGGGTGGAAAGGCTGCGGAAATCGGGCAGGCGCCGGAGCCGATCCCGCCCCGCGGCGCGCGTGCCGGAAAGGGTAAACGCGCGACGCCCGACCGGCCGTGGCGAGGCTGTGGAAATCGGGCAGGGGCCGGAGCGGAGCCCGCCTCGCGGCGCGCGTGGCGGGAAAAGGACGAACGCGCGACCCGCGGCCAAGGTGACAGGCCTGCGGGGGTGTCCGGGCCGCCGCGGCCGGTGTGGGACTTTCCACCCGGCGCGGCGGAGGGGCGGGGGGTCAGTCGGTGGTGGGGCGGACGTGGACCACGTCGCCGGCGCCCACCGCGGTGGGGCCGTCGGTGGTGGTGACCAGGAGCCGGCCGTCGTCGTCGATGCCGGTGGCCGGGCCCTCCAGGGTGCGGTCCGCCGGGAGTTCGACCCGGACCCGGCGCCCGATCGTGGCGCACGCGTCGGTGTAGGCGGCGAGCAGGCCGCTCGTGCGCGCGTCGCCGCCGGCCAGCCGCCAGCGGGTGTACCAGTCCTCCAGCTCGCGCAGGATCGCGCGCAGGATCGGATCCCGGTCGATGCTCTCGGCGCCGGCCAGCAGCAGCGAGGTCGCGGTCGGTACCGGAAGTTCCTCCTCGCGCAGCGAGACGTTCAGCCCGATGCCCAGCACCACGCCCGCGCCGGCCCGCTCGGCCAGGATCCCGGCCAGCTTGCGTTCGCCCACCAGCAGGTCGTTGGGCCACTTCAGCAGCGCCCGCACACCGGCCACCCGGGACACCGCCGCGGCCGCGGCCACCCCGGCCAGCAGCGGCAGCCAGCCCCAGCGCGCGACCGGCACCTCGTTCGGCGCCAGCGTCACCGACACCGCGATGCCCGAGCGCGGCGGCGCGCTCCAGCGCCGGTCCAGCCGGCCCTTCCCGGCCACCTGCGACTCGGCGACCAGTACCAGGCCCTCCGCCTCGTCCGCCCTGCGCGCCAGGTCGACGTTGGTCGATCCGGTCTCGGGCAGCACATCCACCTCGCGCCACAACCCACCCGGTACCAGCAGGGCCCGGCGCAGCGCCGCCTCGTTCAGGGGCGGGCGGTCCAGATCCGTGAAAGGAGAGTCCATCCGATCACCCTAGAAGGCACCGCGGGGCAGGGCGGTGATGCTCGCCGGCGTGGCGCGGCTACGCTACCGATCGCCGCCGTTCGACTTGACAGGAGCCAGCACGATGGACCCAGTACAGGGCGATCCCGACATCCACACCACCGCCGGGAAGCTGGCCGACCTCGAGCGTCGCATCGACGAGGCGGTTCACGCCGGAAGCGCCCGAGCGGTCGAGAAGCAGCACGCCAAGGGCAAGATGACCGCGCGCGAGCGGATCGAGTACCTGCTCGACGAGGGCTCGTTCGTCGAACTCGACGAGTTCGCGCGGCACCGCTCGACCAACTTCGGTCTGGAGGCCAACCGCCCCTACGGCGACGGCGTCGTGACCGGTTCCGGCACGGTCGACGGTCGCCAGGTGTGCGTGTTCTCCCAGGACGTCACCGTGTTCGGGGGCAGCCTGGGCGAGGTGTACGGCGAGAAGATCGTCAAGATCCAGGATCTCGCGATCAAGACCGGCGTCCCGCTGGTGGGCATCAACGAGGGCGGCGGCGCGCGCATCCAGGAGGGCGTCGTCTCGCTCGGCCTGTACGGCGAGATCTTCCGTCGCAACGTGATCGCCTCCGGGGTGATCCCGCAGATCTCGCTGATCATGGGCGCGGCGGCAGGCGGCCACGTGTACTCGCCGGCGCTCACCGACTTCATCGTGATGGTCGACCAGACGTCGCAGATGTTCATCACCGGTCCCGACGTGATCAAGACGGTCACCGGCGAGGACGTCACGATGGAGGACCTCGGCGGCGCGCGCACGCACAACAGCAAGTCCGGCAACGCGCACTACATGGGCGCGGACGAGAAGGACGCCCTGGAGTACGTCAAGGGCCTGCTGTCCTACCTGCCGAGCAACAACCTGGAGGAGGCCCCGTCCTTCGACGAGGCCGCCGACCTGGAGACCACCGACTACGACCGCGAGCTGGACACGCTCATCCCGGACTCGGCGAACCAGCCGTACGACATCCACACGGTGATCGAGCACGTTCTGGACGACGCGGACTTCCTGGAGGTCCAGCCGCTGTTCGCGCCGAACATCGTGGTCGGCTTCGGCCGGGTCGAGGGCCGCTCCGTGGGCATCGTGGCCAACCAGCCGATGCAGTTCGCGGGCACGCTGGACATCGACGCGTCCGAGAAGGCCGCGCGCTTCGTGCGCACCTGCGACGCGTTCAACATCCCGGTGCTGACGTTCGTGGACGTGCCGGGCTTCCTGCCGGGCACCGACCAGGAGTGGAACGGCATCATCCGGCGCGGCGCGAAGCTGATCTACGCGTACGCCGAGGCCACCGTGCCGCTGGTGACGATCATCACCCGCAAGGCGTACGGCGGCGCGTACGACGTGATGGGCTCCAAGCACCTGGGCGCCGACGTCAACCTGGCCTGGCCGACCGCGCAGATCGCGGTGATGGGCGCGCAGGGCGCGGCGAACATCCTGCACCGGCGCACCATCGCCGCCGCCGACGACCCCGAGGCGACCCGCGCGCGGTTGATCCAGGAGTACGAGGACACGCTGTGCAACCCGTACGTGGCCGCCGAACGCGGCTACGTCGACGCGGTGATCCGCCCGTCCTCGACCCGGGCGCACGTGGTCAAGGCGCTGCGCGCGCTGCGCGGCAAGCGCGAGACGCTGCCGCCGAAGAAGCACGGCAACATCCCGCTGTAGTCGGACCACACCGGGTCGGTCCCGCGGCGCCGTGCGCGGCGGGCCGACCCGGTCAGGGCCTGGAGGTCCCCATGATCAAGGTGGTGCGGGGTGAACCCACCCCGGAGGAGTTGGCCGTGATCGTCACCGTGGTGGCGGCCAAGGCGCGCGGCGGCGGCGTCGCGCCCGAGCCGGCGGCGCCCTCGCAGTGGAACGCGCCGGCCCGGCTGGTGCGCCGGCAACTGCGTCCCGGGCCGGGGGCCTGGCGCGCGAGCGCCTGGCCGTCCTGACCGAGCCCACTTCTGCGACGATCGGCAATTCGGTCCATCGGCATATGCGTTGTCGGCCTATCGCACGACCCGACTTGAGTACTCGTACTCAAGATCGCACCGTGCCGAGCGGCCCACGATGGACGCATGCGTGAGCGTGACGAGTTCTCCGAGGAAACCCGGCGCGCCGTGGCCCAGCTTCGGCGCGCCGTGTGGATCCTGCCCGTGGTGGTGATCCTCGGCCTGCTCCTGCTCGGACTGTGACCGGCCGCGATCCGGCGCCCGGTACGTTGGCGGCATGACCGACCGCTCCCCCTCCCGTTCCCTCGTGCTCGCCTCGGCCTCCCCCGCGCGTCTGAAGCTGCTGCGCGACGCCGGGCTCGATCCGAAGGTCGTGGTCAGCGGCGTCGACGAGGACGCGCTCACCGCCGCCTCCCCGCGCGAACTCGCGCTGCTGCTCGCCGAGGCCAAGGCCGACGCGGTCGCCGCCGACCTCGGTGGCGACGAACTGGTCCTGGGCTGCGACTCGGTGCTGGAGTTGGACGGTCGCGCGCTGGGCAAGCCGGTCGACGCCGCCGACGCGCTGGCCCGCTGGCAGGCCATGCGCGGGCGCTCGGGGGTGCTGTTGACCGGGCACTGCGTGATCGACCGCCGCAGCGGCCTGCGGGTGTCCGACGTGGGGGCCACCACGGTGCGGTTCGGCACGCCGTCCGACGACGAGGTCGCCGCGTACGTCGCCACCGGCGAACCGCTGCACGTGGCGGGCGCGTTCACCCTGGACGGGTACGCGTCGCCGTTCGTGGACGGCATCGACGGCGACCCGGGCAATGTGATCGGCCTGTCGCTGCCGCTGCTGCGCCGGCTCCTGGACGGCGTGGGCGTGCGGATCGTCGACCTGTGGACCTGATCGGGCGACGCGGCCCGGGGCGCTTGCGCCCCGGGCGCTGACGCAGCCTCAGGAGCCGGACCCGTCCGGCCGGTTCAGGTCCCGGCGGACCGGGCCGGGGCCCAGGTTGGGCAGCCCGGACGACGGCGGTTGCGGTTGGTACGAGCCGGCGTTGGGCTGCTGCGGCAGATAGGGCTGCGGGGCGGGTTCGGCGTAGGCGTTCGGCGCCCACGGACCGCCGCCGGGCACCGGGGCGCCGACCGGGCCGGATCCGGGCCCACGCCCGGGACCGGGGCGCGGGGGCGGCGTGGGCGTGCCGCGCATCCCGGCCAGGACCGCCAACGGCAGCGCGATCGCCGCGAGCACGAGCAGCGGCAGCGGTACGCCCCCGGGCTTTTTGGTCAGCCACTCCACCCACGCGTAGTCCGCCGACGCGGCCTGCAGCTCCGGCCACACCGGTCCGCACGCCGCGCCCAGCCCGAACCCCGCGATCGCGGCCTCCGGACGCAGCCCGCCGACCACCACGCCGATCGCCGCCGCGCCCGCGCAGCGCACCGCGAGCTGATGCCCGGAGCCGGCCGCCGGTCCGATGAACTCGGCCAGTACCAGGGCGAGTGCGGCCAGGCCGATCGCGTACGACCCCAGCGTGCGGGCCGCGACCGCACCCACGATGCCCGCGACGGCGAGCCCGAGCAGCCACGGCACGTATTCGCCCGGCCCGTCCAGGCCCAGGCCCGGGTTGCCCTCGGTGCGGTCCCAGGCGAACAGCGCGGCCGGGAACGCGGCCAGCCCGACCGCCATCGCCAGCAGCGCGCCCGCCACCGAGCGGATCCCGTCCACCCGGTAGGTCAGCAGCGCGGCGACCAGGCAGCCGGCCAGCGCCACGATCGGCCACAGACCGAGCACCCGGGGCTTGTCGTCGCCCATCACGATGGTCGCGGCGGCCACCCCGACGCCGACCAGCCCGAGCAGGAACACCCCGCCGAAGGCCCCCACTTGGGACTCCTGCCAGCCGCGCCCCGGCGGCACCAGGACCCGACCGGTGGGCAGCAGGATCAGCAGGTAGCCGAACGCGGCGAGCGGCAGCCAGGTCTGCAGACCGGCACCGGACTCCCACATCGGGTCGAGCACGTCCCGCCCGCCGAGCACGAACAACAGCGGCACACCCGCCGCGAGCGTCGCCGCGAACGCGGCGTTCAACGGCGCCTGGTGCCGGGGCACCGCCAGATGGATCCACAACACCACGCCGACCAGCACCTGGACGGCGAAGCCGAACCGCAGCAGGTACACGAAGCCGAGCCAGCGCGCGTCGCCCGAGCCGTCGTAGTGCGCGGCGATCGGGTCGAGCGCGGTGGTCAGCGCGGCGCCGGCCAGGCCGATCACCAGCACGCCGCCGACCGCGCCGCGGCGGTGGGTGAACACGCTGTCGGTGAGCCCGACCCCGCCGATCACCAGCGGCACCGCCCACGGCAACAACACCGCGATCAGGTCCCACACCGACCAGTCGCCGGCGCCCGGGCTCACCGGCGCCGGCGCCGACCCGTACGTGTCCGGGTCCGCGACGGCCGGGGCCGGTGCGGACGGGTCGATGCCGGCCCGGAGCAGTACCAGGGCGGCGGCCGTGCCGAGCACGACCAGCAGCACACCGGGCACCCACTCCAGGGACAGCCGGCCCACCGGTTCGGGGCGCCGCGCGCGGCCCTCCGCGAATCCGGCGCCGGCCTCGTAGGCCTTGCGTACCACTCCGCCGGCCATGGCCGTCTCCCCCGGGTCGTTTTACACGCAGCTTAGGGAAGGACGACACCCGTCCGCTCCCGAAGCGGGAGACGCGGACCCGCCTGTTTCGGATCCGCCGGAAGTCCCTCGACCATCCCTCGGAACATCTGTGCGCCGGCCCCCGCGCGGGCTTGTCGATCGCCGGACATTACCTCGGAGGGAATCGACCGCCCCACCCGGTCTCCAGCACAGTCGTCGATGTCGGCAATCGACCCTGGAGGATCCCATGAGCGCCCAGTCCCTGCACTCGACACTCGCGGCCGCCGGTTCCGGCGAGGACGGCTCCGTCCGCGGCGACACCGGCCTGTTGCGGATCGCGCTTCGGCTCGACGCGATCGCCACCGGCGCGGTGGGCCTGGCCGCGCTGGTCGGCTGCGCCGCCTTCGACGGCGCGCTCGGCCTGTCCACCGCCTTCCTGGCCGGGCTCGGCGCCTTCCTGGTGCTGTACGCGCTCGGCGTCTGGCGGGTGGCCACCCGCGCCACGCCGCATCGCACCGCGGTGCGCGTGGTGATCGGGCTCAACCTGTTGTGGTTCGCGGACAGCGTGCTGACGGCCGTCGCGGGCTGGATGGACCCGACCGGTCTGGGCACCGCGTTGATCGTGCTCCAGGCGATCGCGGTGCTCGGCTTCGCCGATCTCCAGATGTTCGCCCTGCGCAAGGCACGCAAGTCCGTGCGATGACCGTACGCGCAGGAGCCGGCGGGCCGTTTCGGACCTACCGTGCCGAGACCGTGGAACACCGCGTACGGTCTGGTGCCATGAGTTCGGGAAGCGCGAGCGTCGTCACCGAGCGGCCCGCCGGCCGCCCCGCCGGCCGGCGGTCGAGCGGCGAGCTGATCCGCCACTGGCGGCAACACCGACGGTTGAGCCAGTTGGAGTTGTCCGTGGAGGTCGAGGTGTCCACCCGGCACCTGAGCTTCATCGAGACCGGCCGCGCGGTACCCAGCCGGGACATGGTGCTGCGGCTGGCCGAATACCTGGAGGTCCCGCTGCGCGAACGCAATCGCATGCTGCAGGCGGCGGGCCACGCGCCGGTGTACAACGAGAGCCGCCTGGACGCGCCGGAGCTGGACGCGGTGATGGCCGCGATGCGCCAGATCCTGGTCGGGCACGGCCCGTTCCCGGCGGTGATCGTGGACCGGGCGTGGAACATCGTCGACGCGACGCCGAGCATCGCGCTGTTCACCGAGGGCGTCGCCCCCGAGCTGCTCACCGACCCGTTGAACGCCTACCGGGTGAGCCTGCACCCGGAGGGCATGGCGCCGCGGATCGTCAACCTCGCGCAGTGGCGCGCGCACCTGCTGCACCGGCTGCGCCGGCAGGCCGCGATCACCGCGGACCCGCTGGTGCGGGCGCTGTACGACGAGGTGAGCGGCTACCCGGGCGGCGAGCCGCCGAACGCGGCCGGCCCCGGCGCGCCGGCGATCCCGCTGGGCATCCGGTTCGGCGGGGAGGTGCTGTCCTTCGTCAGTACCGTGGCCACGTTCGGCACCGCGGTCGACATCACCGTGGCCGAGATCTCGATCGAGTCGTTCTATCCCGCGGACAAGCGCACCGGGCAGATCCTGCGCGAGTTGCACGGCGACTGACCCCGAACGAGGCGGACCGTCGCCCGGCGGCCGACCGCGGCGGCGGCGCACCCGGGCCCGGGGTTCAGCCGCGAATCCGGTACCCCCACACCTCGGCGGGCTCGGTCGCCGCGTCCGGTTGCCACTCGCCCAGCCGGGCCCAGTCCCAGGAGCGGAACGCGGCGAGCGCGGCGTGGTTGTCCCGGGGCACCCGCACCGCGGCGAACTTCGCGTCGGTGCCCGCGAGCAGCCTCTCCCGCATCCGGCCGGCCAGCCCCCGCCGCCGGTGCTGCGGCACGACCATCAGGTCGACGATCACGAACACCTTTCCGGCCGACGCCAGTTCGGCCACGTCCTCGGGCAGATCGCCGTGGAAGCCGGTCCACCAGCCACTCGTTCGGCGAGGCGGGAAGCCGTACGTGCAACCGGCCGCGCCGGCGCCGTTCGCGACCACCATCTCGAACCCCGGCTGTTGGATGTGCTCGGCATAGCGCCGCAGGAAATCGGGGCGGCCCGGCGGATCCTCGCCGTAGCTCTTGACGTACGTATCCGCGACGGATTCCCGTTGTTGGTCGGCCTGCCAACGGGTCAGCCGGCGCAAGAACACCTCTGCCACCAGTACCTCCTGCCCAGGCATGGGATGCCGTAGACGCTCACATCGTGGCAGCCGGCCCCGCCCGGGGGAAACACCACGGCCCGAATACCCCCGGTCGAGCAACCGCCCCGCACCCGCCCGCGGCCCGCTCCCGGCGATCCGCGGTCCCCACCGCGACCGCGCCCGGCGCCGGATCGACCGCACGTCCACCCCTGTCCCGGCCCGGCCCGCCGTCAGGCGATTCGCGTGTTTCGGCCTCCATCGCCCGTGCGCGCTCGTAGCCTGCGCACGGGAGACGCGAGGAGAGGGCGGATGACGCGAGACGTGCGGGAACCGGGCAACGCGTGGGACATGTGTGCCGAGGGTCACGACGACCACGAGTGGGTGTATCAGTACGGGCCCGACGGACCGACCGGCAATCCATGGGCCAAGGCCTGCAAGCACTGCGGGAAGATGGCCGGGGCGAACGTGCCCGAAAGCGGACTGCTCGGACACGCGTCCGGCGGCGATTGCCTGGGCGGCTGACCCGGCCCGACAATAAACTGAAACACGTTACAGCCGTACCCGAGCGTCGGCGCCGACCTCGTCGGGAGTACGTTGACCCCACCGGCAACGTGGCCGGCAGCTCCACCGATGGCCATGAACGTGGCGGGTAGCCGTACCCATGACGAGGTGGGGCGGCCGAGGGTGCCCGCCTCCGAATCCCTAGACTCTCCGCAGTTGAGGAGGGAGCCAGATCGTGCGCAAGGTACTCATCGCCAACCGTGGGGAAATCGCGGTCCGCGTCGCCCGAGCATGCCGGGATGCCGGTATCGCCAGTGTGGCCGTCTACGCCGAGCCGGACCGGGATGCTCTGCACGTGCGGGTGGCCGACGAGGCCCACGCGCTCGGCGGGAACACTCCGGCCGAGAGTTACCTGGACGTGGCCAAGGTTTTGCGGGCCGCCCAGGACTCGGGCGCGGACGCCATCCACCCCGGATACGGATTCCTGTCGGAGAACGCGGAATTCGCCCAGGCCGTGCTGGACGCCGGCCTCACCTGGATCGGACCGCCGCCGCAGGCGATCCGCGACCTCGGTGACAAGGTGGCCGCCCGACACATCGCCCAGCGGGCCGGCGCGCCCCTGGTCGCCGGCACCCCGGACCCGGTCTCGGGTGCCGAGGAAGTGGTGGAGTTCGCCAGGGCCAACGGCCTGCCGATCGCCATCAAGGCCGCCTTCGGCGGTGGCGGGCGCGGCCTCAAGGTGGCTCGCACCCTCGAAGAGGTCCCCGAGCTGTACGACTCGGCGGTGCGCGAGGCGGTGGCCGCGTTCGGTCGCGGCGAGTGCTTCGTCGAGCGCTACCTGGACAAGCCGCGGCACGTGGAGACCCAGTGCCTGGCCGACACCCACGGCAACGTGGTGGTCGTGTCCACCCGCGACTGCTCGCTCCAGCGCCGGCACCAGAAGCTCGTCGAGGAGGCGCCCGCGCCGTTCCTGTCCGACGAGCAGAACGCCGAGTTGTACCGCGCGTCCAAGGCCATCCTCAAGGAGGCCGGCTACGTCGGCGCCGGGACCTGCGAGTTCCTGGTCGGCCAGGACGGCACCATCTCCTTCCTGGAGGTCAACACCCGCCTCCAGGTCGAGCACCCGGTCACCGAAGAGGTCACCGGCATCGACCTGGTGCGCGAGATGTTCCGGATCGCCGACGGCGAGGTGCTCGGCTACGACGACCCGCCGCTGCGCGGGCACTCGTTCGAGTTCCGGATCAACGGCGAGGACCCGGGGCGCGGCTTCCTGCCCGCTCCCGGCGAGGTCACCACGTGGCTGCCGCCGTCCGGCCCGGGCGTGCGCCTGGACTCGGGCGTCGAGCGGGGTTCGGTGATCGGCCCGGCGTGGGACTCGCTGCTGGCGAAGCTGATCGTCACCGGCCGCGACCGCGAGCAGGCGCTCCAGCGGGCCAAGCGCGCGCTGGACGAGTTCGTCGTGGACGGCATGGCGACCGCGCTCACCTTCCACCGCGAGGTGGTGGTGGACCCGGCGTTCGCGCCCGAGCTCGACGGTTCGACCGACGCGTTCACGGTGCACACCCGGTGGATCGAGACCGAGTTCGAGAACACGATCGCCCCGTTCGGCGGCGCCGCGGACGGTGCCGACGAGGCCGGCGAGCGCGAGACCGTCGTGGTCGAGGTCAACGGTCGGCGGTTCGAGGTCACCCTTCCGGCGGGCCTCGGCGCGTCCGGCGCGGCGGCCCCGGCGGCCGGGAAGAAGGCGCCCAAGCGCGGCGGCGGCAAGAAGGCCGGCGCCGCGGCGAGCGGCGACTCGCTGGCCAGCCCGATGCAGGGCACCATCGTCAAGGTCGCGGTCGAGGAGGGCCAGCAGGTCGCCGAGGGCGAGCTGATCGTGGTCCTCGAGGCGATGAAGATGGAACAGCCGCTCAACGCCCACCGGTCCGGCACGGTCAAGGGCCTGATCGCCGAGGTCGGCGCGACGGTCACGTCCGGCGCGGTGCTCTGCGAGATCAAGGACTGACCCGGGCGGACATCCACCGGGACCACCCACGATCCCGACGCACGCTCCGATCGCCCCCGCCCGACCCGTCGGCGCGGGGGCGGTCGTGCACGCGAACGCCGGAGGGGGTTCGGCTTGGACCACTGGTTCCTGATCGCCACCGCCCTCGCGGCCGGCGGCACCGGAGCCGCACTGGGCGTGCGGTGGTCCGATCGTCGACGTGGCGCCCGGTCCTCGCACCCGCCCTCGCGCACCGCCGCGTCGGCCGAACCGGCCGTCTTCTCGGTCCCGCCCGAGGTGCTCGAGCGGGCGCGGTCCGCGTCGATCGCGTGGCTGCGCGAAGACGTGATCGAACGGCTCGCCGAATTGACCCGGTGCACGCAGGCGCTCGTACCGGCCGAGCGACCGGCCGCGTTGGCGGCGCAACTGCGGGCCCTGGACGCGGGCGAGGCGGCTTCGTGGGTGTTGCGGGACGCCGACGATCTCCCCGATCTCGCGGGCGCGTGGTTGTTGGTGTGGCACGGAGTCCGGGCACTGGAAGTGGCCGCGGCGGCCGATTCCGCGGCCGAGGGCGGCCCGGATCATCGGTTCGAGGTGTCGGTGTGTCTGTTCAATCCGTTGCACGGCGCCGCGCACGCCACGATGCGGTGGGCGATGCGAGGACTGGCCGCGCCGGTACCGGCGTGTGGGGCGTGTCTGGTCGCCGGGAGCGAGCACACGATGCCGGACATCCTCACCGCGCGGGTCGCCGACGGGGCGTACCTGCCCTACTACGAGGTCCCGGCGGAACGGAGCGTGTGGTCGGCGACGGGGTTCGGTGCCTTCGGCGGGGACCTGGTCGAACAGGTGCGGCGCGCGTTGCCCGGGGGGCGCCGGGCGATCGGCGGGTGACACCTGGCGGCAAGGTCCTGCTCACTGGTCGGGCATCACCCCCGGGACGCGCATGTCGCGCATCCGCTCCCCGTTGAATTCCGCGCGGGCGCCGGGGACGGCTCGCTGCGGGAGGGGGGCGATGTGCACCTGTGCGCCCAGCTCGGCCAGGGCCTCGCTCTCCGGACCGGGAGCGTCCTCGTCGGTGACGAGGTGGGTGATCCGCTCGGGGGCCACCGTCTGGAACATGGTGTCCACACCGATCTTGGTGTGGTCGACCATGACGACGACCTCGTGGGCGGCCTGGATCAGGGCGCGGTCCACACTCGCGGACAGCATGTTGGGGGTGGACAGGCCACGCTCGGCGGTGAGCCCGTTGCCGGACACGAACGCGCGGCGCACGCGCAGACCCGCGAGGGCCTGTTCGGCTCCGCTGCCCACCAGCGCGTAGGACGACCCGCGCAGCGTGCCGCCGGTCATCACGACCTCGACCCGATTGGCGTGGGCGAGGACCTGCGCGACGAGAAGGGAGTTGGTGACCACGGTCAGGCCCGGGATCCGGGCCAGCCTGCGGGCCAGCTCCTGCGTGGTGGTGCCGGCGCCCACGACGATCGCGTCCCCCTCGTCGACGAGGGAGACCGCGAGGTCGGCCATGGCCGCCTTCTCCGCCGCCGCGAGGTGGGTCTTCTGCGAATAGCTCGGCTCACGGGACAGCCCACCGGGCAGCACCGCTCCACCGTGCCGACGGTCGAGCAGCCCTTCGGCTTCCAGGGCCCGCACGTCCCGCCGAACCGTCACCTCGGACGTCTGGACCACCCGGGCGAGTTCCCGAAGGGACACCGCTCCGTTGGCCCGCACCATTTCAAGAATCAGTTGACGACGCTCTGCTGCGAACACGTGACGAAGGTAACGCGAACGACCGGCTCTTATCAGCCGCTTGCGACTCTTACCCGAACTTGTTCACCAAAGTGATAAGACCGCTTCGGTTTCCGGGCGCAGCGAAGCCGCAGCGTTCGCGAGGGCCAACCATAACGCTGCTCACCGGGAGGCGGATAGCACTGCCGTACACAGATTTTGATTCCGCGTCAGCCGGACTCGACGGACACCGAAACACACCGCGAGGCGGCGATCACACCCGGTCCGATTCGAGTATGCGCGGCGGCCCCGAAGGACAGCGGATGTTCGAGAAAAGCCACCCGTAAGTGGAGTGCACAGGGGCGCGGAATCCGAATTACGCGCGCCCCTCGCGCGCCGGAGCCACCCGGCCCGGGCTGCGATGATCTTGACATCGGTGCCGCCCGGGGTGTCCCGCGCCGATAGGGATCGACCCGACACCCCGGGATCCACCCGGCGGATTCGGCCGCGGGTCAGGAACGCTCGCGCCGGTGCAATTGCCGGGCGGCTTCCGCGATCGAACCCGAAAGCGACGGGTAGACGGTGAATCCGCTGGCGATCTGGTCGACCGTCAGGTGCAGGTCCACCGCGAGCGCGACGGTGTGGATCAACTCGCTCGCGCGCGGCGCCACGATCACACCACCGACCACGATGCCGGTGCCCGGCCGACAGAACAGCTTCACGAAGCCGTCGTGAATGCCCTGCATCTTGGCCCGCGGGTTGCGCGACAGCGGCAGCTTGACACCGCGCGCGTCGATCTCGCCCGCGTCGATCGCGGCCTGGGTATATCCGACCGTGGCGATCTCGGGGTCGGTGAACACGTTCGAGGACACGGCCTTGAGGTTCAGCGGGGCCACCGCGTCGCCGAGCATGTGGTACATCGCGATCCGGCCCTGCATCGCCGCCACCGACGCGAGCGCGAACACGCCGGTGCAGTCGCCCGCCGAGTACACCCCGTTCGCGGTGGTGCGCGAGACCCGGTCCACCCGCACGTGTCCGGTGTCCTTGAGGAAGACGCCGGCCTCCTCCAGCCCGATGCCCGCGGTGTTCGGGATCGCGCCGACCGCGACCAGGCAGTGGCTGCCCTCGATGATCTGACCGTCGGTCAGGGTGACGATGACGCTGTCCCCGTCCCGCTTGACGCTCTCCGCGCGCGAGCGCGACATGACCCGCATCCCGCGCCGCCGGAAGACGCCTTCGAGCACCTCGGCCGCGTCCGGGTCCTCGCCCGGGAGCACCCGGTCGCGGCTGGAGACCAGGGTCACCTTGGAGCCGAGCGCCTGGTACGCGCCGGCGAACTCGGCGCCGGTGACCCCGGAGCCGACCACGATCAGCTCGCGCGGCAGCTCGGACAGGCCGTACATCTGTTTCCAGTTCAGGATCCGCTCGCCGTCCGGCTCCGCGCCCGGGATCTCGCGCGGGTGGGCGCCGGTGGAGATCAGGATGGCGTCCGCGTCGAGCGTGCGCTCGGAGCCGTCGGCGAGGTCGGCCACCACGCGGCGCGGCCCGTCCAGCCGGGCGGTGCCGCGCAGCACCCGCACGCCGGCGCGGGTGACACTCTGCGCGATGTCGTTGGACTGGGCCTTGGCCAGTTGCAGCACGCGCCGGTTGACCACGCCCAGGTCCACGCCCACGATCGGGCGATCCAGCGTGCCCGGGGTGCCGTCGTCGACGTAGATGCCGAGCTCGTGGTGCGAGTCGGCGAAGTTCGTCATGACCTCGGCCGTGGCGATCAGGGTCTTGGACGGGACACAGTCCGTCAGTACCGCCGCACCCCCCACGCCTTCGCGCTCTACCACCGTCACCTCGGCTCCGAGCTGTGCCGCGACCAAAGCCGCCTCGTACCCGCCGGGTCCTCCGCCTACGATCACAATCCGAGTCACGGGTGTCATTCTCTCCCATGACCGCGCGTCGCGTAGGCTGCGGCCATGCCCCTCTACGCCGCGTACGCAAGCAACCTCGACGCGCGGCAGATGGCCCGGCGTGCCCCGCACTCCCCTCTGCGCCACACCGGTTGGCTGCCCGGCTGGCGGCTGACCTTCGGCGGCGAGCAGTTGGGCTGGGACGGATCGCTGGCCACGGTCGTCGAGGACGAGTTGTCCCAGGTATTCGTCGCCTTGTACGACCTGGCCGAGATGGACGAGCCCGACCTCGACCGGTGGGAGGGCATGCCGCTGGGCCTGTACCGCAAGGTCCGGGTCCGGGTGGAGTCCCTGTTCGGCGAGCAGGTCGCGTGGCTGTACGTGCTCAACGACTACGAGGGCGGCCTGCCCTCGGCGCGCTACCTCGGCATGGTCGCCGAGTCGGCCGAGTCCGCCGGCGCCCCCGACGACTACGTCAAGGAACTCCGCAACCGCCCCTGCACCTAGGGCGTGCCCTGGCCCGCGTCGCACCCGGCCGGCCCGAGGACCGAACCGGCCGGCCGACCGGGCCGCGGGCAGCGCTCGGGCGGCCGACCCCACGTGTGTACACCCGCCGCGTCGAGGTCTCGCGCGTCCGCGTGGCGGCCCACACGAACCCGGTCCACCCGCTCATCTGAACGGACGTATCACCACCGAACCGCACCAATCGTCCCTCGCTGTCATTGCGGTCGTATCACAGTCCTCTACGCGCATAGACCCCGCCCGCGCCCTTTGCGGGTACAGCATTTACGCTCATCGATGTGAACGTATTGGATAGCCACGACCCGTACACGGCCGCCGCCGAGGCCGCCGAAAGCCTTCAGCGGCTCACCGGTGCCGCGACGCACGACATCGCGCTCGTCATGGGCTCTGGCTGGGTGCCCGCCGCCGACATGCTGGGCGACCCGGAGCACGAGTTCCCGGTCACCGCACTGCCCGGCTTCCCGCCGCCCGCCGTCGAGGGCCACGCCGGCACCGTCCGCTCGCTGGTCATCGGCGACCGCCGCGCGCTGGTCTTCCTCGGCCGCACCCACCTCTACGAGGGGCACGGCGTCGCGGCCGTCGCGCACGGCGTGCGCACCGCGGTCGCGGCCGGCTGCAAGGCCGTCGTACTGACCAACGGCTGCGGCGGCCTGCGCCCGTCCTTCGTGCCCGGTCAGCCGGTGCTGATCAGCGACCACATCAACCTGACCGCCGCGTCGCCCATCGTCGGGGCCAACTTCGTCGACCTGACCGACCTTTATTCTCCGCGGCTACGCGCGTTGTGTCGCGAGGTCGAGCCCGACCTCGAAGAGGGCGTGTACGTGCAGTTCCCCGGCCCGCACTACGAGACCCCGGCCGAGATCGGCATGGTCCGCGCGATCGGCGGGCACCTCGTCGGCATGTCCACGACCATCGAGGCGATCGCCGCGCGCGAGGCCGGCGCCGAGATCCTGGGCATCTCGCTGGTCACCAACCTCGCCGCGGGCATGACCGGCGAGCCGCTCAACCACGAAGAGGTCCTGGCCGCCGGACGCGCGTCCGCCGAGCGCATGGGCCGCCTGCTGACCCAGGTGTTGCCGCGCATCTGAGCGCGCGCGGCACCCTTCCCGTCCTCTTTGATCCTTTCCGCACCGAGGAGTCCGTGTTGAGCGACGTCATCGAGATCGCACGCGCCTGGCTGGCCGAGGACCCGGACCCGGACACCCGGGCCGAGCTCGAGGCGTTGCTCGAGGCGGACGATCGGGAGGGCCTCGCGGATCGCTTCGCCGGGTTGCTCCAGTTCGGCACCGCGGGGCTGCGCGGCGAATTGGGCGCCGGGCCGAACCGGATGAACCGCGCGGTGGTGATCCGCGCGGCGGCGGGTCTGGCCGCGTACCTCAAGACCGCGTACGTCACCGACACCGCCGCGCCCGCCGCGACCCGCAACGCGGTGGTGATCGGGTTCGACGCGCGGCACAAGTCCGACGTGTTCGCCCGGGACACCGCCGCCGTCATGGAGGCGGCCGGGCTGCACGCGCTGCTGCTGCCCCGCCCGCTGCCCACGCCGGTGCTGGCCTACGCGATCCGGCACCTGGGCTGCGTCGCGGGGGTGATGGTCACCGCGAGCCACAACCCGCCGCGCGACAACGGCTACAAGGTCTACCTCGGCGACGGGTCGCAGATCGTGCCGCCCGCCGACGCGGAGATCGCCGGCCACATCGCGGCGGTCCGTTCCCTGGCCGACGTGCCGATGGCCGAGGACGGCTGGGAGACGCTCGGCGAGGCGCTGATCGACTCCTACCTCGACCGCGCCGTGACCGTCCTCGACCCGGCCGGGCCGCGCGACGTGCGGATCGTGCACACCGCGATGCACGGCGTGGGCTCCACCGTGATGCTCGGCGCGTTCGACCGCGCGGGCTTCGCCGACGTTCGACCGGTGCCCGAACAGGCGGACCCGGACCCGGACTTCCCGACCGTGGCCTTCCCGAACCCGGAGGAGCCCGGGGCGATGGACCTCGCGTTCCGCACCGCGCTCGCCGAGGACGCGGACGTGGTGATCGCCAACGACCCGGACGCCGACCGGTGCGCGGTCGCGGTACCGGACCCCGCGGTCGCGGGCGGCTGGCGGATGTTGCGCGGCGACGAGGTCGGCGCGCTGCTCGGCGACGAGGTGGCCCGCCGGGGCACCGACGGCGTACTGGCCACCACGATCGTGTCCTCCTCACTGCTGGGCGCGATCGCCCGCGCGAACGGCATCGCCCACACCGAGACGCTGACCGGCTTCAAGTGGCTCGCCCGCGTGCCGGACCTGGCGTTCGCGTACGAGGAGGCGCTGGGCTACTGCGTGGACCCGGCCGGGGTGTGCGACAAGGACGGCGTCACCGCCGCGCTGATGCTGGCCGAACTCGCGGCCCGCGCCAAGCGGGACGGCCGCACGCTGCCCGACCTGCTGGACGCCGTCGCGACCCGGTACGGGCTGTACGCGACCGACCAGTACTCGGTGCGGGTGGACCGCCTCGAACCGATCGCGGACGCGATGCGGGCGCTGCGCGAGCGGGCCCCGCGCACGCTCGGCGAGTTGGCCGTGACGAGCGCCGAGGACCTGCTGCACCCGCCGGCCGACGGCCTGCCGCCCACCGACGGCCTGCGCTACACGCTGGCCGGCGACGGCACGGACCTGCTCGCGGGCCGTGTCGTGGTGCGTCCCTCCGGGACCGAACCCAAGCTCAAGGCCTACCTGGAGGTCGTGGTCGACCCGAAGCGGATCGCCGAGGTCGGCGTCGACGGCGCACGCGCGGCGGCGCACGCGGCGTTGGAGCGACTGAAGCGGGACTTGGCCGCGACGCTGGGCATGTAGGACGCCTCCCGGCCGACACCGGCCGGTGGGCGAGTGGGGCGGGGCGGTCGAGTCGAATCGTAGATGATGTTCCCGGCCTCGCACGGCGCCAACGGCTTGTCCGCATTGGGGAACCGGATGTTCACCATCTCCAGGCCGTCGG